>CAKQQG010000074.1 GCA_934270705.1 uncultured Oxalobacter sp. | reverse complement strand
CGCCGCTGGATCTCACGGATGCCGAAACCGCAATCGAACATGACCGTCGTTTCCGTCAGACCATTCCTGACGGAAACAAGCAATGCATTGCCCTTGCTACCACTTCCCAGACTGGCTGCTTTCACAACGGAAAACCACCTTGTGACGACATGTTATCTCAACTGTTCATACAGAAGATTCATGATCTTGCGACCGGTAGAAGTCGTCTCAGGCAAACCCTTGCTATCCTGAACCGAAATCTCGCTCTTGCCACCGGTTTCCTGTATGGAGATCTGGTAACGTTCGATCTGTTTTTCGCTGGTCGAGAAAGAGAACAGATTCGAAAGGAAACCTTTTTCGTTTTCCGGCGTATTCTTGGCTTCGCTGTCCTGATCGACATACCGGACATAATACAGCCCTTTCGAGCGGTCACGATCCTCGACCGTGAAACCGACGCGATCCAGCGCCAGACCGACACGCCTCCATGTCCTGTCGAACGTTTCATCCACAACGACTTTGGAACTGTTGTTGCCCTTGACAAGGGTCGCTCTGGACGGCAGAACCACCGTCTTGCGTTCGGCAATCGCCCTGGCCCTGGCTTTTTCCTTCTGGTTCATATCGCTTAACTGAACCATCAGACGCGAGAGGAATTCCGCTTCCAGTTCCGGATCGGATGCACGTGCGGTCCACATGGTCGTATCCCGGTTCACCCCGACGATCTCCTCCTGTGCGCCACGGTGACTGATGAAAATATCGGTCGTGCCGTCCGAATTGCGCTCAAGCCGCGTTCTGAACTTGTCGCGCTCACCGGTCGAATAAAGCGCGTCGAACACCTTGCCGATCGTCTTGCGGATAATATCCTGAGGCAATTTGGCACGGTTTTCCGCCCAGTCCGTTTCCATGATCCCGGTATCAGGCGAATCGATATTGATCAAAAAACCGTTGTCCTGCCAGAAATCCCTGATTTGCGGCCACAACACTTCCGGAGAACGGTTCACGACCAGCCAGCGCTGATTGCCATCCCGTTCGATACGGATATCCGTCGCCTCATTGGGTGCCACCACGCCGCCCACAGCACCGACAGCTGCCCCTGGCCTCGCTTCCTGACGCTGCTGATTGTAGTCGGACGCCGTAACCGTTCCGGTTTCCGGAATGGTATAACGGTTGTCACGCTGCAACTGCGTCAGATCGGGCGGAATTTCCAGTCGCTGCCCCTGTGTCTTGGATGCTTCGCTTTTATAATCGATACGATCGGCTTCAAGCATGCTGTCAATCGAACTGCATGACGACAATGCAAGAACAGCCAACGATCCGATCAGAACCGGACCGATTTTATTGTTCAACACCATACGTTCAGCTTCCTGGCTTCACTGTTTTCAGGGAGACTAACTGCCACTTTTCAAGATACGAATCAGACCTGCACGCCAGCTTCCCGAAGCGCTTTTCTGACGCCTTCCTTGCATCCTTCGGACAGCGGTACAAGCGGCAGCCGGATGCCGGGCGGAATCATGCCCATTTCGGACAATGCCCACTTGACCGGAATCGGGTTCGATTCCACAAACAGCTGTTGACTCAGCGGCACCATCATGTTGTTGAGCTTGCGAGCCGTTTCGACATCGCCACGAATGGCGGCAGCGCACATCAGATGCATGTTTTTCGGAGCGACATTGGCGACAACCGAGATATTGCCTTTCGCGCCACAGAGCATCAGCGCCAATGCCGTCGAATCGTCACCGGAATAAACCGAAAAGCCTTCCGGTACACGACGAAGCAGATCGATACCGCGCGCGATATTGCCGGTGGCGTCCTTGACACCGATGATATTGGGTATCTCGGACAATCTCAGAATCGTTTCATTGGACAAGTCTGCAACCGTTCTGCCCGGAACGTTATAAAGAATCATCGGCAGATCGACCGCTTCGGCCACGCTTTTGAAATGCTGGTACAGTCCTTCCTGCGTAGGCTTGTTGTAGTAGGGAACGACTTGCAGGGATGCATCGGCACCTGCCATTTGCGCGTAGCGTGTCAACGCAATGGCTTCAGCGGTGGAGTTGCCCCCCGCTCCGGCAATGACCGGAATCCGTTTGCCGGAATGTTCCACCGCAACCCGAATCATTTCGGCATGTTCATCCACATTCACAGTCGGCGATTCGCCGGTCGTGCCGACGACGGACAATGCATCGGTTCCTTCGGCGATCTGCCAGTCCATCAGACGGCGCGCACTGTCGAGATCAACGCTGCCATCCGCATTCATTGGCGTAACCAATGCAACGATACTGCCTTCGATTTTCATCATGATCTAACTGTCAAAAAAGATTGAAGCCGATACCGCCGCCGGCGGTATCGGGATTAAATTCATGCGCAACAGCAATAATACTACCTCATCTCCGGCAATATATCAGCACAGGCCGGATAAATATCCTCAATCATGCCATAAATTTGTTTCAGATTGTTAAAGCGCGTCCCCCGTCAGAAAACGATCGACGGCATCGGCGCATTCCCTGCCTTCGTGCAAGGCCCAGACCACCAGCGACTGGCCTCGGCGTACATCTCCCGCCGCAAACACCTTGGCCACAGATGTTTTGAAACGATCCTCCCCATCCAGCGCCGCAAGCGCGTTGCCTGCGTTATCCTTTTCGACGCCGAAAGCTTCCAGTACCGGTGCGGCAGGGCCTGCGAACCCCATGGCCAGAATGACCATATCCGCCGGAATCTCGAATTCGCTGCCGGGTATTTCGACATATTTTCCGCCTGTCTGTTCGACACGGCAGGCGATCAGTTTTTCGACTTTGCCGCGTTTGCCCTCGATTCGTTTCGTCATGATACCGAAATCACGTTCGCATCCTTCTTCCTGG
>CAKQQG010000073.1 GCA_934270705.1 uncultured Oxalobacter sp. | reverse complement strand
CGGTGAAGATGAGCAGCATGAACCAGTAGTCCGTATCGCGTCCGATCAGGGAAAACAGGGCGATCATCGCGCCCAGAGACAGGGTATTGACGGTGAGGATCGTGCGGTATCCGAAGCGTCTGACCAGCGGGGTGGCGACGCTTTTGGCGATGAGCGCGCCCACGGTCATGGGAATCATGGACAATCCGGCATGCATGGGCGAGTAGCCCAGTCCGACTTGCAACAGGAGCGGTGTGAGAAACGGCATGGCGCCGTTGCCCAGCCGTGCGAACAGGTTGCCGAGGATGCCGACGGCGAAGTTGCGCACGGAAAAGAGTTCGGGGGAAAACAGCGGTCTGGCCGAGGCGCGCGCGTAAAAGACGTATCCCGCCAGCGAGGCCAGCCCGAAGATGATGAGCAATATCATCGGCAGATACGCCAGATGCAGTTCGCCGATGCCTTCCAGTCCGAGGGTGACGGCGAGCATGAAGGTTCCGAACATGAAGAAACCGGCCTTGTCGAACGGATAGAGTTCTCCGCCGCGCGGGAGATGCGGCATGTATCTGAGGGTGGCGATGACGCCGATGATGCCTACCGGGATGTTGATGAAGAAAATCCAGTGCCATGAGGCGTACTGGACGAGAAAGCCGCCCAGTGTCGGGCCGATGAGCGGGCCGATGAGTCCGGGTATGGTGATGAAGCTCATGACGGTCACGAGTTGTTCGCGCGGATAGGCGCGCAAGACGGAGAGCCGCCCGACAGGCACCATCAGCGCGCCGCCGATGCCTTGCATGACGCGGCAGGCGACGATGATTTCGAGCGTGGGCGACAGGCCGCAGGCGAGCGATCCGAGCGTGAACAGTACGATGGCGAAAAGGAAGATTTGCCGGATGCCGAATTTGTCCGCCAGCCAGCCCGATGCGGGAATGATGACGGCCACCGTCAGCATGTAGGCGATGACGACGCTTTGCATCTGGAGCGGATTGGCGTCGAGATCCTTTGCCATGGTCGGCAGCGCGGTATTGAGTATCGTGCCGTCGAGCATTTGCATGAAAAAGGCGACGGCGACCACCCAGGGCAATATTCTGGCCGTTCTGGCGTCGAGTATCGGTCGGTCTGCCATGTGCTCCCTTGTCTGTAAAGCTGCCGCAGGCGAATGCGTCCGGCAGGGGCTGTCTTGTGTATCGGCGGTTTTCGTTGCGCCAGTGTACCTTATGGAGCCGGCGGCGTTTTCCGGTATGGTCAAATCCGTACGTTTTTTACGTATCGGGGGCGCCGGACAGACTGCCTTTTGCCGTTGGGTGAGGCGCGTGTTTTTCTGTTTAACGGCAAGAAGGGAAAACGGTTTACAAAACCGCCGGCGCCGCGATGGATGCGGGGCCGGCGATCGATGTGTTGCCGTGTGCCGTCGGCCTGCCAAAACGGCAAGCTGTCCGGATGGACGTCATTTGGCGTACTGCGGAAATTCCTGCTGGTATTTGGCGATGCACGAAGCGATGATGTCTTCGGCACACTTGTGATCCTTGACGGATTCGATGAAGGTTTTCTTGCCTTCGAGCGCCTTGTACACGGAGAAGAAGTGGGACATTTCCTTCATGATGTGTTCCGGCAGTTCGCTGATGTCTTCATAGCCGTTGTAGGTCGGATCGCCGTAAGGCAGCGCGATGATCTTTTCGTCTTTTTCGCCGCCGTCTTCCATCATGATGACGCCGATGGGAAAGCAGCGGACCATCGAGAGGGGAACGAGCGTTTCGGAACACAGCAACAGCACGTCCAGCGGGTCATGGTCGTCGGCGTAGGTTTTCGGGATGAAACCGTAATTCGCCGGATAGTGGGTGGACGTGTAAAGCACGCGATCCATCATCAGCATGCCGGTTTCCTTGTCGAGTTCGTATTTGACCTTGCAGCCCTTCGGGATTTCGATGACGGCGTAAAAATCCTGTGGTTTGACACGTTCTGCGGCGATGTCGTGCCAGATATTCATGTTGCAGCTCCTTTGTCGGGTTCTTCTTTTGAAAGACACATTAACGGAAAAACCGGCACACACCGGATGGTTTGCCTGTGCGCCGGTTGTCCATGCGTATGGCGGTCAGGCGTCCTTGCGGGCGCCCCGCCGGAAATTCTGTTTCCGGAAAAGCCGCGTGTACGTTTTTCCGGAAACGTGGAATTTTATCAGGTACGCCTGTTTTTTTGAACCGTCACGCTTTTTTCGTACCGGAAATTTTCCGGTATGCCATCGTCAGAGCCATTCCCCGTATTTGCGGATATAGGCGCGTCTGGCCAGCGCGACCAGCGCCATGTAGGCGGCCGCGATCAGGGCGAACCAGCCATAGCAGCTCAAGGGCAACCGCGCCAGTCCGATCGCATGTCCCGCCGAAGTCAGCGGGATGACGCTGGCGATGACGACACCTGCCGCCGAAGCCAGCAGCACAGGCCAGGATGCCCGGTTTCCGGAAAACACGCCCTTTTCCGTCCGGATGACATGCATGACCAGTGTCTGCGTCCACATGGATTCCACGAACCATCCGGCATGGAACACGGCGATGAAAACGGCTTGTCCGGCCATGTCGAGCGTTTCGAACGATCCGCCCGCCACAGCCGGGCAGACGATGAAATACATCAAAAGAAACGTGGCGATATCGAAAACCGAGCTGACCGGCCCGATCCTGACCATGAAGCGACCGATCGAGGAAGCGTCCCACCGGCGCGGTCTGGCCAGAAACGTCTGGTCCACCCTGTCCCAGGGCATGGCGATGTTGACGGTGTCGTATATCAGGTTCAGCAGGATGATCTGGATCGCTGCCATCGGCAGAAACGGCAGAAACAGGCTGGCGGCCAGCACGGAGAACATGTTGCCGAAATTGGAACTGGTCGTCATCTTGATGTATTTGATGAGATTGCCGTAAATCCGGCGACCTTCGACGACGCCCTGTTCCAGT
>CAKQQG010000072.1 GCA_934270705.1 uncultured Oxalobacter sp. | reverse complement strand
TTGCGCCTGTGCAACAGTCAGGGCGAACCGGTATCTTTTTCTCGCCGTTCCTTTGACCACTTTCTGACAAACAACAAATGAACATTCCTGCCAAAGGCAAAGGAAATCCGGACTTCGCCTTCTTATGCTCGCATCCTTTTCATCTGGTTTCACTCGGATTCGGCAGCGGTCTTTCACCTGTCATGCCGGGAACGGCAGGAACGTTGTTTGCATGGATCGTCTATGATGTCCTGACTCTGGTGTGGCCGACTCTCTTCACACCGCTCGTCTGGGGATGCATCTGCATAGCCGGCTTTCTTCTCGGTATCAAAACCTGTCAGGCTACCGGCAACGCACTGGGCAGCCCGGACGACGGCAGCATGGTCTGGGATGAAATCATCGCTTTCTGGCTGATCATGTTGTTCGTGACACCGGCTTCATTTCTGACGGAATGTATCGCTTTTGTCGTTTTCCGCTTTTTCGATATGACAAAACCGCCGCCAATCCGTTTCTTCGACCGGCATATCCACGGTGGATTTGGTGTTATGCTCGACGACATCATCGCCGCTTTTTTCACACTGCTTGTTTTTGCATTATGGAAAACTTGCATGATGGCCAACTAATTTTTTCAGAAGGAGCCGCCATGATCAACAACCCCTTTGAACTTGCACAGTATATCGGCACATTGCTTTCCCAAAAAAAACTGAAACTGGTCACGATTGAATCCTGCACTGGCGGTGGTCTGGCCAAACAGATAACGGATATTCCTGGCGCTTCCGAATGGTTCGACTGCGGGCTTGTCACCTATTCCAACGAATCAAAAACAAAACTGGCCGGTGTGCCGGAAGACCTGATCAGACAACAAGGCGCCGTTAGTCAGAAAGTCGCGCTGGCGATGGCAAAAGGTGCACTGAATGTATCGGGAAGTGACATCGCACTTTCCACAACCGGTATCGCGGGCCCCAATGGAGGATCCCTTGAAAAACCCGTCGGTACTGTATGCTTCGGTTTCGCCACACAAACCGGTACTTTCAGTACAGACAAACAACTGTTTACCGGAACACGTACCGAGATCAGGCAAAAAAGTGTCTTGCATAGTTTGCAGTGTCTGGGTAACTATCTCGAAACCGGTCATTTCTAAAGATCGCATCCATAAAAAAAGCCCGGCCTGGCCGGGCTTTCGCTTTTCAGCGATTATCACTTCTTACTCAGGACAGCTTTCATCGTCTTGCCGATTTCAGCCGGATTGCGGGTAACCGTAATACCGCATTCTTCCATCACTGCCAGTTTTTCCTGTGCCGTACCTTTGCCACCTGAAATAATGGCACCTGCATGCCCCATCCGTTTTCCGGGAGGCGCAGTCACACCGGCGATGAAACCGACGATCGGTTTCTTCATGTTGTCCTTGGCCCAACGTGCCGCGGTTTCTTCATCGTTACCACCGATTTCGCCGACCATGATCACTGCTTCGGTTTCCGGATCATCGTTGAACATCTTCAGCACATCGATATGTTTCAGACCATTGATCGGATCGCCGCCGACACCGACAACCGTGGACTGACCCAGACCGTATTCAGCCAGCTGGCTGGCGGCTTCGTACGTAAGCGTACCGGACTTGGAAACGACGCCGATGGAACCTTTTCTGTGAATGTGCCCCGGCATGATACCGATCTTCAGTTCATCCGGTGTAATGATACCCGGGCAGTTCGGTCCAAGAAGGATGGTATTCTTTCCCTGCATCTTGTAGCGGGTACGCAACATATCCTCAACCGGAATACCTTCCGTAATACAAATGACGAATTCGATACCAGCATCCACAGCCTCATCAATGGCTGCAGCGGCAAACGGAGGCGGAACATAGATGACGGAAACGGTTGCTCCGGTTTGCTCCTTGGCTTCCTTGACGGTATTGAAAACCGGCAGATTCAGGAAGGTCGTACCACCTTTTTTGGGGGTGACACCACCGACGTAGCACTCCTTGCCGAACGCATAATTTATACACATTTCAGTATGAAATGCACCAGTCTTACCGGTCAGACCCTGAACGATGACACGGCTGTTCTTGTTAATCAGAATAGACATAATTAGTTACCCTTTGCTGCGTTAACCGCCTTTTGTGCAGCATCAGCCATGCCGCTGGCAGAGATAATCGGTAAACCGGACTTGGCCAGAATTTCCTTACCCTGTTCGACATTGGTACCTTCCAGACGTACAATCAGAGGTACCTTCAGGGCAACTTGCTTGGCTGCTGCCACCACGCCATTGGCGATGACATCGCATCTCATGATGCCGCCGAAAATATTGACCAGGATAGCCTTGACATTCGGATTGGACAGCATGATCTTGAAGGCTTCGGTGACTTTTTCGGTCGTAGCGCCACCACCAACGTCCAGGAAGTTGGCCGGAGAACCGCCATACAGTTTGATAATATCCATGGTTGCCATGGCAAGACCTGCGCCGTTAACCATACACCCGATATTGCCATCCAGTGAAATATAAGTCAGGTCGAACTTGGATGCCTGGATCTCATCAGGATTTTCTTCATCCAGATCACGATAAGCCTGGATTTCCGGATGACGATACAACGCATTGGAGTCGAAATTGAATTTGGCATCCAGAGCGAGCACACGATTGTCTCCGGTAAGAACCAGCGGATTGATTTCGGCCAGTGAAGCATCCGTTTCCACGAAAGCCTTGTACAGCCCCTGCATGAACTTGCAGGTTTCCTTGACCGCAGCTTCCGGCATACCGATCTTGCGCGCGATATCTTCGCCTTCCGCATCAGTCAGTCCGGTGGACGGATCGATAAACACCTTGTGGATCAGTTCCGGGGTATCGCGTGCGACATCTTCAATGTTCATGCCGCCTTCCGAAGACGCCATCAACGCTACCCGCTGTGTGGCACGGTCGATGACCATACCGACGTAGTATTCTTTCTTGATATCAGCGCCTTCTTCGATCAGGAGGCGTTTTACAACACGACCTTCCGGACCGGTCTGGTGTGTTACCAGTGTCATACCGAGAATTTCGGTTGCGTATTTTCTGACTTCGTCAATGGACTTCGCCACCTTGACACCACCCCCCTTGCCACGACCGCCGGCGTGAATCTGTGCCTTGACGACCCAGACATTGCCACCCAGTTTTTCTGCGGCTTCGACAGCTTCGTCAACGCTAAAGCAGGGAAATCCACGGGGAGTGGTCACTCCATACTTGCGCAAAATTTCTTTTCCCTGGTATTCATGAATATTCATACTCGTCCTTCAAAAAGAATGGATGGGCGGTGGTCTTTCCACCCATCCTGTTCATGTCTAATGAATCACTTCATTAAAACAATGCCCACCATTATTTTTTCTTCTTCGGTGGAAC
>CAKQQG010000071.1 GCA_934270705.1 uncultured Oxalobacter sp. | reverse complement strand
TCCAGCAACAGCAACAACGAACCTTCCGATATACGATCACCCAGTTTGACTTTCATTTCACGGACAATACCCGCCTGCGGCGACGGAATTTCCATACTCGCCTTGTCGGACTCCACCAGCACCAGCGACTGATCCCGTGCGATCCGGTCACCCTCGCCAACCATCAGTTCAATGACTTCCACATCCCTGAAGTCGCCGATATCCGGCACACGCACTTCCACTGTCTTCATTTTTCGTATCCTTTCCGGTCTGCATGCGTCACCACGCTACCTGTGGCCTGTTACGCATGCCACACCGCTCACATGATGATCGGGTTCGGTTTTTCGCTGTCCATGCCATATTTTTCGATGGCTTGCGCTACCGTTTCCGCCGGAATTTCCCCCACTCTCGCCAGGGCATCGAGCGCGGCGACCGTGACGTAATACCGGTCGATTTCAAAGAATCTCCGCAAATTGGCACGTGTATCCGATCTGCCGAAACCATCCGTCCCCAAGACGGTATAGGAACGACCTTCCGGTATATATGCCCGTATCTGCTCCGCAAACAATCTGACATAGTCCGTGGCGGCGATGATCGGCCCGTCTGTTTTCGCCAGACATTCCGAGGCATAAGGCACTTTCGGTGTTTCTTCAGGATGCATCATGTTCCAGCGGGCGATTTCATGACCTTCGCGCGCCACCATCGTAAACGATGTGACAGACCAGATATCGGCCGCCACGTTCCAGTCCTCTTTCAGCAATTCGACCGCCGACAACATTTCATGCGTGATCGCACCGGAACCCAGCAGCTGCACACGATGCGGCAATGCCCTCTCACCTTCCTGCAACAGATACATTCCCTTGATGATGCCTTCTTCCTGACCGGGTTTCATGCCGGGTTGCGGATACGATTCATTCATGACGGAAATGTAGTAGAAAACGTCTTCCTGTTCGCCGACCATACGTCTGACGCCGTCCTGTATGATGACAGCCACTTCATGCGCGAACCCCGGATCGTAGGGCATGCAATTCGGAATGGTGGCGGCGAATACATGGTTTTGTCCGTCCTCATGCTGCAAACCTTCACCGTTGAGCGTCGTCCGTCCCGCCGTACCGCCGATCAGAAAACCTCTGGCCATCATATCGGCGGCCGCCCACATCAGATCGCCGGTACGCTGGAAGCCGAACATGGAATAATAGGTATAAAACGGCAGCATGATCCGGTTGTTCGAGGAATAGGATGTCGCCGCAGCGATCCACGAACCCATGCCGCCAGCCTCGGTAATGCCTTCCTGCAAAATCTGCCCCGATTTGTCCTCGCGGTAATACATGACTTCATCCGAATCGACCGGTTCGTACAACTGGCCTTTCGGATTGTAAATGCCGATTTGCCGGAACAGACCTTCCATACCGAACGTTCTGGATTCATCGACCATGATCGGAACGATCCGCCGTCCGAGTTCCGGCGCACGGAGCAAAATACCCAACGCGCGAACATATGCCTGCGTGGTGGAAATCGAACGTCCCGGATGCGTGGGTTCCAACAGCACATCGAAAGCCGACAGGGGTGGCACCGGCAACCGTTCATCGGCTTTCTGGCGACGCTGTGGCAGGTATCCGCCCAGTGCTTCGCGGCGTTCGCGGAGATAAACCATTTCCGGCGCATCTTCAGGCGGCCGGTAAAACGGTATTTCGTCAAGCCTGTCATCCGGAATCGGAACACCTGCCCGGTCACGCAATGTCCGGATGGTACGGTCATTGAGCTTTTTGACCTGATGGGCGATATTCAATGCCTCGCCGGCGTCTCCCATCCCGTACCCCTTGACGGTCTGGCACAAGATGATCGTCGGCTGTCCGGTATGTTCCTGCGCGGCCTTGTACGCGGCATACACCTTCTGCGGATCGTGTCCGCCACGAGACAGACGCCACAATTCATCATCCGACATGTTGTTGACCATTTCCAGCAGTCTCGGATCCTTGCCGAAAAAGTGCTGCCTGACATAGGCACCATCCCGTGCCTTGTAGCTTTGGTATTCCCCATCGACGGTTTCCATCATGACTCTTTTGAGGATATTGTCACGATCACGCGCCAGCAATTCATCCCAGTCACTGCCCCAGATCACCTTGATGACATTCCAGCCCGCACCACGGAAATCCGCTTCCAGTTCCTGAATGATCTTGCCGTTTCCGCGAACCGGCCCGTCCAGACGCTGCAAATTGCAGTTGACCACCATAATCAGATTGTCGAGCGATTCCCGCGAAGCAAGACTGATCGCGCCTTTCGCTTCAGGCTCATCCATTTCGCCGTCGCCGCAAAATACCCAGACCTTTCTGCCCGTCGTATCCGAAATGCCGCGCGCATGCAGGTATTTCAGGAAGCGTGCCTGATAAATGGCCATCAGCGGCCCCAGTCCCATGGAAACCGTGGGGAACTGCCAGAAACCGGGCATCAGCCGGGGATGCGGATAGGACGACAGACCGTTGCCGCCGACTTCACGCCGGAAATTTTCCAGCTGTTGCTCCGACAAACGTCCCTCGATAAAGGCTCGTGCATAAATTCCAGGAGAGGAATGCCCCTGAAAATACACCAGATCGCCGTCGAACTCTTGGGTCGGTGCACGCCAGAAATGGTTGAATCCGGTACCGAACATGGTAGCGACCGACGTGAACGACGCGATATGCCCCCCCAGATTGTCGCCGTCACGGTTGGCCCTGACCACCATGGCCATGGCGTTCCAGCGCATCCAAGCTCTTAAACGTGCTTCACAGGCCATATTGCCGGGAGAACGCTGTTCGCGGTCGGGCGGGATGGTATTGATATAGGCCGTATTGCTGGAAAACGGAAGGTTGATGCCCTTTTGTCTGGCGACATCGGCCATGCGCTCCATCAGATAATGCGCCCTTTCAGGCCCTTCGTTTTCGATCACGGAATGCAATGCTTCTATCCATTCCGACGTTTCCTGCTCATCCGGATCCTGATAGTGAATGAAAACATCATCCTGCTGATTCGCCATAAACTCCTCCCTGTATCGAGAAACGGAACGAAAACCGAAAAAAGCAAGCCTTTGAAAAAATGATAAACCATAAATCCGCCAGACCTGCCCGTACACAGGGAAAAAGTGACCGCTCACACAGATACCGAACAAAAAACGCGCAACCCCTTCATAAAAAGCGTTTTTTCGTGTAGCGTATAGGGTTTACTTGCTGTCAAGCGCAAGAAACGGACGACAATTATCATCGTATAATATTTTTTCAACGGTTTTTTTTATTCATCAGAGAACATGACTGCCCAAATTATCAACGGAAACGATCTGGCCAGAGAACTTCGCAAGGATATCGCCGAACGCGCAGCAAAACTCACGGCTGCCGGCGAAACACCGGGACTGGCCGTTATTC
>CAKQQG010000070.1 GCA_934270705.1 uncultured Oxalobacter sp. | reverse complement strand
CATCCAGAATCAGCTTCATGCTTCGTCTGAGATTGGTGGCATCGGCAACGAAAACGATCAGATCCATTGGTGTTTCACCGGATTCG
Organism: uncultured Oxalobacter sp.; assembly: GCA_934270705.1. Lineage (GTDB taxonomy): Bacteria > Pseudomonadota > Gammaproteobacteria > Burkholderiales > Burkholderiaceae_D > Oxalobacter. The sequence goes on along the minus strand of CAKQQG010000070.1, from coordinate 3,599 downwards.
CCAAGTAGTACTTGTCGTGTGACAGCCTCGTCTTGTGTAAGCGGGGTCAGGCTGTATATGCCCGGAAGATCCGTGACGTGCAGGCTTTTGCCGGATGGAAGAACAAAATCCCCTTCTTTCTTTTCGACAGTGACACCCGCATAATTGGCGACTTTCTGGTGTGCGCCTGTCAGGCGGTTGAAAAGCGCCGATTTTCCGCTGTTTGGGTTGCCCACCAGAACGATGGAGTGGATGGGATGGCTGGTTTGTTCGGTTCCGGATTCGCGTTCAGGCGGATTCATGACCGTTTTTGATAATGTAGATGTTGGCGGCCTCCAGGCGGCGAAGCGCGAAGATGGAGTTTCCTATCCTGATGGCCATGGGATCGCGTCCCGGAAAGGCCTCGGCATGGACATAAATGCTTTCGCCAGGCAGGAAGCCAAGTTCCTGTAACCGAGCTTTCATGAAGGCGCCATTTGCAGTCGAGTCATCTACCAGTCCGATGATGGTGGCAGACTCTCCTTTCCGGAGTTGTGCCAGATTGCTGATAACGTTGGCGCCTTGTGTGACGGATGGTTGTTGTGACATGTCAGAAAAATTTCGGTAACGGAAATCGGTTCGGATTCATTGATATGAATGATAACGATTCTCAATATAAACTGTTCCGTTCAAAAAAACAACTGGTGCGGATGCAGTTTTTTGTAACAGGCTGAAACCGGTCGGTTTTTTGTTGGAAAATAGAGAAACAGGCTTGTGAACGACGGTGGGCTGTGCGATATCGTGCTTCGGCAGATTGTAGATTATGGTCGGGTATGCGGAAATGAATGGTGGATATGACAATGATGAAGTGAGGTCCAGGATGGCAGACGTGCCGGGATGGTTCGCGCATGTATGTCTGGCAGTGGTGATTATTCTGTCTGCAGGTGCGGCAATGGCGACTGTATTGCCGGACGAGTTGCAGGATGCGATTGCGCGGACAGGCATTCCTGATGAGGCTGTCGGTATTGTCGTCGAGCCGCTGGACGGAAGCGGGCCGATCGTGTCGCTTAATGCAGACAAGGCATTTCATACGGCTTCGACGATGAAAGTTGTGACAACGTATGCCGCGCTGGAATTGTTGGGGCCTTCAAAAGTCTGGAAAACGGGGGCTTATACGACGGGTATTCTGGAAAACGGCGTTTTGGATGGCGATCTGTTTATCCGCGGGAGTGGCGATCCGTCTTTTTCCCAGGTTGAATTGTGGCAGTTTGTGCGGAAAATCCAGGATTTGGGGATACGAGAGATTCGTGGTGATGTCATTTTGGATAAGAGTGTGTTCGGGGTGCGGAATTATGATGCGGCCGCATTTGATGAAGCGCCGTTAAAACCTTATAACGCGGGGCCGAACGGATTGTTGCTGAATGGAAAGAAAATCGATGTGCGGTTCGTGCCGGATATGGCGCAGGATAGTGTGAAGGTGTTTATGGAACCGCGTATGGATCAGGTTACCGTTGTTCCGCCGGTTGCCGGCAGTTCGGAATGTGGTGACTGGCAAAGCGGGATAACGGTGTATTTCGATGACCGGGTCGCGTATTTTGAAGGGGAATACCCCTTGTCATGCGGCGAAATGGTATGGTCAATTCATCCGTACCAGATGAGTGACTTGCGCTATTTCGAAAGTGTGTTTGTCCGGTTATGGCGTGAATCGGGTGGAATATTTTCCGGTCGGTTTGCTGAAGGAAGTGTACCGCCCAATGCACGTCTGGTTGCGGAATGGGTTTCTCCTGAACTTGGCGTTATCGTGAATGCCGTCAACAAGTACAGCAATAATGTAATGGCCCGTCAGTTGCTGTTGTCATTGGGTGAGTCCGTTTATGGGCAGGGAGTGACAGAGAGAGATGGTGCTCGGGTGATACGTGACTGGCTTTCTGGCAAGGGAATTGCTGTTGGTGAATTGACAATCGAAAACGGATCCGGTCTTTCGCGAGAGGAAAAAATCGCACCGGCGACAATGGCGAAAATACTGATGGCAGCATACCAGTCGCCGGTGATGCCGGAGTTGATGGCGTCGTTGCCGCTGGTCGGTCGGGACGGGACGATGTCGAAACGCCTGCGTGATGATGAAATCGCGGGAAAGGCGCATGTCAAGACAGGTGCGATAAAGGATGTCAGGGCTGTTGCAGGTTATGTGCTGGCAAAAAGCGGGAGACGTTATCTGGTTGTCTGTCTGGTCAATCATCCGGAGGCAGGGCGTGCGCGTGAAATGATGAATTACTTGCTGAGCTGGACATATGCCAACGGATGACTGGTGTGCGTATCGATTCGCGCGATCAGAAAAGCCAGGCCTTGGCAAAATAATAGATGCTCATGATGAAAAAAAAGATGGCCAACGCTCTCAGAAAGGTCGTCATCCAGCCGGTTTTTTTGGGTTTTTGTTCCTGTGTCATAAGTGCGTCATGAGGAAAGTTTGTCCATAATACAAATTATTATCGCTGCATGTGCGTTTGAAGGGTAGCGTTTTCCGGGAAAATCGGTGTGATACGGTAATACAAAGTTACACCTTTTACAGTCAGTGTCTGGATTGGCTGTCTGGCTCCGATTAAGGTTAAAGACAGCAACGATGACTGTATGAAAGGTGGTCAAAATGGAATGCAGGAAAATTTTTACACGGATACTGGGTGTGTGTCTTGGTTGCGGTGCGCTTTGTCTGTCCATGTCCGCAAACGCCGGAGATACACATTTCTCACTGAATATCGGTGTGCCGGTCATGGCGCCACCGCCAGTTGTGACGTATTCGGTACCCGTAATACCGGGTCCTGTCGTACCGGCGTCTGTCGGAATATATTCTTATCCGTATGTGGCAGGAACCGTGATAATGACACCACATCCCGCACCGCGTTTCGTGCGGTACAGACCGGTTCACAGGGGGCATCCGCATTTGCCGCCGCATCGCCGGTGAGATGTGGATATCGTAGTCAGCCAATAAATGGCTGACTGGATAATATGACCGGTATTTGCCATTTTGTCGTTTTTTTGCTCCATCGGAAGATTATTGTGATGAACATTTGCAAATGAATGGCGTGTGACGGGATTAATGGCGTATAATGCTATTTTAAGCCGGGTGATAATTGTTGATCTGGAATTTTCCCGTTGACTTGTTCGGGATCTTCTGACATAATCCGGAGTTTCTGCGGAGAGGTGGCCGAGTGGTTAATGGCAGCAGACTGTAAATCTGCCCTCTAACGAGTACGCTGGTTCGAATCCAGCCCTCTCCACCAAAGATTGTTGCAAAAGAAGGTCAGGCGAGTGCGGGTGTAGCTCAATGGTAGAGCCGAAGCCTTCCAAGCTTAAGACGAGGGTTCGATTCCCTTCGCCCGCTCCATCTTCTTTTGCAGATAGGATTTGCTGCCCTTGTAGCTCAGTGGTAGAGCACTCCCTTGGTAAGGGAGAGGTCACGTGTTCAATCCACGTCAAGGGCACCACAGATTGTGATTTCAGGACGTGGGCGTTTTTCAGCGCAAAATGGACGTGGTCTTGGTATTCTCTTCATGATTAGGAGTTGACAATGGCAAAGAGCAAGTATGAGCGGACGAAGCCGCACGTAAACGTAGGAACAATTGGTCACGTAGACCATGGCAAGA
>CAKQQG010000069.1 GCA_934270705.1 uncultured Oxalobacter sp. | reverse complement strand
TTTACAGCGAAACCGCTGTCCCCATCCCGCCGCCCGCAGGCGGCGGAAACAGATTCTATTTTTTCTTGCGGGGAGCCATCACCATCACCATCTGGCGACCTTCCATTTTCGGAAACTGCTCGACCTGACCGTAAGGCTCCAGATCCTGCTTCAGACGTTCCAGCATCCTGAAACCGATATCCTGATGCGCCATCTCACGCCCGCGGAAACGCAACGTGATCTTGCATTTGTCTCCGTCTTCCAGAAACTTGACCAGATTGCGCAGCTTGATATTGTAGTCCCCCTCGTCTGTACCGGGACGGAACTTGATTTCCTTGACGGAAATCACTTTCTGCTTCAACTTGGCTTCATGCGCCTTTTTCTGCTCGGCATACTTGAACTTGCCGTAATCCATAAGACGACATACCGGAGGACGGGCATTCGGCGCGATCTCCACCAGATCCACATCGGCTTCCTCAGCCAGCCTGAACGCCTCCTGAAGACTTACGATACCCACCTGCTCATTGTCCACACCCAGCAGGCGGACTTCCTGAGCCGTAATTTCGCCGTTGATGCGATGAGACTTGTCAGTAGCTATGTTGACTCCCTGCTTATCAAATCAAAAGATGCCGTTCAAGGAAAAATCACTGCTTGGCCCTGATTTCGTTATCCATACGCGCCATCAGTTCATCGACCGCCATCACACCAAGATCGACACCGCCACGCGCACGAACGGCAACCGTGTTTCCATTCTTTTCCTTATCGCCGACAACCAGCAAATAAGGCACCTTGTTTACGGAATGATCGCGTATTTTATAGGTAATTTTTTCGTTTCGCAAATCGGCTTCAACCCGGAAACCCGCTTTTTTCATTGTTTCGACAACACTTTTCGCATATTCCGACTGCCCGTCCGAAATATTCAGAACCACTGCATGAACCGGAGCCAGCCACAAGGGCATCGCACCAGCATGATTTTCGATCAGAATCCCGATAAACCGCTCCAGCGAACCCAATATCGCACGGTGAATCATGACCGGTATCTTGCGGGTGTTGTCTTCCGCGACATATTCGGCACCCAGGCGCATCGGCATCGAGAAATCGACCTGGATCGTGCCGCACTGCCACATACGACCGATGGCATCGCGCAAGGTATATTCGATCTTCGGTCCGTAGAACGCACCGTCTCCCGGAGACAGTTCATAGTCGCAACCGGAACGTTTCAGCGACTCGATCAGCGCATTCTCCGCCTTGTCCCATGCTTCGTCGGAACCGACCCGCTTTTCAGGACGGGTCGCGACCTTGTAGATGATGTCGGTGAAACCGAAGTCGCGGTAAACCTTCTTGAGCAAGTCCGTAAAGGCTACGCATTCATCCAGAATCTGGTCTTCCGTACAGAAAATATGGCCGTCATCCTGCGTGAAACCACGAACGCGCATCATGCCATGCAGCGAGCCGGACGGTTCGTTGCGGTGGCACTGGCCGAATTCCCCGTAACGCAACGGCAATTCACGGTAGGAATGCAGACTGGAGCGATAAATCTGAACATGTCCCGGACAATTCATCGGTTTGATGGCATATACACGATTTTCCGATTCCGTGGTGAACATGTTTTCCTTGTAGTTGTCCCAGTGACCGGACTTTTCCCAAAGCGAGCGATCCAGAATCTGCGGCCCCTTCACTTCCTGATAGCCATTGTCCTGATACACCTTGCGCATGTACTGTTCCACCTGTTGCCAGATCGTCCAGCCCTTGGCGTGCCAGAAAATCAGACCCGGTGCCTCGTCCTGGAAATGGAACAGATCCAGCGCACGTCCCAGGCGACGATGATCCCGTTTTTCAGCTTCCTCAAGCATATGCAGATAGGCGTCCTGGTCTTCCTTCTTGGCCCAGGCGGTACCGTAGATCCGCTGGAGCATTTCGTTCTTGGAGTCGCCACGCCAGTATGCACCAGCAACCCGCATCAGCTTGAACACTTTCAGCTTGCCGTTCGCCGGCACATGCGGACCACGACACAAATCCGTAAAAGCACCGCTGGTATAAAGAGAGACATCCTCGTTTTGCGGAATGGATTCGATAATTTCCGCCTTGTAATCTTCGCCGATCGATTTGAAGTAGGCGACAGCTTCATCGCGCGGCAATACTTTACGAACGACCGGTTCGTTCTTGCGGGCGAGCTCGGTCATTTTCTTTTCGATCGCCTGCAAATCCTCCGGCGTGAAAGGACGTTTGTACGAAAAATCATAGTAGAAACCGTTTTCGATCACCGGCCCGATCGTGACCTGTGCATCCGGATACAACTGTTTGACGGCATAAGCCAGCAAGTGCGCCGTCGAATGCCGCAGGATATCCACACCATCCGCATCCCGGTCAGTCACGATCGCCAGATCGACATCCTTGTCGATCATGTACGATGTATCGACCAGTTTATCGTTGACCCTGCCTGCCAAGGCAGCCTTGGCCAATCCACTTCCAATAGATGCCGCCACCTGTGCAACCGTCACCGGCTCGCTGAATTCCCGTTTCGAGCCATCGGGAAGCCGAACTGAAATCATCTTGATCTCCAAATCCAACACAAAAAGACGGCACAAGACCGTCATAAATCATTCGCAACAAAAAACAAACGCGGCACTGCCGCGCTCGCCGGTCATCCGGCAACCGGTTTACCCTTACAGACAGATCCGTTTTTTCGGATCAACATCACAAAACACAAACTTTAGCACAGAAGCGCAAAAAAACGTGCACCTGATCAAAAAACGGCAATGTGCGATACCGTCCGCGTTCTGCGGACAGACATACCATACCCGACACCTTTCGCAATCCCGTTCCTGCATAATCATAAACAACAGGTGTCGTACATGAATACCGACAAAAAAAATGCCGTGCTGTGCAGCACGGCATTTACGGTAAGTGGTAGGCACGATTGGACTCGAACCAACGACCCCTACCATGTCAAGGTAGTGCTCTAACCAGCTGAGCTACGCGCCTAAAAATGTCATTATATCCTCAAAAGAATTATCTGCACAATATCCATCACTTGCTGTTGTTCAAAAACAACTGCTTCTGGTGTATTTCCCTGTGTTGCCCATCCTGACAAATATATTCTTTTCCGAACAGACACACTTTTATGTCGTGTCATATCGTGATCGTTTTCCGATCAGACGTTTCCCGTTTGCCGGATCGACTCCGTCATTGACGTTTTTTCCGGTGGTTTTCCCGTGATATCGCCGCGTCAGACAAAATCCGGTTTATAGTGTCAAATGATTGTTACCAAACCTTCTCCGCACATACAGTGACAACTTTTTATCCTGCTCTTTGCCATGAACACAACCAGTCTCGCCCATACTGCCGCCTTCCGCAAACTTGCAAAACATGCTGAAGATGCCCGCACATGGTCATTGAAAACACTCTTTGCAAATCATCCGGAACGTTTTCCCGCCATGACGCTGACAGCCGGCGGACTGTTTCTCGATTTCTCGAAAAATTTCGTGACACATGAAACGATGGAACTGCTTTTTGAACTGTCACGGCAATGCCACCTGGAAGAGAAGCGGGAAGCCATGTTCAGCGGCGATGAAATCAATACATCAGAACATCGTGCCGTATTGCATACGGCATTGCGCGCACCGCGCAGCGAAACGGTCATGGTCAATGGCAAAAACATCATTGCGGATATCCAGTCGGTACTGGAAAAGATGCGTCTGTTTACCGAGAAAGTGCATGCAGGCGAATGGAAAGGTTACTCCGGCAAAC
>CAKQQG010000068.1 GCA_934270705.1 uncultured Oxalobacter sp. | reverse complement strand
GCCGCCTTCTGCCCTATCGCCATGCCTTACAGATCGAGCAGTTTGAAAAGACCATACACGATCCCTGCGCCGACAAGCATGGTCACGGTCACCATGATCAGGTAAATCTTGCGCGCGCCGGGCGGCACGACGGCGGTACATCCGGCCGACATGTATTCCTGAAATTCTTCGTCAGGCTGCGCGATCGGGCCGCCGCCGATGATGGGGCCCGATCCGGCGGCATTGCCGTTCTGGATGATCGGCCCCGCATTGACGATGGGGTTGACGATGGGATTGGCGTTGACGATCGGGTTTTCCGCGACGGACGCAGTCACTGCCGGATCGGCTTGCGTTCCTTTTGTTTTTTCCAAATTGTCTTGAACAGGTGCGGACATGGGCTGACCTTCGAAAAACGGACAAGGGTGTCCTTGTCAGGAAAGATACAATAACACGCTGTTTTTATTATACTAAAATAATTTTCCCGTGATAATTCACCTGATACCGCAAATTGCGCGATATTTCAGTATGCCGGCGTTTTGCCGATGCGCTCGCGCAAATGCCTTGACGGGCTTTTTACAGTATCATTGGAGAATGATCTGTTTTCATGATCGTTGTCCCGTACCGTGAAAGATTTTTATTCCGGTCCGGAACTTCATACAGTCTGAAAGGATGAGAATGAAAAAACTGCAATATGGCATCATACTGGCGATGGCGCTGATGATGGCTGCCTGTACCACCAATATCAGTCCGGATACCTATTCCGTCGATGCCGTAGGCGATGTCACCCGTAGCGTACCCGGCGTGATCATCAGCGCGCGTCCTGTCAATGTCGAAGGCACCCAGCAAATCGGCGGGCTGACCGGCGCGGTAGCCGGCGGCGTAGCGGGTTCGACCATCGGCGGCAATGACCGCATGCACGTGCTCGGCGCCATCGGCGGAGCCGTCATCGGCGCGCTGGCCGGTTCCGCCATCGAAAAAGGCGTCACGAACCAGACCGGTATCGAATATGTCGTCAAGACCGACAACGGCGAAACCCTCACGCTGGTTCAGGGGCCATCCCCGGCGTTTATCGTCGGCCAGAAAGTCATGGTGCTTTACGGCAAGCGCGCCCGTATCATCGCCGCCCAGTAACCGGGTTCGTGAAAAGCCCGCAAGGGCTTTTCACCGTTTCGCACACGTTACGGCAAACCGGCGGCAAATTGCCGGCCGGCCGTTTTTTCTCCGGCATACCAGCGCCGGTTTTCTTTTTATCCGTAAGCAGATCGGATTATGCACGACAGCGTCATCACATTCATTCAGGATCTGGCCGTTATCATGATCGTGGCCGCGGTCGTCACCGTCATTTTCCACCGTCTGAAACAGCCGGTCGTACTGGGCTATATCGCCGCGGGTGTGCTGGTCGGCCCCCATACGCCCCCATTTTCCCTGATCAATGACGAACATACCATCAAGGTACTGGCCGAACTGGGCGTCATCTTCCTCATGTTTTCGCTGGGGCTCGAATTTTCCTTCCGCAAGCTGCTGCGCGTGGGCGCGACGGCGCTGATCGCCGCCGTACTGGAAATCGTGGTCATGATCTGGATAGGCTACCAGATCGGCCTTTGGCTGGGCTGGAACAACAATCTCGACGCCCTGTTTCTCGGCGCCATCCTCGCCATTTCCTCGACGACGATCATCGTCAAGGCGCTAAACGATCTGAAAATGAAAAACGAGCGGTTCGCACAGCTGATTTTCGGCGTCCTGATCGTGGAAGACATCCTCGGCATCGGCCTGATCGCCCTGCTCTCCGGCGTGGCGATTTCCGGTACCGTCAGCGGCAGCGATGTGGCGCTGACCATTTCCAAACTGACGCTTTTCATGGTCGTCGCCATGCTGGTCGGCATTCTGCTCGTGCCGCGCATATTGTCCTATATCGGCCAGTTCAGAAGCGATGAAATGTTGCTGGTAACCGTACTCGGGCTGTGTTTCGGTTTTTGCCTGCTTGTCGTCAAGCTCGAATACAGCATGGTTCTGGGCGCTTTCGTGATCGGCGCCATCATGGCCGAAGCCCGCGAGTTACACCGGATCGAACAGTTGATCGCTCCGGTACGCGATATGTTCTCCGCCATCTTCTTCGTCGCCGTCGGCCTGCTGCTTGACCCGCGTATCATGGTCCGGTATGCCACCCCGATCCTCATCATCGCCGGTGCAGTCATCATCGGCAAGGTCGTCAGTTGCACCATCGGCGCGATGATAGCCGGCAATGACGGGCGCACCTCGCTGCGCATGGGCATGGGCATGTCGCAGATCGGCGAATTTTCGTTCATCATCGCGTCTCTCGGCATGGCCTACAAGGTCACCAGCGATTTTCTCTACCCCATCGCCGTCGCCGTATCGGCCATCACCACGCTGACGACGCCTTACCTCATCCGTGCCGCCGACCCGCTGGCGAAACGTATGGCAAGGCTCACGCCTCGCCCGCTGGCGCGTATCGTCTCCCTGTACGGCGAATGGCTCAACAATCTGCACCCGCATGGCAACAGTGCGGTGATCTGGAATATGGTCAAGCGCATCCTGATCCAGATCGGCATCAACATGGCGGTCGTCATCGCCATCTTTTTGTGCAGCGCATATCTCGCCGTCAATCTGGGCGATGAATTTCTCGCTTCCTGGATAGATGACGCCGACTGGCGCAAGTCCCTGATCTGGGGTTCCACGCTGGCAGTCTCCCTGCCGTTTCTGATCGCCGCATTCAGAAAATTCAAGGCGTTGTCGATGATGCTGGCTGAAATGAGCGTCCGCGAAAGCGTCACCGGACGTCACACCCAGCCGGTACGCCGTGTCATCAGCGAAATTCTGCCCTTGCTGTTTCTGACCGGCACCATGCTTTTCCTTTCGGCATTAAGCGCCAGTATCCTGCCGAAACGGGAATCGCTGATACTGGTTATCTTCTGCATCATCGCCATCGTATTCGTCCTGCGGCGCTGGTTCGTCCGCATCCATTCAAGGCTGCAAATCGCCCTGTACGAGACACTGGATCACGACGAAGAAAATAAAACGGAAAACAACGAAAACCGTCACTGATCCGGTCAACCGGCATGCATGTTCTTACGTTATTTGCCATGCCGCACCTGAATCGTCGGGCTGGCGCAAGAATGCTTTTTTTACCGGATAAAAATTGACTTATCCACACCTTACAGGCTAAACTGGCATGATCTGACGTTAAAACCGGTCAAAATATCGTATTTTGCCGTTTTGCAACCCGGTATTGCCCTATTCGATAATCATGTCCCAGGATGAACTGAAACTTTCCGTCGCACGTGCCGCCCTCGATTACATTCCCGACGGAAAAGTCATTGGCGTTGGAACCGGTTCCACCGCCAATTTTTTTATTGATGAACTGGCGAAAATCAGGGATCGCATTCCCGCGACGGTCGCTTCATCGAAAGCCACGGCAGAACGTCTCGCATCGCACGGCATCCGGGTACTTGATCTCAACGAAGTCGATTCCATTCCGGTTTATATCGACGGCGCGGACGAAATCTCGGCTTCCGGCGCCATGATAAAAGGTGGTGGCGGCGCACTGACACGCGAAAAAATCATCGCTTCCGCGGCTGACAAATTCATCTGCATCGCCGACGAATCCAAACAGGTCGCCATGCTCGGCCGTTTCCCGCTGCCGGTCGAGGTCATCCCGATGGCCTATCGCCTGATCGCCCGCAAACTCGACGCGCTGGGTGGTCATGCCGGACTGCGCATGAAAAACGATGCCCCATTCGTCACGGACAACGGCAATTACATACTGGACGTATCGGGCTTGCAAATCGCCGATCCCGCAGGACTGGAAGCGGAAATCAACAATTACCCCGGAGTCGTCACCGTCGGCCTTTTCGCGCGACGTGGCGCCGATATTTGCCTGCTGGGAAGTCCGGCCGGCGTGAAAACCCTGACGTTCGGGCGCGGCACATCATGAC
>CAKQQG010000067.1 GCA_934270705.1 uncultured Oxalobacter sp. | reverse complement strand
GTCGTTGATATATTGGCGGAAAGGGAGGGATTTGAACCCTCGATACGGGGTTACCGTATACCGGATTTCGAGTCCGGCGCATTCGACCACTCTGCCACCTTTCCGAATTTCGTGCAGGTTGAATTTGTTATTATAGCAGGAATACCGATCATTTCATAACTATTATTGTATCTGTTGTGTTTCTTGCGAGGATGGCTGGCTTATAATAAAAACACTTCATATTCCTATCTGACAGATACACAACCCATCATGGCAAAGATTTACATCAAGAATGCTGAACAGATCGAAGGCATTCGCAAAGCCAGTCAACTGGCAGCCGAAGTACTCGACTACATTACTCCATTCGTCAAACCCGGCATTAGCACAGGTGAGCTGGACAAGCACTGCCATGAGTTCATCGTCGATCATGGTGCCATTCCGGCACCGTTGAATTATTGCCCGCCCGGATATACACCGTATCCGAAAGCTACATGCATTTCGCTCAACGACGTAGTCTGCCATGGCATTCCCAATTTCAACAAACTGCTGAAAAAAGGCGACATGCTGAATATCGACATCACGGTCATCAAGGATGGTTACTATGGAGATACCAGCCGGATGTATTTCGCCGGAGAACCTTCAATCATGGCAAAACGCCTCTCGAAGATCACATATGAAAGCATGTGGCTGGGCATCGACGCCGTCAGGCCGGGAGCACATTTCGGTGATATTGGACACGTTATCCAGCAATATGCGGAAAACGCCGGTTACAGTGTCGTGCGTGAATTTTGCGGTCACGGCGTCGGCATCGAGTTTCATGAAGAACCACAGGTATTGCATTACGGTCGTCAGGGTACCATGGAAGAAATGAAGCCGGGCATGATTTTTACTATCGAACCCATGATCAATGCAGGCGGAAAAGCGATTCGTTCCATGCCTGACGGCTGGACAATCAGGACAAAAGACCGCAGTCTGTCTGCGCAATGGGAACATACGGTACTCGTGACCGATACGGGCTATGAAGTGCTGACGGTTTCTCCGGATATGCCTCCTCCGCCCCATTTCATCAAAAAGAAAAGCCAGCTACAGTGAAAAAATCCGCCGACAATTCGTTGAGAGAACGTCTGACTGCCTTGCGGAATGCCGCAATTGACAGCTATAAAGACATTCCGCATCCGCAACGTCTCCTGAAGACGCTATGCCAGCATGTCGACCGGATTCTGATCGAGGCATGGCAACAAACCGGACTGCCATCCGAGCATGTGCTGGTTGCTGTTGGCGGATATGGCCGCGGTGAATTGTATCCTCATTCGGATATCGATGTCCTGATTTTGTTGAACCGGACACCTGACAGTGAACTGCAACAAAAAATCGAGACGCTCATCCAGTGTTTCTGGTCGCTCGGTCTCACGATAGGCCACAGCGTCCGTACTATCGAAGAATGTCTGGAAGAATCGGCACATGACATCACTATCCAGACCAGTCTTCTGGAAGCGCGCTACATCACAGGCAGCAGGCAACTGTTCCGCCGGATGAAAATGCGTTATGACGGACAAATGAATGCGCAGGCATTTTTCATCGCCAAAATGCTGGAAACACGGCAACGTCATGTCAAACTTGGCGACACGCCATACAGTCTGGAACCCAACTGCAAGGAAAGTCCGGGTGGACTACGTGACCTGCAAGTCATTCTCTGGGCGGCAAAAGCCGCGAAACTGGGCAATTCATGGAACGAGCTTGCACAACGCGGATTGATCACGCCAGCGGAAGCACAACAACTTCGCAAGAAAGAACGTGCATTCAAGGATATCAGGATCCGCCTGCACATTCAGGCACAGCGCTGTGAGGACAGATTGCTGTTCGATCTGCAAATGCCGGTAGCTGAAACATTCCGGTTCAGCAAAAACGGAGTGCTTCTGGATCGTCGCGCAGCCAGCGAATACATGATGCAGCGCTACTATCGGGCAGCACATACCGTCACACAACTCAACATCATCCTGTTGCAAAACCTGCATGCACGGCTGTTTCCGAAACCCAGCCTGCCAGTACGGATCAACGACCGTTTCAATGAAGTCAACAACCATATCGATATTACGGATGACAAGATGTTTCTCGATCATCCGTCCGCATTGCTCGAAGTGTTTTATCTGCTTTCACAACGCTCGGATCTCAAAAACATGACGGCACGGACCCTGCGCGCCATGTGGCATGCCAGAATCCACATCGACCGCAATTTCCGTAACGATTCGACAAATCAGTCCTTTTTCCTGCGCATACTGAAATCGCCACGCTTTGCGGCACGTGCCCTGCAACATATGAACGAAATGGGCATACTGGGGCGATATCTGCCCAATTTCGGCAAGATCGTGGGACAGATGCAGCACGACCTGTTTCATCAATATACCGTCGATCAGCATATTTTGACGGTAATCGCCAATCTGCACCGTTTCTCTCTGGCAGAGTACGCACATGAGAATCCGTTATGCAGCCAGCTGATGACCAGTTTCGACAAACCCTGGCTGCTGTATGTTGCCGCCTTGTTCCACGATATCGCCAAGGGACGCGGTGGTGACCACTCACTTCTTGGTATGCAGGATGCAAGACGGTTTTGCAAGCAACACCGTCTGAGCCAGGACGATACGAAATTGATCGTCTTTCTGGTTCGTGAGCATCTGACCTTGTCCCAGTTCGCACAGAAAAAAGACTTGTCCGATCCGGACGTCATCCGTGATTTTGCCGAACGGGTCGGCAATGAACGCTATCTGACCGCTCTGTATCTTCTTACCGTCGCCGACATTCGCGGAACCAATCCGCAAATATGGAACGCATGGAAAAGCAAACTGCTTGAGGATCTGTTCCATCTGACCTTGAGAGTACTGGGAGGAGAAGAAATCTCGGTCGATCATGAACTGAAAAAACGCCAGAAAGAAGCACTGGCAACCCTGCGATTGTACGGTTTGCCGGAAGATGCCCATGTCGCCTTCTGGAAACAGCTCGATATCGTCTATTTCCTCCGTCATGACGCATCGGACATCGCATGGCAAACCCGAACGTTGTACTGGCGCGCCAATTCATCGGAACCGGTGGTCAAATGCCGTCTGTCGCCGATAGGCGAGGGATTGCAGGTCACGGTCTATATGCTTGATCGCGCCGACCTGTTCGCACGGATATGCAGTTATTTCGACCGCAAGAATTTCAGTATTCTCGACGCCAAGATTCACACAACCATTCATGATTATGCGCTCGATACCTTTTTGGTCACACGCCAGGGATTCGAGAAAAACTATCGGGACATCATTTCACTGGTCGAGCATGAACTGACCGAACTGCTGAAATCACCTAACGAACTGCCACCGCCGTCCAAGCCTCGCCTGTCGCGCAAGTCTCGCTCTTTCCCGGTCACACCGACACTCGATTTGCGCCCGGATGCCAGCGGAAAATGCTTTGTGCTGTCCATTACCGCCAATGACCGGACGGGGCTGCTTTATTCGATCGCACAGGTATTCAGCCGCTACAGGGTCAATCTGCATACAGCAAAAATCATGACGCTGGGCGAGCGGATCGAGGACGTTTTCCTGATCGACAGCGAAATGCTTCAGCATCCCCGTGCGCAAATCCAGTTTGAAACGGATATGATCGATATTTTGAAAATCGACTGATATATGCTATGGGTCAGAAACGATGAATGAACCTGTCCGCCTCTCGAAACGCATGTCCGAACTGGGTCTTTGTTCCAGACGCGAAGCCGATGAATGGATCGAAAAAGGATGGGTCAGGGTTGACGGGAAAATCGTCTCGCAGCTGGGCAGCAAGGTTCTGCCTGAGCAGAAAATCACGGTTGACAAACAGGCTTCCCGTGAGCAGGCCGGAAAAGTGACGATTTTGCTCAACAAACCGGTCGGCTATGTCAGTGGACAGGCTGAAGATGGTTACAAGCCGGCTGTTTCCCTGATTTCCGAAGCGACGCACTGGAAAGACGACCCGTCGAAAGAGAAGTTCAGACCATCACAGTTGCGCCATCTCGTACCGGCAGGACGGCTTGATATCGACTCCGTCGGTCTGCTCGTTCTGACGCAGGATGGCCGTATTGCCAAACAGCTGATCGGTGAACAATCCACCACCGACAAGGAATATCTGGTACGCGTGCGTTACCTGAAATCCGGTCGCCTGCCAGAAAATGATCTCGAACGCTTGCGGCACGGTCTGAAAC
>CAKQQG010000066.1 GCA_934270705.1 uncultured Oxalobacter sp. | reverse complement strand
TCCTGACCGGTCTTTCCATGGGACTGGTTCTGCTGGCCGATGACCGTCGAAAATACAAGGTATTGCTGCTTTTCGCCTTTCAGCTCGGTCTCAATTTTCTCTGGTGTTACCTGTTTTTCATCTGCCAAAGCACAGGCGGCGCGTTGCTGTGCCTGATCGTCCTGACCGGCACAACCGTCTGCTACATCGCCTGCAGCTGGCCAGTACGGAAAATCGCCGCCCTTCTGTTCATCCCCTATATCGCCTGGATCGGTTTCGCGCTGTACCTGAACCTTTATATCTGGCTTTATAACTGAAAGACCGATGATCGCCAGGCATATCATGTGAGTTCAGGGCAAGCCATGCCGATTTCGCATACAATGGCAACGAAACCTGAAAAAACCGGTCGTCACATCAAGGAGACATACCATGCCAGCCATTGACCTGTCCGCCGTCGATACCGTCATCACCAGCCGGAAATCTGTCCGTGCCTACAAAAAAGATGCCGTATCCCACGAACTGTTGCGCCATCTGCTCGAAATGGCGATGCACGCTCCTTCAACCACCAATACACAACCGTGGAAAGTCTATGTACTGACCGGTCCCGCACTCGACAGACTCACTGATGCTGTCTGTGCCGCTTTCGACACGGAGTCCGAAAAACACCATTCGGAATACGCCTATTATCCTGACAAGCCGCTTGAACCCTATCTGTCACGCCGGCGCAAACTGGGACACGACATGTATCGTCTTCTCGGCATCGCACGGGAAGACCGTGAAAGACGACTGGAACAACACCGGAGAAATCTTCAATTTTTCGGTGCGCCAGCCGGTCTCATATTCACCTTGCACCGCGATCTGACCAAAGCGAATTTCATCGACTACGGCGCATTTTTCCAGACAATCATGCTCTCGGCAAAAAGCCACGGTCTGGACACCTGCCTTCAGGCTTACTGGAGCGATTATCACCAGGTTATCCGGGATGTGCTGGGACTGGCTTCCGAAGAAATGGTGCTGGCCGGCATGGCAGTCGGCTATGCCGATAACGAAGCGACAATCAACCGGCTTGTCTCCGAACGTGAACCGGTTGACTCGTTCGCCACTTTTCTGGATCGCTAGCCGCCGAATCCTGTGATGACACCATCGAAAACGCCTGCATGCGTGATACGCATGCAGGCGACCGTCTTTTTATGCGACTGATGGGAAGGTCATCTTCCGAAACTGGCATAAATGGCATTGCGGATATCGACTGCCACGACTTCATCGAGCGCCGTCGTCGTCATGGTGACGACCGAAAGTCTGATCGACGGATCGGCAAACCATTTCGAGCCATACACACCGCCCCATGCCAGCGTACCCGGCGCTTGCGGGGTATTGTCCGCCGCGACGGGATCGACCAGAACGCCCCAGCCAAGACAGAACCCGATACCCGGACGCGCTTCCTTGCCTGTCGGAAGCTGGTTCATCGCCATCTGAGTCATCAGTTTCTTGTAGGCGAACGGCGCGTTCTTCGTTCTGATCGCCTCGACCATGCGCATCAGATCGGCTGCCGTACCGGTCAGACCGACACCGCCGGAAGGATACTCGTTCTCTTTGAACACACGTTCCGGCGAAAAATGGAAATAACGACCTTCCGGATCGGTCAGATACTGGTCCTCCGCCATGCGTGTCAGCACCCCATTGTCCAGATAGTAAGGCGCCGCCACCCTTTCACGATCGTCAGGCGATACGTGAAACACCGTATCCGACATCCCCAGTGGCTTCAGCACCAGTTCTGTCATGGCAGCTTCGAAACCGGTACCATATGCTTTCCCGATAACCGCCCCCAACACATCCGGCGCAAGCGAATAAAGCCAGTCGCTGCCCGGCGCAAAACGCAAGGGTGCCGATGCGAGCCGCCTGAGGTTTTCTTCCAGACTCAGGCCGGTGATATCGAGACCGTCCGACACACCCGCCCTGGCATAAGGACCGTCTTCCGTCTGCGACCAGCGGTAATCCAGTCCGGACATATGGCAAAGCAACTGCCGGATCGTTATGACCGGTACGCTGCCATCGGCCAGTGCCGGTGTGAAATACGGCAACCACTTCGTGACCGGATCGTCAAAACCCAGCTTGCCCTGTTCGATCAGCGCGGCAACGGCCAGACTGGTCAATGCCTTGCTGATGGATGCCAGACGGAACATCGTGTTTTCCTGCATGGTCTTGCCGGCCTCGATATCGGCAAGACCGGCAGCACGACTGTAAACGAGCTTGCCGTCATGACACACCTGCACCACCACCCCGCTGGTCATCTTGCGTTCGAGATTCCTGTCGATCGCCGCATTGACCCTGTCACGCAATTTGTCCGGCCTGCATACCCATGTACTCCTCATCGTCACCCCCTCTCATCTCGTGCGATCCATAAAAACCCCGAACGATTATAAACTGGCATTTGCGCACCGCTCCATAGCGCCCGTCTGGATTTTCCGAAAAAAAACCGGATCATTCCCTCTTTCAATACGATGTCGGAGCATCCTGTCATGAAAAACCGCAAAATCGTCAAATCATATGTCTTTTTGCAAAAAAATAACGTTATACTAGAAAACCATTCGTTTTGATTCAGTCTTCAGGAAGAACCCATATCATGATTCACAGATTCAAGAACAATGCGGTTTACGGTGGCGAAACCCTTTTCGGCGGATGTGGTTGTCTGGACCGCAACAAGATCACGATTCTCAAAAGAACAAAGGGCTGGCTGGTGTACCGCGAACAGTACTGCAATCGTATCTTCAAAATGAAAAGAGGATATGCATCGGGATGGGGCGATTGCCTGATTACGCGCTTCGACGAATTCCACGCCTATTGCACCGAACCGACGATCCAGCCTTTCTGATCGGTTCGCGCGCGTGATATTCCCGTACCCGGATGCATTCGGGTACCCTGGCATCATGGTTGATCCATGAGGATGGTTTTTCGCGCCCTCATCGTGGACAATACCTGTCACGATTTGCCCTTGTCCGCATCGGCAACTTGCGTTTTCCGGAACCATCAAGGGAAAAACCGCCCGTATTCCGGCATGCCAAACCACGGTTTTTCGACTGTGTCATACCGGTATTCACCCGATATACCGGTTTTTTCAGGCGCTTGTTTTGTTTTTTCGAAAACGATGCCTTCCGTACGAATGCATCGTCCTTCATATCCGCCGGAAGCCCCCTGACGGCATATTGCCGCAAAATACTCGCCATCCTGTCGGAAGACGTTCCAGTTATTTCATTGAAAAAACCGTCGAAACCATATCGCCGATGGCACAATCGTCGCCGATCATGCAGACAAACCCGTCAGGAGAAGGATAACCGGTACGGGGATCAGGAATATGACAGTAACGCTTGTCCGCTATCGAGACATACGTTTCCGATTGTGATGAAGCCGGAAAACCCTGCCTGCACAACGAAATGGAATAAGTCGCATGACCATCAAACGGATCGGCCGCCATCCGGTCTGTCGCCGAAGTCTTGGGAAACGAACCGGTGACGATTTCCTGTCCTTTTCGGATTCTGGCGAGTTTTCCGGCAGCTTGTCGAAAACGGTGTCATCGAACGACACCGGAATCCTGATCCGGATACGTACCTGAAAAAGAAAACGGGTCTGTACCTTGCAGAGCCGCCTTCACTTTCGCCGACGTGTTTTTCACATCGCCGCCCTGATGCACGGCACGTTCCTGCACTCCTGCGAAATTGCCGGAAATCGCCAGCGACAGCACCGTCAGCACCTACCCGGATTTTCCGGAAAATCCCTTCATCCGTTTCTTCGCCCATCCCGTCATATCCAGTATTTCGGATAGTGCCGGTTTTTGTTCGAGGAAAAATTGTTCACGATCACCGCGACCGCCAGCATGATCAGCACACCGACCAGTACCGGCGACAAGACATACATCCACCCAAGTTCATGAACGGACGCTCCACCCACAACGGCGATCAGCGCCGTCGCACCGCCCGGCGGATGTGTCGTATTCGTCGCCATCATGGCAGCGATCGCCGTAGCGACAGCCAGTGCTGAAGCGAATGCCACGTTATCCGGAAAAAGATGATAGGCAATCACGCCGACAAGTGCCGAAATGACATGTCCACCGACCAGATTTCTGGGTTGTGACAACTCGCCCATCGGCACTCCATAAATCAATACAGACGAAGCGCCGAACGAACCGATCAGAAACAGGTTGGGATTTTCCTGTATGCCCATCCAGCGATTCAGCCACCATACACTGAAGATACCGGCAAAACCGCCGATCCATGCCCATGCGATTTCGGAAAACGGTTTTCTCGCCAGAGTCCGTGGACCCCCTTTCATTTTCGACAAATAGCTTTTCAGCGCCACTTCAAAAACCTTTCTTTCGTACACAATGTTTCAAACATTGTAAAATCGGCGAAATCACATTTCGCCTCCCCTTTCCTCACCATCCGGAACGAATGGATCACGCCAGCCATGAGACTGTCCACCAACACACGATATGCCATTCGCATCATTTTCGAGTTGCATCTGGCCAATGCCCCCGTTCCGATCGCCGCACTTTCCGAACAAACCAATATCAGCCAGAAAACCGTCGAAAATATCCATGCGACCCTCAAGCAAAACGGTCTCACGGAAGCCATTATCGGGGCACGCGGCGGTATCCGGCTGTGCAAGCCGCTTCGTGACATCAGTCTGGGCAAAATGATCGACCTGTTCGATGATGGCGTGCGTTTCGTCGTCTGTTTCGGCAACAAGTCCAACGACTGTCCACGCCAGCATATCTGTGAAACCCGTTCCGTCTGGAAAACCGTTTCCGACAGAATCAGCGATGTACTGGAAAGCGTCTCGCTGGAATCCGTTCTGGATCAGTACCGTCAGGAAATGCGTCAGGAACACGAAAAACGAATCGTCATCCGGTGCATCAACCGCAAAGGCGATATCACGCTCTGAACATTGAGGCGGATTTCAGGTGCGTGCAGCCCGTCCGGACGCACTTTTTTCCCGGCAAACGACGCTGAAAGTCAGGAAAAGCACCGTCCATGCCGGCGATGGCATGCCAGCTTTTCCCGTACAAACGACTTCGTCACGAGCCGTCAGTTATCCGCACATGGCGCGACCAGACAGGTATCGCCATCCTTGAGCCTGACGCCTTCGCTGTCATATACCGTGACATTGACCGGTACAGCCGTACTGATACTGCTGGCGACGGTACAGAAATTTTCGAACTGGCTCAATGCCCGTTCCAGATGCGCAAGCGATGCGGCAGGTTTGCCAAGCCGGATTTCCACATCGATGGCCAGTATCCGCAGGCGGTTGGCATCGTTACGTCCGACCCGCGCTCTGGCGACTGTCCTGATCGGCGAGGGATCCTGTCTGAATTTCGACAAAGCGAACATCAGGGAATCCGACAGGCAATTCGCCACGCCGGCCGTCACCAACTGTTCCGGGCTGGGACCGCCGTTCTTCCCGATCGGTTCGGGTTCATCGACAACCCATTC
>CAKQQG010000065.1 GCA_934270705.1 uncultured Oxalobacter sp. | reverse complement strand
TTCCAGTCACTGATCTGCCGGATCTGTTGCCTCGCCAGCAACGAAAAATTCCGGTCGAATGCTGCAGTCTGATTCTCAGCCAGCATGAAGAAAACGACATATGCCAGCACCGGAACCAGCACGGCGATACCGAGAAAAACCGGAAAATGTTTGCGGATGATGAATACGGAAAAACGGATACCGGATGCATGTGGCGATCGGGGAACCGGAAAAAAGCAGAACATACAAAGAACAGCGACAAACAGCAAACCTATCGCACCTGCCGGAAGAATATATTTCCTGCCTACCAACTGGCTTGCCATCCATCCCGGCGAATCGGCACCCAGAACCAGCATCCAGATCGCCAGCGCAGTAAGCAAACCGCTGCAAAGAACGACACTTGCCGAACGGAAGACCCGTCGCCATCTTTCCCTTATCTTCAGTCCAGCAATATCACTTTGCATCATTCAGGATTCTTTCCGCAGACAAGGCTTTCATTGTCGCATACAGTCCCGTCCGATCGTGAAGACATACGCGATTTCAGAAAAAAAACAACAGATTGGCACCTGTTCTTCACAATCTTTCCGGAACTTGCCGGATGAAAACATTGTACTGAACGCAGGAATCGTTCCGATTGAGGAAAGTCAGGCTGGCATAGCCTGAATGCATACTCACGCCAGTCTGGCCTGACACCATGCCTGACAGTCTCATACCGTTTCGGCTTTTTCGCACATCAAACCATTCCTGTTGTATCGCTTCATCAGATCAACCTCACCATCCATGCAACAGAACCGCCGTACAGGCAATAAAAAACCCCGTCCATCGGGACGGGGTTTGCAGAAAACCATCACTCCCACTCGATCGTTGCAGGCGGTTTGCCGGAGATGTCGTAAACCACGCGGTTGATACCGCGGACTTCGTTGATGATCCGGTTGGAGACTTTCCCGAGCAGTTCGTGCGGCAGATGCGCCCATTGCGCGGTCATGAAATCCTGTGTCTGTACGGCACGCAACGCGACGACATATTCATACGTTCTGCCGTCGCCCATGACGCCGACGGATTTGACGGGCAAAAAGACGGCGAATGCCTGACTGGTGGCATCGTACCAGCTCATCGGTTCGCCTTTTTCCGTCGTCATCGGTGACGGGGTGTTCCACAGTTCCTCGATGAAGATGGCATCGGCTTCGCGCAACAGGTCGGCATATTCCTTTTTGACTTCGCCCAGAATACGGACACCCAGTCCCGGCCCCGGGAAGGGGTGACGATAGACCATTTCACGCGGCAATCCGAGCGCAAGCCCCAGTTCGCGCACTTCGTCCTTGAACAGTTCGCGCAAGGGTTCGAGCAACTTCAGGTTCAATGTGTCCGGCAGCCCGCCAACGTTGTGGTGGCTCTTGATGGTTTGCCCTTTCTTGCCCTTGCCCGCGCTTTCGATCACGTCAGGATAGATGGTGCCTTGCGCCAGCCATTTGGCATTGGTGATTTTCGCCGCTTCTGCCTGAAAGACTTCGACGAATTCGCGGCCGATGATCTTGCGTTTTTCTTCCGGATCGGTGACACCGGCCAGTTTGCCCATGAACTGTTCGGTCGCATCGACATGCACGACCTTGACGCCGAGATTGCGTGCGAACATGTCCATGACCATCTTGCCTTCGTTCAGACGCAGCAAACCATGATCGACGAACACGCAGGTCAGCTGGTCGCCGATGGCGCGATGGATCAATGCCGCGGCCACGCTGGAATCGACACCGCCGGACAGTCCCAGAATCACGTCGTCCTTGCCGACTTTCTTGCGGATGGCTTCGACGGCTTCGGATACGTAGTCGGGCATGTTCCAGTCGGCGCTGCATCCGCAGATGTCATGCACGAAGCGGTTGATGATCGCACGCCCCTGTATGGTATGGGTGACTTCGGGGTGGAACTGGACAGCATAGAATTTGCGCGTTTCGTCAGCCATGCCGGCGATCGGACAGGCTTCGTTGGCAAGCATGACTTCAAAGCCTTGCGGCAATGCGGTCACCTTGTCGCCATGGCTCATCCAGACTTTCAAAAGCGACATGCCATTGTCCAGAACCGAATCGGCGATACCGTCGAGCAGACGGGTATGACGTGTCGTCTGTACTTCGGCATAGCCGAATTCGCGCACCTTGCCGTTTTCGACCTTGCCGCCCAGCTGTTCCGCCATAGCCTGCATGCCGTAGCAGATACCCAGTACCGGCAATCCCAGCTCGAACACGATTTGCGGCACACGCGGCGTATCACCTTCGGTGACGCTGTTGGGGCCGCCAGAGAGAATGATGCCCTTGAGCGAACCGTCGGCTGCATAATCGCGGATGAAATCCGTTCCCACATCATAGGGAACGACTTCACGTACACGGCGTGCAATCAGCTGGGTGACCTGTGAACCGAAATCGAGGATCAGTATTCTGGAATGCATGGAATTTTCTTGTCAAAACGGGTTCTGGAAACGCAAAGGGCCGGAATGACCGGCCCCTGTACTCTTTTTTGTCTTATTCAAGACGGTAGTTCGGCGCCTCTTTGGTGATCTGGACGTCGTGTACGTGCGATTCGCGCATACCGGCCGAACTGATTTCGACGAATTCGGCGCGTTCGCGCATTTCGTCGATGGTCTTGCAACCACAGTATCCCATCGAGGAGCGGACACCGCCGATCAGCTGGAAGATGATGGCGTTGACGCTGCCCTTGTACGGAACACGGGCTTCGATACCTTCCGGAACCAGCTTGTCCGGCTGGTGTTCGGCTTCGTCCTGGAAGTAACGGTCTGCCGAACCGCGCTGCATGGCACCGACACTGCCCATGCCGCGATAAGCCTTGTAACTGCGGCCCTGATAGAGGATGACTTCGCCGGGAGCTTCATCGGTACCCGCGAACATGCTGCCCATCATGACGGTTGATGCACCGGCTGCCAGTGCCTTGGCGATGTCGCCGGAGAAACGGATGCCGCCGTCTGCGATACACGGTACGCCGGTACCTTCAAGCGCTTCGGCGACGTCGGAAATGGCGGTAATCTGCGGAACACCGACACCGGCGACGATACGGGTGGTGCAGATGGAACCCGGGCCGATACCGACCTTGACGGCGTCCGCGCCGTGATCAAGCAGTGCGCGTGCCGCTGCGGCCGTGGCGATATTGCCGCCGATGACTTCGATATCCGGATAGTGCGTCTTGACCCATTTGACGCGGTCCAGCACGCCCTGTGAATGGCCATGCGCCGTATCGACGACGAGAACATCAACGCCGGCTTTGGCCAGCAGTTCGATACGTTCGTCATTGTCCGGACCGACACCGACGGCGGCACCGGCCAGCAGTTTGCCGTACCCGTCCTTGGAAGCCAGCGGATAGTCGTTCGTTTTCTGGATGTCCTTTACGGTGATCAGGCCACGCAGTTCGAAGTCGTCATTGACGACCAGCACCCGTTCCAGACGGCTGCGGTTCATCAGGCGTTTGGCTTCGTCAAGCGATGCGCCTTCCTTGACGTAAACCAGTTTTTCACGCGGCGTCATCTTGTCGCGTACCGGTGCGTCGAGTTCCTGCTCGAAACGCAAGTCGCGGTTGGTGATGATGCCGACGACGGTACGACCTTCCACGACAGGGAAGCCGCTGATGCCGTGCTGCTTGGACAGGGCGATCACGTCACGGATTTTCATGGATGGCGGAATGGTGATCGGATCGGTCACGACGCCAGCCTCGAACCGTTTGACGCGTGCCACTTCACGCGCCTGTTCGATCGCGGTCATGTTTTTGTGGATGATGCCGATACCACCCTGTCGCGCCATGGCGATAGCCAGGGAAGATTCGGTGACGGTGTCCATTGCAGCGGAAAGCAACGGGATGTTCAACGAGATCTTTCTCGTCAGACGGGTTCTCAAAACGGTATCTTTGGGAAGAACGGCAGAATAGGCCGGAACGAGAAGCACATCATCGAACGTGAGTGCCTTTTTGAGTAGTCGCATGGTGATTCCTCTGTGTCCAAAACAGGATTATACAGATTTTTCAGGCAGATTGCCTACCACAATTTCGGTATTTTGCACAATAAAAAACAGGACGTTGCTGCATGAAAAGCAGCAAACCCGCCGATTCGCATACTTGCCGTTATCTTGCCGACAGCATTACCGTTTCTGCACAATACCTGTCATCTGCCGTACTGGTGCCTATCGGCAATATCGGCATTACTGTACTCACAAACAGCGTTCCCGAACGCCTTCACAGCTTGTTGACTGGACAACGGGGTTTTTCTCCCCTGAATCCGCGTACCGCCTCTTCGGCACAACGCGTCTTGAGATTGTTTTCGGCCTGAACCGAGTACCACGCCATATGCGGCGTAATGACGATATGGGGCGCAGAACGCAGCGGACTGTCCATCGGCAGTGGTTCCTTGCTGGTGACGTCGACCCCGGCACCGGCCAGATGGCCCGACTTCAGCGCTTCGGCCAGCGCCGCTTCCTCGACGAGACCACCGCGCGTCACATTGACGAACATGGCGCCGCGTTTCATTTTCGCAAAACTCTCGGCATTCATCATGCGAGCGTCCTGTGCATTCAGACTGCAATGCAAAGACAACACATCAGCACGTGAAATCACGTCGTCTTCAGAAGTCAGTTCGATGAATGAACATTCAGGGTCTCCCTTGACATGGTCGGTGAAAATATCGAAACCGATAACCCGGCAGCCCAGCGCATGAACCCGCTTTGCGAATGCCAGTCCGATACGTCCCAATCCGATGACACCGACCGTCATGTTCGCCAGATGCTGGATCGGCACCATCTCCGCATAATTCCAGCGCCCTGCCCTGACCTGATCGTTCGCCTGACAGATCTTGCGAGTGATCGCCAGCATCAGCGCCAGCGCATGGTTGGCGACTTCGGACGTGCCGTAGTCCGGTACGTTGCATACCTGGACACCATGGCGCGTCGCAGCCTCCAGATCGACGTTATCGACGCCGTCTCCATAGCGGACGACCATCTTCAGCTCCGGCAATGCGGCAAATACTTTTTCGGTAAAAGGCGCACGCTGGTTGCATACCGCAACCGCTCCCCGGCAATTTGCGATCAGATCATCTTCCGTCCTGCATTGAAAAGCCTTGTACGGAATACCGGCCGCCTGAAAAACCGCCTTTTCCGCATCGATATTGACATGATTACAGTCCGTAATAACAATCATCGCCTCTGCCATACGATCCCCTGTGTGCTTCAAAAAAAACGCTATTTTCCCCTAAAACGGAGACAGGTTTCTATTATATTCAAAACCGGCAAAAAAGACCGCAACCACCCAAAAATACGCTCTTCCCGCCACAACAAACCGCTGGGACAGCGGTCGTCATACAACATATCCTGATAAGCACCTTCGAGAAATCCGGAACCATTACGACCTAATTGTGACATCGATTCAAATAGCGTGACACACTTGTTTTCGACAAGTCTCTGTTTTTTCTTGTCTTTTGAATTCCTTTCGGATAGAATTCAGCCTTCGATTTTTTATTTCGGAGGTTCTCATGGCTCGTGTTTGCCAGGTCACCGGCAAGAAACCCATGTCCGGTAATACGGTTTC
>CAKQQG010000064.1 GCA_934270705.1 uncultured Oxalobacter sp. | reverse complement strand
AGCTGTGACGAGGTCGGGCCGGCCTGTACGTGGGTCATGTCCAGAATTCTTACTCCGGATAATGCTTTACTACCCATTTTTTGTCTTCCTCCAATTATTGGTCTGTATTACTTTTCTGGTTTTCACCAGTTTCACAACGAGAAAAAGGTTACCCTTTTCCAACGTATTCTTCTCTATTTGCCAGCCATGCGCGCTTTCAGACGCGCCTTGGTTCCCGGCGACCACTCTTGCGGATCGACCCAGATGTTGATCACCGCACATTTACCGGTTCTGGCTATCGCCTCCCGACCGCGCCGCAAGGCTGGCGCGATATCCGAGGGACGATACACTTCCTCACCATATCCGCCCATCATTTCCGCAAATTTACCATATGGCAGGTCACTTAACAAATTGCCGACATTGCCGCGTTCACCATACTTGGCCAGCTGGGCATAACGGATCTGGTTCATCGCAGAATTGTTTCCCACAACGGCGAGATACGGCACATGAAAACGGTTTGCCGTTTCCATGTCGAACGCCGTCATGGAAAAAGCGCCATCCCCATAGTAGCACACGACTTCCTTGCCGGGATGCGCGAGCTTCGCACCGATGGCGAATCCCGTTCCGACCCCCAGGCTGCCCAACGGCCCCGGATCCATCCATTGCCCAGGATTGCGCGGACGTACAGCCTGTGCCGATATCGTCACCACATCGCCGCCATCACCGATATATATCGTATCCTCACCCAGAAATTCGTTCAGTTCGTAGGCGACACGATAAGGATTGATCAAACTGTTTTCCGATCGGAACAACGGCATGAGTTTTTCCAGCGCATCTTCCTCGGCTTGTCGCAATTCCCTGATCCATGCCTGACGTTTTGAACGGATGCCGTATTCCAGTCGTCCGGACAAGGCATCAATCACCGCTCTGAAAATCGTTCCGGCATGTCCAAGCAATCCCAATGCGATATCGTGATTTTTTCCGATTACCGTGTAATTCTGGTCGATTTGCACCACCTTGGCCGCCGGATTGACCGTCTTGCCATAGCACAGCCTGAAATCGAACGGTGTCCCGACGACCATGACCAGATCCGCTTCCGCCAGCGCCTTGTTGCGAGTCCTGTCGAATGAAAGCGGTTCGTCGTTTCCGAAAATACCACGTGCCGCCCCATTGGTATAAGCCGGCATATCCAGCGCACGTATCAATTCCAGCGCTTCACGATGACTGCGTCCATTCCAGACCTGACTGCCGAACAATACCGCCGGCTTTTCAGCATGCAGCAACAAATCGGCCAGTTTCTCGATTTCTTCCGGTGCGCACATGACACGATTCGAACACCGGTAATGCCCCGCTGCCGGAATCACGCAATTTTTCCGCTCCACACTGCGATCGAGCAAATCTCTCGGGATCTCCAGATAGACAGGTCCCGGCACTTCGCCCCATGCCTCCCGGCATCCCATCGCCACCATATCCGCTATCCGCTCTGTCGAACGGACGCTTGTCGCCCATTTCGTGACAGGCGACATCAGTTTGACATGGTCGAATTCCTGCAATGACCCCTGCAAATGCTGGCTCGTCGCCCCCTGTCCACCGATATGCAGAAGCGGCGTTTCCGAGCGCAACGCAGTCGCCATTCCGGTAATGGCATTACAACATCCGGGCCCTGCCGTCGTGACGAGACACCCCGTCTGTCCAGTCTGGCGCGCATAACCGTCGGCAGCATGCGCCGCTACCTGTTCATGTCTGAAATCGATGATCCGGATGCCTTCGCAGACACAACCGTCGTAAATATCGACGATATTGCCTCCGGAAAGTGTGAATATGGTGTCGATGCCTTCGTTTTTGAGCGCTTTTGCCACCAGATGCCCACCAGAAATGGTATCTGCCTGCGTATTACCGCATTTCAGCAAATCTTCTGTTGTCGCACTCATGGATTGTTTAATGGAAATCCGCTGTCAATTTCATACCAATCAGCATCGTCGCTTATCTTGCTTTTTCACGTCCATTGGCGCCAGCGGTGTGCCTTGACGTTTCAGGGTCGCAGTACAACTTGTACAGGCAGGTGAAGTGACATACCAACTTTTCAAGCTGACAGCTATCATAGCTTCTCTGGCGGAAAACAGTGCTTGACCACAGTCAATTTTTACCCATCACTGCCCGAAATCATGCCGCCCGGTCATCAATGCAAGCATTCCCGGTCAGAAAAAGGTACGATATCCATCGCCTTTTCCCCAGTGGCCAGTCCAGCCCGTCACGATATAATGATCCCTTCGCTTTACCCACTGCACAATACCGTCATGGCAAACATTTTCTTCAGCCGTTTTTTCCCATCTTCCAAAAGGGCAGGTCCATCCTGTGACAACACACCTGTATCCAGTGAATACCCCTGGCTGTGCATGGATGAAAAATACGGGCAAGGTTTCCGTTTGAGCAGGCACTATGCCGACGAAGGTTTCGGCTACGGATGTATGCCCGATATCACGGTACACATGGCGATACCGCCATCGTTTGTCGGGAAAATCCTGCAGCATCATTCCTGGATTGCCGTTCTGGACGCATGCATCGGTCAATACGGATCGGCACAGAAACACCTGATTGAAGAATTTGTCGATTGCACCGGTTTCTCGGATACCTGCTGGTGGGTTTCCGTCAACGACCCGGCGAAATGGCTCGACGACATGCAAAGCACCCTGATGCAGCTGGCGGCAGAACTGCCTGAAAACTGAACATCGCCCGCTCCACCCGGCCTCAGCAACGCCTGTACCGTAATGGCAAACTCAGTGCCTGACGAAAACCGACTTATTTCAGCCAGCCCCTGCGACGGAAGTACCAGAACGGTGCCAGTGCACTCAACAGCATGAGCACCAGCGCGAACGGATAACCGAAATCCCAGCTCAGTTCGGGAAGAATCCGGAAATTCATGCCGTAAATGCTGGCGATAAGCGTCGGCGGCAGGAACGCGACACTGGCGACCGAGAAAATCTTGATGATCTTGTTCTGGTTGATATTGATGAAACCGACGGTGGCGTCCATCAGAAAGTTGATCTTTTCGAAAAGAAACGAAGTATGGCCGTCCAGTGATTCGATATCCCGCAATATCTGCCGCGCTTCCTCGAACTGGTCAGAATCCAGCAACCGTCCCCGCATCAGGAAGCTGACGGCACGACGGGTATCCATCATCGTCCGGCGTATCCTGCCATTGAGGTCTTCTTCCTTGGCAATCGTACTCAAGGTCGCCGCCGCATCCTGGTCGGTAAACTCTTCTTGCAGAACCTTGCTGCTGACTTCCTCGAGATTACGGTAAATCCCTTCGAGCGCATCGGCGGAATATTCGGCATCCGTCGCATACAAATCCAGCAACACGTCCTTGTAGTCGGTAATGGAACCCGGCCGTGAACGGGCACGCATTCTGACCAGCCTGAACACAGGCAAGTCTTCGGCGTGCATGGAAAACAGCATATTGCGTGCAAGAATGAAGGCGACCGTCACCGTTTGCGAGGGCCCTTCGTCATCATCGATCCTGAAATCCGTGCGCAAATGCAAATCGCCGTTTTCCGCTTCGTAGTAACGTGCAGATGCCTCGATATCCTTGACGTCGTCTTCATCCGGCATCGTGACGTCATAGATACTTTTGACCCATGATCGTTCTTCCTCTGTCGGATCCGTCATGTCCACCCAGATAGGCGCGACATTTTCCAGATCGGACTTGGAATCGATCGGCACCTGGTTCAAACGACCGTTTTGGAGTACAAAAACATTGATCATGGAAATATTCTTTCAGACACATTAACAGGGTAGCTGCCGGCGGAATCTGCGACAGATGGATCACATCATGGTTACATGACTGCCTGATGACCGGAACCGAAAGCGATGGTGGCTTTCACCCGTCATTCATGCCGCCTAACTGAAACAGCGCAAGTGTACTGATAACGGATTGGACAGGCAAGGACTTCCGGAGAGACTTCGCTCAGCGAGGGACATCCGCCGATCCCATCCGTCTTAAAATCAGCGCAGTCCGGTACCGTAAATATCCCGAATTGCGGTGTGTATCGAAGTATCTCGGTTTGGGCAATACCGCTGCCAGCCGTGCCGCCTGCGCGGGATTGAGCGAAGCGGCGGATATGCCATAGTAATGCCGCGCCGCCGCCTCGGCACCGAACACACCGGTGCCGAATTCGACAAGATTCAGATACAGCTCGAATATCCGTTCTTTTTCCATCCAGAATTCAAGCATATAGGTAATGAGAATTTCCTGTCCTTTTCTGAAATAGCTTTTGCTTCCGGACAAAAACAGGTTTTTGGCCAACTGCTGCGTGATGGTGGAACCCCCTGCCACGATTTTCCCTTTCCGGCTGTTTTTCTCATAGGCCTTGAGCAATGCATCCCAGTCCACACCTTCATGATCCGTGAAATTGGCGTCCTCCGATGCGATGATGGCGCGCTTCAGGTTCCGTGAAATCCGTTTGTATGGCACCCATTTGTGTTTCAGTCTGGCCTTGGGATTTTTTTCCCGCAATACCGCCAGCTGCTGGCGCATGAAGCTCGTCGAGGTCGGATTATGATTCACCCACCATCCGATTTGCAGGAAGAAATAAACCTGAAGCATCAGAAACAACAGCAACGGTGTATAAACCAGCCATCGCCAGTATTTTCTGAGCAGCGCGAGCAGTTGTTCCATGCGGTCAACGCCCGAAAAACGCAAATACGGGCCTCGTATCCGGTCTGACGTTGCGCCATACAAAAAACGACTCGGCAGCCTGTTCGACCAGCATGCCGAATCCGTCCCGAACCGTCGCACCATACTGGCTGGCATACATCATGAAAGGTGTCGGCCGATCGGCATACACCATGTCCAGCGCCAGTGTATTGGCATGAAAAACATCGGGTGATACCGGCGGCATACCGTTCTGAAGTCCTGCCGATGTCGCATTGATAACCACATCGAACGGCCCACCGAGATTTTCATAAGAAGATACCGTAATGGCGCCGTACGTCTGAAAACGCATCGCCATGTCGCGCGCCTTGTCTTCGCTGCGGTTGGCGATATGAAGTCCTAGAGGTTTCTGTTCCAGCAAGGGCAACATGACGCCATAGGCTGCACCGCCAGCACCCAGCAACAGGATCCGTGATCCTGCCAGCGAAAAACCGGCATTGCGCGTAATATCCGCAACCAGTCCTGCACCATCGGTATTGTCGCCTGATACCGTCGTCCCATCGAATCGCAACGTATTGACCGCACCGGCCATTTTCGCGCGTTCCGTCAGATTGTCAGACAAGGCAAAAGCCTCGAATTTGAAAGGTACGGTCACATTCAGTCCGCACCCGCCACTATGGATAAAATCCTTTACCGTCGAAACAAAACCATCCAAAGGCGCCAAAAGACGCGAATATTCGATATCTTGCCCCGTTTGCCGCGCAAACAACGCATGTATTTCCGGTGATTTACTATGTGCTACCGGATTGCCGACCACTGCGTAACGATCACTCATGATAACTGGCCAATATGCAATTTCTTGTTTTTTACGGGAACTTCATGCTTTTTCAACGATATTCCCATCAATTTCTAGCGTACTGTCGATCGTATCTGGGACTGTACCCCCTGATCCCGCGTAAATCGAAGTTTGGTAATGATAATCCAGACATCCGCGCCTCCGTTTTTTGCCTGCATGCTTTTCGGGAAAGGCCCGAACGGTGCCGCACGGCGAATGATATTCAGCGCAGCACGATCCAGTGCAGGATTTCCGGAGGAACGTTCGATTC
>CAKQQG010000063.1 GCA_934270705.1 uncultured Oxalobacter sp. | reverse complement strand
CGGACTGCTTCCGCGCCTGAAATACCTATACCTGACGGTACAACCCGAAACCGGCAAGCGATACTTGCCGGTTTCCGTTTGATACTCCCCGATCTTGCACAAAAAAAAGACCGGATGACATCATCCGGTCACAACCATTCAATGGAAACTTTTTCACTTCCGGAAAAAAAACCTTACCACTGGGATTGCATCATCCCGTTTTTTCCGGAAAAACCGCTCAGCCGGCTTCGGCCACGCGGATACTGATCAGACGATCCAGTTTCGCATCGATCGTCTTGTGCGTGCTGACCGCTTCATCCAGCGTGTACAACTCGTTATGCAGCGACAGGACCGGGCAGGGAACCGGTGCGCTGGCCGGCAGCACCTCGCTCAATACATAAGTCGATTTATGACCGTTGTTTTCCTTGCGCGAAAATTTCGCATAACCCAGCACTTCGGCATCGTTGCCGCCGAACGCCAGATAAAACTCCGGCATATTCGCTTCATGGGAAAGTTTCACACGGGTCAGATAGCCGACATCGGTTTTCGGAACACGCAGAAAACGCATGCGATACCGGGAAATGGCATCACCGCAATCACGAACCAGCATATCTTCCAGCCGACGTCTGGTCATATCGATTTCCTTGCGTTTCTTTTGCAGGACATACAGCTGGACAATCACGATACCACCGAAAATAAATACAGAGAGCGTCAAAAACACAAGCATCGTTTCCATTTTGAATGACTCCTCATATAAAGATTGGCTCAACGTGCAGGATACTTCGGTTTTTTCTGTCATATCGTTCAATTAATTATTAATATAAAATGCTTGCCTTTTTTTGTTCATGATCTAAGGCATGTTTTTGAAAAATTGTTTGAAAGAAATAAGCGTTTATGGTATGGAAACGCCAGAAAGAGACCCGCATCCATACCGGTCAGACAGGATTTTGGCCCGTCAGACCGGCAAATTTTTCCGGACAGAACCTGCCGGCAATCCGTTGAACCGGAGCCGTCGTCTTCCGGGACGTTAAACCCATCCACCGAAAAAAGATGCGGCAACACCAAAACGGGACACGCGGCAAGACCGCAAGCTGTAACAGAGTTTTACAAAAGAGGAGTAGAGAAAAAGGGCGATCCGCTCTACAATGAGCGAATTTTATGCATTTACCCTTCGGGACATACAACCATTCCGTCAACCGCCATCATTTCAACGTGCCGTCGAAAGCACTGCCCGGATACGGCACTGCCAGAAACAATGTTTAAAT
Source organism: uncultured Oxalobacter sp. (assembly GCA_934270705.1). Classification (GTDB taxonomy): domain Bacteria; phylum Pseudomonadota; class Gammaproteobacteria; order Burkholderiales; family Burkholderiaceae_D; genus Oxalobacter. The sequence goes on along the minus strand of CAKQQG010000063.1, from coordinate 4,626 downwards.
CCAGTCTGGAAACAACGTGGAACTTTTCGCAATGATCACTCGCATACTGACTACCGGAAAAAGATTCGCACTCGGCTTTCTGCTCGCACTGTGCACCCTTGCAACCGCTGCCACCGCGGCAAACACCGAAACGCCGACACCTTCGTTCATCACCCTGTGCTACCACAATGTCGTTCCGGAACTGAGAAACGGCACCCTCGACGATACCGCCCCTGTCTCGATAGAAGAGCTGAAAACCCACTTCGACTGGCTGAAAAAAAACGGCTACCATATCATCAGCGTCAAGGACGTCCTCAAGGCAAAGGAAACCGGCAAGCCGTTGCCGCCGAAATCCGTACTGCTTTCGTTCGACGACGGATACCGCAGCTTCTATGAAATCGTCTATCCGATGCTCAAATCCTACGGCTACACCGCGTTCCTGTCTCTTGAAACGGGCTGGCTGGAAACCCCGGAAGGCGAACTCGTCGATTACGGCGGCAGAACCCGTCTTCCGCGTTCGGCATTCCTGGACTGGCAGCAAATCCGCGAAATGGCCGATTCCGGCATCGTCGAACTGGCATCGCACTCCCACAACCTGCACCGCGGACACCAGGGCAACCCGCAAGGCATCGAACTGCCCGCCGGCGCACACAGACTGTATGACGCCAAAACCGGCCAGTACGAAACCATCGAAGCCTTCAAACAAAGAGTTTACGACGACTGGAAAAAATCTTCCGACATCATCTACGACAAGACCGGACATCGTCCGCTCGTCGCCGTCTGGCCATACGGACGCTACAACCAGGTCGGCGTACAGGCCGCACAGGAAGCGGGCTACCCGCTGACCGCCTCGCTGGCGTTCTTTTCCGACTGGCCGACCATCCCGAGACTCATGATGCACGAAGAAATCGATTTTCCGAGAATGATGCGAAAAGTCGAAGCGGGCGTCATGGGAGGCAGCACCGATTACCGCCGCCGCAACGCCATGGCAGACCTGCCGGTCGCCGATCTGCCCATCCAGCGCGTCATGCACGTCGATCTGGACATGATCTATGACGAAAACCCGGTGCAGCGCCAGAAAAACACCTCGCTGCTGTTCGACCGCATCCAGGCATCCGGCGCCAACGTCATCTACCTTCAGGCATTCGCAGACCCTGACGGCAACGGTACCGCAGACGAACTGTATTTCCCGAACCGCCATCTGCCCATGCGCTCGGACTTCTTCAACTACATCTCCTGGCAACTCGCCACGCGATACAAATGCGAAGTCTATGCATGGCTGCCGATACTGGGCTTCGATTTGAAAAACCGTCCGATCGTCGAAGCGGTCTCTCCGGACAAAAAAGTCTTTTACACCCGTCTGACACCGTTCGACGCAGACAACCGCCGCATCATCAACGAAATCTACGAAGACCTGGCGACACACGCCCCGATCATGGGCATCATCTTCCATGACGACGGCATCATCGGCGACTTCGAAGACGTCAGCCCGGCCGGAAAAGCCTGGCTGAGAAGCATCGGCCTGCCAGACGACCCGGAACAAATCCGCAAGGATCCGAAACTCATGCACACCTTCACCCGTGCAAAGAGCAGGGCGCTGATCGATTTCACGAAGGAACTGCAAGCCACCGTCGAAAAATGGCATCCGCCGGTCTTCACGTCCCGCAACATGTATGCGCCTGTGATCCTCACGCCACAGGCAGAAGAATGGATGGCGCAAAACCTTGACGATTTCCTGACCACCTACGACTATACCGGTGTGGAAGCCATGCCCTACATGGAAGGCGCTGCGGATCACGCCGAACAGTGGATGCAGGACCTCATCGACAAAGTCGCGCAACATCCGCTCGGACTGCGCCGAACCGTCTTTGAATTGCAGGCCAAGGACTGGCGTCCGGGACATCTGAGACCGATGCCCAACGAAATCATGGTGCAGCAAATGCAACAACTGCTCAAAAACAAAGCATACAACTTCGGCTACTATCCGGACGACCCCATCATCGGACATCCGGACATCCGTGTCATCGCTCCTTATTTTTCGGCACGTCGCTGAGGACACAGAGAAAAGATAGAAATGTTTGACTCCCTGTTCGAATTGCTGTTCGATTTCGCCTTCTTTTATCCATTGCTCATGTCGTATCTCTGGATGGCAGGGGCATTGCTGTACTACTACCGATACGAAAGAGGGCAGCACTACACCGTTCCGCCGGAGCTGCCCGAATACCCCTTCGTATCCATACTGGTGCCGTGCTACAACGAATCGTCCAACGTCATCGAAACCTTCACCGCGCTGGCCGACCTGCATTACCCAAACTATGAAGTCCTCGCCATCAACGACGGCAGCTCCGACGATACCGGCGAGCAACTTGAAGCCGTGGCGAAAACCATCCCGCGCATGCGGGTCGTGCAACTCGCCACCAACCAGGGCAAGGCCGTCGCCCTCAAGGCCGGCGCGCTGGCTGCAAAAGGGGAATTTCTGGTCTGCATCGACGGCGACGCCATACTGGATCACTACGCCGTCACCTGGATCATGAGCCACTTCATCAACAACCCGCGTGTCGGCGCCGTAACCGGCAACCCGCGGATCCGCACCCGCAGCACGCTGCTGGGGCGCATCCAGGTAGGCGAATTTTCCGCCATCGTCGGACTGCTCAAACGCGCACAACGGATATACGGCCGCATCTTCACCATCTCCGGCGTCATCGGCGCCTACCGCCGCCGCGCACTGCACAGCGTCGGCTACTGGAACGAACTGACGCTCACCGAAGACATCGACATCAGCTGGCGATTGCAGGTCAAGCACTGGGACATCCGCTTCGAACCGCACGCCCTGTGCTGGATCCTCATGCCCGAAACACTCGGCGGTCTTTTCAAACAACGCCTGCGCTGGGCAGTCGGGGGAGGGGAAGCCTTCAAAAATTACTGCCATCACCTTTTCAGCTGGAAAGCCCGCCGTTTCTGGGGCATTTTCATCGAATACATATTGAGCGTCGCATGGAGCTATACACTCCTGCTGCTGACCGTCATATCCGTCATCAAACTGTTCATCGACCTGCCGGACACGCCGACAGAACATATCCTCTCGCTCCCCTATACCGGACTGATACTGGGCGCGACCTGCCTGCTGCAATTCGCCGTCTGCTTCTTCATGGAACGCAAATACGACCGCGGCCTGCTCAGCATCTATCTCGCCATCATCTGGTATCCGCTGTTCTACTGGATACTGAACTGGATCGTCTCGATCATCGCCTTCCCGAAAGCCATGTTCTTCTCCAGCGGCAAAAAACGCGGCCGGTGGCACACGACCGACAGGGGAATCAACAACCGCAAAGAAGACGACGTCCTGACACGACCGAACGACTGACCCAACCAAACGGAACACCAACATGCAAACCGACCCGAAAAACCTGATAGTATGCTACCGCGACCGGCAAACGCCGGGACAGCGCATACTGGGTATCCTGCTGCACATCGTATTCTGGGGCGTCATGCTCTACCTCATCGGCACCTTCATCGCCCTGTGTTGCCAGATGATCGACGACACCCTGTTCACCAGTATCATCGACAAAAAAGACTCCCAGGCCATCAAGCACCTCATCACACGCTTTTTCCCGTGGATCGGCGGCTTCATATGCGCATTCCTGCTTTGGGCGCTGTACAACAAACTCCGCTTCAAGGGCGAACGCGACCGCCGCCAGACACAGCCAGCCCCCATCACACTGGAAGAAACTGCCCAGACCACACGGCTCGGCATCGACGACATCCGCAAAATGCATCAGGCCAAAATCATGACCTGCATGTTCGATGATAACGGCAACATCGTCAGCGTACTCTGCGATAACGCAAACGAAACCGTCAGGGAAAAACAACCGGCAAACGCCGCTATCCTGCACGAAAAAATCAGCGCATAACCCCCGAACCCGCCCCGTCCTGCCGCACGACAGGGCGGAGGTATTTATCCTTTCCTTATATTCAGACTTTCTGTTCAGTCAGGCAAAAAAGCTTGACCACACAAATATTTTACATAATATAAATTATGCGAAATTAAAAGAAATAATGTCTAAATATAAGCAGATCAAAATGTTATTAAAAATTATAGACTTACGTATAAATTATATTTATTTTTTCTATATCGTTTAAAAAGTGTTCTTTGATAAGTTCTATAAGTAATTTGATCTGCAAAATTTTTTATACCATTCCAATTAAAAAAACTTTCTTTCGGTTTCCGGCCACCATTCTTAAAATTTTGTTCTAAGAATTCACAAACTAGTTCTATTGTATTTGAGGATGGGTAATCTTGAGCAGCAGCGTGCGTTTTTATTCTATTAATTAGAACGCTCATTTCATTTTTTAAATCATTAGAAATATACGGACAATTATGAAATATTAATATATACCAAAACTCTTCCTGCATCATTGGTTCATTATAAGTTATTCTATTTATATGTTCCACCAAATTCTTTTCAATCTTACAAACTAATTCACCAAAAAAAGACTTATTATATTTCGAATATAGTAGAATATTTGCCCACATAATAGGGTCATGATAATCATCCAAAAACTCTATTAAATGTTTTTCAGTTCTGGCGTCCAGAAAAATTTGATATTCGCTAAAAAACGGAAACCAGTCAGACAAATCGAATATAT
>CAKQQG010000062.1 GCA_934270705.1 uncultured Oxalobacter sp. | reverse complement strand
AGCGAAACGAATCGCCGCATGGTCGTTTTCGGATCGGACTGCACGCCTTGCCTGAAAGCCTGTCCTGTATCGCGCGGCATACCGCAGAGCCAGTCTTTTCGTGCGGCAAAAGCGGGGGTCGCGCCAAAGAGCACCAGTCTTTGGACCTTGTCGGGATGACGGGCGGCGGCCTGCAACGCCAGAATCGCGCCCATCGACCAGCCGCACAGCACGACCGGTTCCGAAACGGACGCCATCATGGCGTCGGCCCAGCCGTCAACAGGATCGCAGTCGGGCAGGGCACTCGCGCCATAACCCGGCAAGGGCATGGCGTCATAACGCACATCGTCCGGCATGACCGCACGCAACTCGCCGATCAGCGTATCCCATACCGACGGGGACATGCCCCATCCATGCCAGAAAACCAGTGACGTCATGCCAGTTCCCTCAATGCCTGCACCAGCGTGTCCACCTGTTCTTCCGTATGGGCGGCTGACAGTGAAATCCGCAATCGCGCGCTGCCGGCCGGAACCGTCGGCGGCCTGATCGCCGGAACCCAGATACCACGATCGCGCAAGCCTTCCGATACTTTCAGCACGGCATCGTTTTCACCGACGACTACCGGCTGGATGGCCGTGAAAGAGGGCAACAGTTTCCAGCGGGAACCCGACAGACCGTTTTGCAGGCGTGCGATGAGCGCCTGAAGATGGCTTCTCAGATCGTCGCCGTTCGCAACCAGTTCCAGCGAGGCGCAAATCGCGCTTGCCAGTACCGGACTGCTGGCCGTCGTGAAAATATAGGAGCGGGAGCGCTGCATCAGCCATTCGATCACGGTATCGGAACCCGCGACGAAAGCGCCGGAGACCCCCGCGGCTTTCCCCAGCGTGCCGATATAGACCAGACGCGGCGAGAAGGGCAGTCCCGCATGATCGAGCGACCCGCGCCCGTGCCGTCCCAGCACGCCGAAACCGTGTGCATCGTCGATGACCAGCCAGGCATCGTAACGCTCGGCCAGTTCGGCAAGTTTTGCCAGCGGCGCCAGATCGCCGTCCATACTGAACACGGCATCGGACAGAATCAGTTTGCGTTTCGCAGTGCTGGCGGCAAGCAGCCTTTCGAGGTGCGCCATATCGTTATGCGCATAGCGCCGGTGTTCCGCGCGGGAAAGCTGTACCGCATCGATCAGCGAAGCGTGATTGAGCCTGTCGGCGAAAACGGCGTCCCCGCGTCCGACCAGTGTGGGAACGACCCCGATATTGGCCATATAGCCGGTACTGTAAAAAAGGGCGCGTTCCGCGCCGACGAACGCCGCCAACGCCTTTTCCAGCGCCTCATGCGGCTGCATGTGCCCGCTGACCACATGGGAACCGCCCGAACCCGTTCCCCAGCGCCGTGCCGAAGCCGCGACCGCTTCTTTCAGTGCCGGATGGGCGGCCAGTCCCAGATAGTCGTTGCTGCAAAAGGCCAGCAGCGGTTTGCCGTCGATCACGGCATAAGGCCCGCAGGCAGATTCCAGCGTTCTGCGCCGGCGCAACAGATTGTCGCTCGCCAGCGATTGAAGCTGGCACGTCAGTTCTTCCCAGATCATTTCCGTTTTCCCAATCCGGATGCCTTGTGCATCCGGTCAGCGAATCACCCGTTCATGCAGAACAGGCGGCTCATCATTATACAGTTCCACCAATGTCGATGCGCGCGTTCCGTAGGTATCCGACTCGATGCATACCGCCGAGAGGAGCTTTTCCCATTCATGGGAAACACCGGTATGCGGCAAGAGCCTGTCCGGCGCTTTCGTCGTATCCGAAAGCATCTCGAAATAGGCTTCTTCCGGCGCATTGATGCCCAAAAGCGAGGCGAACTGGGCGCGCGTGCGGACGACCTTCGGCCAGGGATCGTCGAGCAGGGCATTGGACAGACCGTAAATGCCGGGCTTGAGCGGCATCCCGTTTTTCGGATTCATCATACCGAAATTGGAATACCAGATCATGGTATCGCCGTCGCCGACCAGCAGGTTGAACCCGTTGTAATGGTAAGACTCATGCCGGATTTCGCGGATATATTCTTCCGGCGTCAGGTTCGACGCCAGATAATTGCTGACCAGCAGACCGCGTGTCGGCGCGTTTTCTTTCATCAGATGCGGCGCGCGCACATTGGTCAGCGCCGCGAAACGGCTGCCGCTTCCGTCTTCGCCATACGACACGCCCAGCCAGGTACCACCGCCTTCCAGATCACGTCCGGCGTAAATCCGGGGATGATCCGGCCAATGGTGAGCCGGCAAGGCGGGTCTGGCATAAAACTCGTCCCGGTTGGACGCTGCGATCAGGGGAACACCTGGCTTGACATGCCAGGCAAAGACAATCAGACACATGCGAAACAGATTCTCTGGGTAACGTAACCGACAAAAAGTTCCAGCCGGACGCTGAAAAACCGTGTTTTATTTTAAAACAAAATGGATTTTCAGGTTTTGCACGCCCGATTCCGCATATGGCATGGTTTTCAGGGATTCGTTCGTCCGTCCCCACCCAGCTCGTCGGCACGATCTATCCAGCCGCCGCCCAGCGCCTTGTAAAGACCGGCCAGCGAGGTAAGGGATGTCGCCTTGAGCTGCGCCAGCGCAAGCTGTTCCGGAAACAGCGACTGTTCGGCCTGCAAGACGACCGAATAGGCCGAATAGCCTTCACGGTACTGGAGCCGCGCCAGCCTTGCATAGTCGTCAAGCTGCCCGACAAGCCGGATTTCATGCGCCATCTGACGCTTGCTTTCCTGCAAAAGCGACAAGGCATTGTCCACATCGGCGAACGCCGATTGCACGACCGACTCGTATTTCGCAAGCGCGGCACGTTGTGTCGCCTCGGCCTGCATGACCTGCGAACGGATCGCGCCGCCCTGAAACAGGGGCAAATTGATAACGCCCGCGAAATTCCAGGTTTTCGCGCCGCCGTCCCGAAGGTTTTTCAGCGATTCGCTGGACGCGCCGAATGCGCCGGTCAGTGAAATCGTCGGAAAATACTGTGCCCGCGCCGCCCCGATCATGGCGTTGGCGGCGATCAGATCCTGTTCCGCGCCCAGAATATCCGGACGACGCAACAAAAGATTCGAAGGCAAATCGGCAGGTACGGCAGGTTCCCTGAGTTTGTCCAGAGGCAGTCCGCGCATGACAGGACCCGGATTGCGTCCCATCAGAATATTGAGCGCGTTTTCCGCCGCCGCGATACTGTGGCGAATCGGCGGTATTTTGCTTTGCGCCGTTTCATATTGCGAAGCGGCTTGCGCCACCGTCATCTGCGACGTGGCGCCATATTCGAACTGCAACTGCGCGATCCGCAAGGCTTCGGCATAGGTATCCGAAGTGCTCTGCGCGATTTTCAGCTGTTCGTCCAGTGCCAGCAAATCGATATAGCCGGTGACGACTTCGGCGACGATCGAAAGCAACACGCCGCGTCGCGCCTGTTCCATCGAACGCGCATCCGCCTCGGCCGATTCGGTCAGGCGACGGATTCTTCCCCAGAAATCCAGTTCCCAGCTTGCAGAAAGACTTGCCTGACGGCTGTTTTGCGGATTGCGAACGCCGAAAACCGGTTCCGCATCCTTTTCCGAGAGGCGTTCGCGTGTCGTACGCGCTTCCAGCGCGACTTGCGGAAACAGTTCCGAACGCGCCTGCATGATGGCGGCGGCAGCCTTCTCGGAATTGGCGAGCGCCACTTTCAGATCGCGGTTATGGCGCACGGCCTGCAAAACCATGCCGTTCAAAACCGGATCGCCGAAACTTTCCCACCAGCGGGAATCCAGGGCGGACAGCGACGTATCGTCCTGCAACGGACGGTAAGCGTCCGGCACGACGACATCCGGACGATGATAGTCCGGCCCAACCAGACAACCACCCAGAGCAGACGCAATCAGCAGGGTGAATACGAGCTTTTCCATCTTCATGGCGTCCCCCCTTGCGGTTTGTCCCCTTCGGCCTTGCCGTTCCCGTTTTGCGTGCCGTCAGGCGGGGGCAGGGCGACAGGGGGCGTTCCGGATTTTGCCGGACCGGATGCAAAACGTCGCCGGAGCATTCGCTCAAAGCGCATGAACTTGTCGAAAAACAGCGGAACGAACAACAGCGCCAGCGTGGAAACGCCGATCATGCCCCCGATGATGCCGGTACCGATGGAATGCCGTGAATTGGCGCCTGCGCCGGTCGCCAGCGCCAGCGGAATGACCCCGCCGATAAAGGCGAGCGAGGTCATGATGATCGGACGCAGGCGGATTTTCCCGGCATCGACGGCGGCCTGCGCCAGTGTCGTACCGGGTTTTTGCGCCAGCCTGACGGCGAATTCGACGATCAGGATGGCGTTTTTCGCCGCCAGCCCGACCATGACCAGCAAACCGATCTGGAAATACACATCGTTATCCAGCCCGCGCAACCATGTCGCCAGCAACGAGCCGATCACTCCGAACGGTACCGCCATCAGCACCACCGCAGGCAATGTCCAGCTTTCATACTGTGCGGCGAGAATCAGGAACACGAACAGCACGCCGAAAACGAACACGATCATCGAGGACGTGCCGGACTTCTGTTCTTCATAGGCGACGCCCGACCAGCCCGTGGTATAGGATCGCGGCATCGTTTCGGCCGCGATCGAGGCGATCACGTCCATCGCTTCGCCGGAAGAATAGCCCGGCGCGGCATTGCCGGTGATTTTGGCGGCCGGAAATCCGTTGAAATGCGAAATCAGATCCGGACCGGTGGTATAGGCTGTCGTCACCACGGACGAAAGCGGCACCATCTGTCCTTTCGCATTGCGGGTATAAAGCCGCGTGATATCGTCCGGCGCGCTTCGGTAAGCCGGTTCGGCCTGCATGATGACATACCAGACTCTCGAAAACTGGGTGAACTGGCTGACGATCGAGGAACCGAACAGGGTTTGCAACGTACCATAGACATCGTTCATATCCAGTCCCAGAAGCTGCGCACGGTCACGATCGACGGAAACCGACAGCTGTTGCGAATTGGCGCGGAAAGTCGAATTGACACCGGTCAATTCCGGACGTGTGCGCGCTTTCGCCACGATTTTGGCGATCACATCCTGCAACTGCGCCGGCGTATCGGTTCCGGTACTCTGCACCCAGAATTCGAATCCGCCCGTCGTCCCCAGCCCGGGAATCGGTGGCGGCAGAATCGGCAGGATTTCCGCTTCCTGAACGGACCGCGCCTGTTCGCCGAGACGTGCCATGATCGCCCCCGCGCTTTGTGTCCGTTCCGTTTCACCGTCTTTATAGCGTTCGTCGAACGGATCGAGCGCCATGAAAAAGGTACCCGACGAATTGCTGTATCCGTTATCCAGCAAGGAAAACCCCGAAATACCGACCCGTGTCTGAATCCCCGGTATGTTTTCCGTAATCGACGAGACTTTTGCCATGACCGCCTTCGTGCGTCCCAGACTGGACGAGTCCGGCAAAATCACGGCGGTGATCAGATAGCCCTGATCTTCCTGCGGCACGAAACTCGTCGGCAACCGCTCGAACAGCACGACGATGGCCGCGACCATGACGACGATACAGGCCAAAGATCGCACCCCATGCCGGATGATGGCGGCACAGGCCTTGCCGTAATGCTCCGTGATCGCCTCGAAACGACGGTTGAACCAGGCGAACGGTCCCCGTTGTGGCGGCGGGGAATACGTCAGCCAGCAAGCGCACAGGGCAGGTGTGAGCGTGAGCGCGACAAAACCGGAAATCGCCACCGATACGGCGATCGTGATGGCGAACTGCTTGTAGAGCTGTCCCGTCGTTCCCGGCACGAACGCCGCCGGAACGAATACGCAAACCAGCACCAGAACCGTCGCAATGATCGGACTGACCAGCTCTCCCATGGCATGCACGGTCGCTTGCTTGCGTTGCATGACGCCGCTTTCCATATTCCGTTCGACGTTTTCGACGACGACGATCGCGTCATCGACGACCAGCCCGATCGCCAGCACCAGCCCGAAAAGCGTCAGCATGTTGATCGAGAACCCAAGCAGATACATGCCGGCGAATGTCCCCAGCAAGGC
>CAKQQG010000061.1 GCA_934270705.1 uncultured Oxalobacter sp. | reverse complement strand
GAGGCGAATCTGGCATCGTAACACGTAAGCATGGTGATTTTTTCATGCCGGTTATACAGTGCTGTCAGGGTGTGGCTTGTGACCGATTTACGTTCCTGAAGGTAGGTTGCCATGACAAATCCTTTTGTGAAGAACTATGAAATTGAGGGTGTATAAAACCGTAACCATATCCCGAGGGATCAGGTGGTGTCACGATATCAGGTCAATTATGAGCGAAATATGAAATAAACGGCACCGACCAGACACAGAGCCGCCCAGATATAGTCCAGTTTGAAGGGCTGACCCATGTAATAGATGGCGAACGGTACGAAAACGCTCAGGGTAATGGTTTCCTGAAGAATTTTCAGTTGCGCCAGACTGAACTGTGTAAAACCGATGCGGTTGGCTGGAACCTGCAACAGATACTCGAACAATGCGATTCCCCAGCTGACCAGGGCGGCGACAAGCCAGGATTTCGAGGAAAGATGGCGCAGATGTCCATACCATGCGAAGGTCATGAAAATATTGGACAGAATCAGCAGACCGGCGGTCTGGATGAAAACGGGTATGTGGAACATGGGGCGACTCCTTGGAATGACTGAAATCAAATACGGTGGATTTCCTGATTTTTGACGCGTTCAAGCAGGATGGAAAGCGGTTCTTGTTTCGGAATGACGATATCGGGTGCGATTTCCGCAAGAGGGACCAGTACAAAGGCACGTTCGGTCATGCGCGGATGCGGAATGGTCAGGTGTGCTGTCGATATGCAATCGGCATTGTACAGCAGCATATCAAGATCCAGTGTTCTGGGCGCATTCCGGTAGGGGCGCTGGCGACCGAACGTTTTTTCGATTTGCCAGAGTGCCCTCAGCAATGATTCAGGCGTCAATGTCGTCGAGATTTTGACGACGGCATTGACATAATCATCACCATCTGCATCGATCGGAGCGGTACGGTAAAGCGATGAGGCTTTTTCAAGCAGGGTATCGGCGAGCCTGCCAAGCGAGTTTATGGCGCTCGTGACATTATCGATGGCATTTCCCAGGTTGGAGCCGATGCCGATATATACAATATTTCCGGACATATCAGGTTTTGGCGTTTTCTGCCATTGATACAGTCGTTGTTGTGACCGTTTTGCGCCGGCGTCGAGAACGTCGGTGACGTTTCTGGCCTGACGATGTTTCCGAAAGCAAGCGCGTCTGTTCCTCGATCATGCGTTGGCGATCTTCTCCGGATGCATCGATGAAACGGGTCCACCACTGTCCGATTTCCGGATCCAGTTCACCGGATTCGCAACGAATAAGCAAAAAGTCATAGGCTGCACGGAAGCGGTCGCTTTCCAGCAGACGATAGGGCGACTTGCCTGTTCTGCGTTCCAGCCGTGGCTGCATCAGCCAAATATCTTTCATGTCGCTTGCGATCCTGCGTTGTATCGCCAGTTTTTCGGTTTGTGCGTCGAGGATGTCGCTTGCGGCAGCCACCAGAGCCGGAATCGGATATTCTCCATTGGCGCGATATTGCGCCCATCTTTCCTCGACTTGTGTCCATAACAGGGCTGCAAACAGAAAACCGGGTGAAATCCGTTTGTCATCACGAATGCGCAAGTCGGTTTTGTGCAGGGCGATTTCGATGAAATGGGCGGCCTGCGGCTGTTCCAGCACGACATCCAGCAAGGGAAGCAGACCTTTGTGCAGTCCGCGTGCGCGCAATTCTTTCAGGCAGGACATGGCATGTCCGCTCATCAGAAGTTTGAGCATCTCGTCGAAAAGTCGGGCCGATGGTACATTGTTTATCAATGGGGCCAGCGATGCAATGGGTGCACGTGTCGCAGCATCAATGGAAAATCCCAGTTTGGCGGCAAAACGGACGATGCGCAGCATACGGACGGGATCTTCACGGTATCGCTGTTCGGGATCGCCGATGATGCGAAGCGTTTTTTTGCGCAGGTCACCCATACCACCGTGATAGTCCAGTAGCATCTGGTTGGCCGGATTGTAGTACATGGCATTGATGGTGAAATCGCGTCGTGAGGCATCTTCCGCCTGCGAACCGAAATGATTGTCACGAAGCAGCCGGCCGGTTTCATCTTTCAGCGCCTGTTTCGTCGATGCGCTACGGAACGTAGTCACTTCGATCAGGTCTTGTCCCAAAAGGACATGTACGATCTGGAAGCGTCTGCCGATCAGAAACGCCCGCCGGAACAGCCGTTTGACTTGTTCCGGCGTCGCGTTTGTGGCGACATCGAAGTCTTTCGGTTTGATGCCAAGCAGCAAATCGCGTACGGCACCGCCGACGATGTAGGCTTCATATCCGGCGTTTTGCAAAATCCGTACGACCCGAATGGCACTGTTGGATACCAGCTTCGGATCAATGCCGTGCTGGGCCGAATTCAGTGTGGCAGGTTTGTCGGTGGAGACGGATTGTTTCGTGCCAATGCCGAAAATCTTGCGAATCAGTTTGTTAATCATCGAATAATTGCAGTAATGGCCAGCCCTGCTTTTCGGCATACGCTTTCAGACGACTGTTCGGATTGACCGCGACCGGATGGTTGACACGCGAGAGAAGTGGAAGGTCACGATCCGAGTCGCTGTAAAAGTAAGTATGCCGGAAGCTGTCGAAAGACAGGTTCATGGTTTGCAGCCAGTTTTCGGTATGCACGATCTTGCCCGCGCCCGAAGTCGGAATGCCGACAAGTTTTCCGGTGATTTCGCCATCCGGCGTTTCTTCCGGTATGGCGGCGATCAGATGTTCGACGCCGAGTGCACGGGCAATCGGTTCCGTAATGAAACGGTTTGTCGCAGTGACGATGGCGACCAGATCGTTGTTGTCCTGGTGTTTTTTTAGCAGATCGCGTGCAGCCGGCCTGATGGCGGGATGAATGACTTCATCCATAAACTGTTGTCGCCATTGGTTGAGCCGGGAACGCGGAAATTTTGCCAGGGTTCCGAGTACAAACGCCAGAAATTCCGCAGGGTCGAGTGTCCCGGACTGGTACTGTTCGAAAAACTCGGCGTTCCGTTTCTCATAATACGCTTTATCGACGGCGCCGATACGTACCATGAATTCGCCCCATTCATAGTCCGAGTCGATGGGCAACAGGGTATTGTCGAGATCGAATAATGCCAGCGTATCAGTCTTCATGTCTTTTTTGCAACAGATCGTGCAACAGGGGTAATGTAATAGTCCGTTTTGTCTGGAGCGAATAGCGATCCAGTGCGTCAAGCATCATGGAAAGCGAATGCATATCGCGCCGGTAATGGGTAATAAGATAGGGTAACACACCTTGGGACAACGTGAACCCCCGCGCTTTGGCGTGTTCGGTCAAGGCGTCGATTTTTTCTTCGTCCGTCAGCCCGTGAATCTGGTACACCAGTCCCCAGCAAAGTCGGCTTTTCAGGTCGTCGCGCAAGGGCAGGGCAAGCGGAGAAGTCGCACCACTGGAAATCATGCAGGCGGTACCGTTGTCCCTGATCTGGTTGAACAGATTGAATGCAGCGATTTGCTGTTCGCCGGAGAGCCTGTCGCAATCATCGACCAGATACAAAACGGTATCGGGAGCCCATGCAAATTCCGTAACGGATGAGGATGGGGCAAGAAGACGCGCTGCGCACAGCTGCGACATGGCACGCAGAAGATGTGTTTTCCCAACAGCGGCGTCCCCCCATATATAAACGAAACGATCGCGGGGATTTCCGGTTGCCATCTGACGGAACAAATGCAGTACTTCGGCATTTTGTCCGGGTACAAACGTTTCCAGTGTCGGAACGGAAACCGTATCGAGGTTTAACAACAGTTGTTGCATGATGACGTTCAGAGTTTGTAAAAGTTACTGTTGAAGTAGTAACTGCGCAAATGCTTGTAGGCGACGGAGAGAATGGCGGAAGATGGAAGAGCCAGCAAAATGCCGACGAATCCGAAAAGCTGCCCGAATGCAAGCAAGGCGAAAATGACGATCAACGGGTGCAACTGGATACGGTCGCCTACCAGTTTCGGGGTCATCAGCAAACCGTCAAATGAATAGCCGAAACCGTAAATGATACCGAGCGTGATCCATGCTTCCATACCGGTGAATTGCAGAAGGGTTGCCGTAATGGCGAGCGCCAGTCCGAAACAGATACCCAGATAGGGAATGAACGCGAGCATGCCGGTCATGATACCGACAGGGAGCGCGACATTGTAGCCAGCCAGCGCAAGTGCGATCGAATAATAAATGGAAAGAATGAGCATGACCAGAAGCTGGCCGCGGAGATATTGCGCCAGCATGCTGTTGACTTCATGCGAGAAATTGACGGCTTTGGAAACCCAGCGGCGTGGAATCATATCCCGCAGTTTGCGCATCATGATATGCCAGTCTTTCAGCAGGTAAAACAGCACGACGGGAATCAGGATCAGATTCCATGCCCATGTCAGGACAGCGGTGCCGCCGAATTTCGCGGAAGCGATCAACGATTTCCAGACGCCGTCGCCTTTGGGAACGAACTGTTCCGTCAGAATACGTTTGATGCTGGCATTGTCGGCCGGGATCTGGATGCCGAATTCATTCAGAATCGGGCTTAGGCGGCTGTTGACCTTGGCGATGAATGCGGGAATCTGTTCGTAGAGCATTGGCCATTCACGAATCAGCATGGGGATCATGATCAGCGCGAAAGCCGTAACGAGGGAAAACAGCAGCAACATGACGATGATGACGGCAATGATTCTCGGTATGCGAAAATTGCCGAGGCGCTGTGCGCGCAACCAGTCAACAATCGGGTTTAAGGCATAAGCCAGAATGGAACCGGCGATAAACGGGGTCAGGATCGGACCAAGCAATAACAGAATGGCGACAAGCAAAATGCCGATACCCGTCCACAGGGCGGTTTGTCTTTGTTGTGGTGTAAATAATGCCATTCAGTCGTACTTGCGGAACCAGTTTGTTAGAATACGGAAATTATCGTTATTTTACGCCCAGTGGCGCGTTTACATTATGAATTCATCCTCCAAACAGTCTCTTTCCTACCGCGATGCCGGAGTCGATATCGATGCCGGAGATGCGCTGGTCAATGCCATCAAACCGTTTGCCAAGCGAACCATGCGCGAAGGTGTGCTGGGCGGTATCGGCGGTTTCGGTGCGCTTTTCGAAATCGGACGCAAGTATCGTGAACCGGTACTGGTATCGGGTACCGATGGCGTCGGTACCAAACTCCGGCTTGCCTTCGAGCTTAACCGACATGATACGGTCGGTATCGACCTTGTGGCAATGAGTGTGAACGATATTCTGGTTCAGGGCGCTGAGCCGTTGTTTTTTCTCGATTATTTTGCCTGTGGAAAGCTGGATGTCGCAACTGCGGCAAGGGTGATACAAGGGATCGCCGCAGGATGTGAACAGGCAGGTTGCGCACTGATTGGAGGAGAAACGGCGGAAATGCCGGGAATGTATCCGGAAGGGGAATACGACCTGGCGGGATTCGCTGTAGGTGCTGTCGAGAAAGCGGAAATCATAGACGGCAAGAAAATCGTACCCGGAGACGTCGTACTGGGGCTGGCTTCGTCGGGAATCCACTCCAACGGTTATTCCCTGGTGCGCCGGATCATCGAAATGGTCAAACCTGACCTGAAGGCGGACTTCGACGGCAGGACGCTTGCGGACGCGCTGATGGCACCGACAAGAATCTATGTCAAACCGTTGTTGTCACTGATGGCATCGGTGGAAGTCAAGGGGATGGCACATATCACCGGCGGCGGGCTGCTGGAAAACATTCCGCGCATATTGCAGAAACACCTGACGGCCGTGCTGGACAAAAAGGCATGGGCGATACCCCCCCTGTTTGCATGGCTCCAGAAACATGGCAACGTTGCAAGCGAAGAAATGTACCGTGTATTCAACTGCGGAATCGGTATGACGGTGATCGTATCGCAGGAACAGGCCGAACAGGCAATCGCACATCTCGGCGCGGCAGGTGAAACGGTTTACCGCATCGGCGAAATACGACAGAGAACGGGTGACGAACCCCAGACAATCGTCGAATAACATCTTCATATTCAGGCGGTGCATTCATGCGACATGAATGCACGCTCACGTCATTGAACCGGTGACCGGGTTACGGTGAAAAGACCGGACAAAAGCAAGCATTGTTTTGGCATTCGCATTCATGGCAGAGCGTCATGAAGGGCACTTTGCGCGCAAGAGACGCAAGAAGTCCAGTTTTCTGAGCAGGAGAAGCGACAAAGGGCGAGGAAGGACAAAGAAACAGGGAGAG
>CAKQQG010000060.1 GCA_934270705.1 uncultured Oxalobacter sp. | reverse complement strand
TCGCCATCCTGTGGGGAATGGATACCTTCACCCTGATGAAAACCGTCGCCGTCGCATTCGTATTCACCGGCGTTTTTCTGGTCACGCAAAACAGAAACCGCACGCTGGCGGAAAAAGCCATCGAAAAAAGCCGGCAATAAGATACAGTCAGAGACACAGTCAGCTCCCGGTTTCCGGCGACTTGCCCGCCGTGCACGACCGCAGGCGCAAGCCGGTAACAGCCTGTTTTTCGCGGAATAATTGGCATTTCCCGGAAAAAGAAGGTACAGTATGGCAATACAGGCCACAAACGAACCCCGCCATGCGCCATTACCGGATTGTCCCGTTTCCTGCAGGCACGCTGACGCTTCTGGAAGAAGGCGGGTACATTATCGGCATTCACACGACAGGCACGCCGCCACCGGCGGCACAGGACAGGCAAACGCCCGTACTGGCCCGTGCGGCAGCGCAACTGGACGCCTATTTCGAAGGCAGCCTCAAAACCTTCGATCTGCCGTTGAGACTCTCCGGCACACCGTTCCAGATGGCGGTCTGGAATGCCCTGAAAACGATTCCCTACGGTGAGACACGCAGCTATGGCGACATCGCCCGCGCGATAGGACATCCGAAGGCATACCGTGCCGTCGGCATGGCCAACCACCGCAATCCCGTCGCCATCGTCATTCCCTGCCACCGTGTCATCGGTTCCGATGGCGCGCTGACCGGCTATGGCGGCGGATTGCCGCTGAAGGCATGGCTGCTCTCACAGGAACGTATCCATGCGCAAGAAGAAGGAGGCCATATATGCCTGAAAAACTGACGCAAGAGCAGTTACAGGCGCTGGCGGCACGCTTCGGACTGGAAACGGCGGTACTGCAATCGCTTGCCGAAACGGCAAGCGAAACCGACGCTTTCCTGCCGGACGGGCGGGCCAGCCTGTTTTTCGAAGGACACCTGTTTTACCGGAATCTGGAAAAAGCCGGCATTTCCCCCGATACATGCCGTGCCGGCAACGAAAACATCCTCTTTCGGGAACCCACCATCCGCTACGACGAGGGCGGCGCACGCGAATATGCCAGACTGGACAAGGCGCGCACCATCCACCCGGAAGCGGCGCTGATGTCGGCATCCTACGGCATGTTCCAGATTCCCGGCGAACGGTATGCCGAATGCGGTTTCGACAATATCGAAGCCTTCGTCGCCGCCCAGAACGAAAGCGTATGCCGCCAGCTCGAAACCCTTTGCACCCTGCTGCAAACACAGGGCACCATCCCCCTGTTGCGCGCGCACGACTGGCCGGCGTTCTCGCATCGCTATACCGGCTCGTCCCTCGCGCCGGACGATCTGGCATGGAAAATGGGACAGGCCTATTACCGTCATACCGCGCGCAACGGCAACCGTCCGGGATACCGCTAGCGTGTTTATGACCGCAATGCAAGAATGCGAACGGAACATTCCGGACGGGAACAAGTATGCGCATTCCGGATCATGCCGTTTTTGTCACGGAAAAACCGGTTTCTGAAAAAAACAGCATGATTCATAAAATTGCATGAAAAATGTAATGTAACATATCATGATCAGGCAATCGCGTAACCGGCGCGGTTCCATTCGTTTCTCCCCGATAAATCGTTACTTTCAGGCTAATGATTTCGACAAGAACTTGATTGATCGGGAGTCGTTGTTTTTTTAAGCTGACACCATCGAACGTCAAACCCGACGCCATCGAACGTCAAACGAAAGGAGACATTCCATGTTGCAACGAAGCATCCCGCCGGGGAAATGGGACACCCGGCGGCAGGAAAAAAAACGGCGGATAGACCGTCTGGGCATTGCCGGAAAAGTATTGCCGCGCGATGATCTTCCCGCCATGCTGGAAAAACTCATCGCTCCGGGCGACCGTGTCGTGCTGGAAGGCAACAACCAGAAACAGGCCGATTTTCTGGCACGCATGCTGGCGCAGGCGAATCCGGAAAAGCTGCACGACTTGCACATGATCATGCCGAGCGTCAGCCTGCCGGAGCATCTCGACCTGTTCGAAAAGGGAATCGCCCGCAAAATCGACTTTTCCTATTCCGGCGCGCAAAGCCTGCGCATGTCGCAGCTGCTGGAAGACGGCATGCTCGAAGTCGGCGCCATCCATACCTATATCGAACTGTATTCACGCCTGTTCGTCGATCTGATTCCCAATATCGCGCTGATCGCCGCCTACAAGGCCGACAAGAACGGCAACCTCTATACCGGTCCGAGTACCGAGGACACACCGGCGATCGCCGAAGCCGCCGCCTTCAAGAACGGCATCGTCATCGCGCAGGTCAATGAACTCGTTGACAGCGAAGCCGACTTGCCGCGCGTGGACATTCCGGGCTCATGGGTCGATTTCGTCGTACCGGCCGACAAGCCGTTTTTCATCGAACCGCTGTTCACCCGCGACCCGCGCCTCATCAAACCGGTTCATATCCTCATGGCGATGATGGCCATCAAGGGCATCTATGCACGGCATCAGGTGCAATCGCTCAACCACGGCATCGGTTTCAACACCGCCGCCATCGAACTGTTGTTGCCGACCTATGGCGAACAGCTCGGCCTGAAAGGGAAAATCTGCAAGAACTGGACGCTGAACCCGCATCCGACCCTGATTCCCGCCATCGAATCGGGCTGGGTCGAAACCGTCCACTGCTTCGGCGGGGAACTGGGCATGGAAGACTATATCGCCGCACGCCCGGACGTGTTCTTCACCGGCGTCGACGGCTCCATGCGCTCGAACCGCGCGTTTTGCCAGATGGCGGGCCAGTACGCCGTCGATATGTTCATCGGCTCGACCTTGCAGCTCGACGGCGCGGCCAATTCCTCGACCGTGACGAAAGGGCGGGTATCGGGCTTCGGCGGTGCGCCGAACATGGGACACGACCCGCACGGACGCCGTCATGCCACACCGGCCTGGCTGGACATGATGGAAGGCGATGATTTGCTCGGCAGAGGCAAAAAACTCGTCGTGCAGATGGTTGAAACCTACCAGTCCGGCGCCAGCCCGACATTCGTCGAAAGTCTGGATGCCGTATCGGTCGCCAAAGAATCCGGCATGCCGCTCGCACCGGTCATGATCTACGGCGACGACGTCACCCATGTACTGACGGAAGAAGGCATCGCCTACCTGTACCGCGCACAGTCGCTTGAAGAACGCAAACAGATGGTCGCCGCCGTCGCGGGCATCACCGAAATCGGCATGGCCGCCGACGCCAAGACCGTCCGGCGCTTGCGCAGCGAAAACAAGGTCGCCTTCCCCGAAGATCTGGGGATCGCCAGAACCGACGCCAAACGCTCGCTGCTGGCCGCCGGCAGCATCGCCGAACTCGTCGAATGGTCGGGTGGCCTGTACAACCCGCCGGCACGTTTCAGGAGCTGGTAATGGCTTGCACGATCGGACAACGCACGCCGCAGGCCGAAGCCGCCGCCTATGCACTGGCGCGCCATGCCGTCACGGCACTGCTTGACGAAGCGCGGCTGACCCCGAAGCCCGGACTGGTCGATATGCGCGGCAGCGGCAACCATGACGACATGGATCTGTCCATGCTGGAAGCTTCCGCCGAAAGTCTGGAAACCGCCTTTTTCGACATGGCGCTTGCCGGCTGGGGACGTATACCCGACGCGACCTTGCGCCGGCAGATCGGCGCCATCGGCCGGGAAGGGGAACGGGTCATGATGCAAACCACCGGCGGCGTCAACACCCACCGCGGCGCGATCTGGGCGCTGGGGCTCATGGTCACGGCATGCGCCATGCACGAAGGCGAAGCCACGACGGACGGGATCTGCATGGCTGCCGCCTCGCTGGCGAAAATCGGCGATGAAGCCTGTCCGAAGCGTTTTTCCAAGGGCAAATACGTCACGACACGCTACAAGGTACCGGGCGCGCGGGAAGAAGCGCAAAACGCCTTCCCCCATGTCACCCGTCTGGCATTGCCGCAACTGGCGGCCAGCCGCCGGCATGGCAGTCTGGAGCAGGAAGCGCGAATCGACGCATTGCTGGCCGTCATGACCTCGCTGACCGATACCTGCGTCCTCTCGCGCGGCGGCATGCCGGCGCTTGACGCCATGCAGAAAGGCGCGCGCGCCATACTCGACGTGGGCGGTATCGGCACCGAAGCGGGCAAAAAAGCGTTCGGGCGGCTCGAGGACGTCATGCGCGAAACCCGTGCCTCACCGGGCGGCGCAGCCGACTTGCTGGCCGCGGCACTCTTTCTCGACCGTGCCGCCATCCAATAACAGGAGACAAGAACATGCAAAACATCACACTCAAATATCCCGGTCGCGCGGCGGCCGGAAAAAAAGCGCTCGCCGGTGTCGTCGGTTCGGGCGACATGGAAGCGCTGTTCGAACCGGATACGGCAGACAGGCTCGACGTATCCATCATCACATCCACAGACGGCAGCGCCGCACGCTGGGAACGGCTGTTCGCACGGCTTTCCGATGCCGCACCCTTGCCGGCAGGCCGTCTGGTCATCCACGATTTCGGCGCGACACCCGGTGTCGCCCGTTTGAGAATCGAACAGGTTTTCGAGGAGGCTCGCCATGAATGACACCCGTTTTATCGAATTGTCCGCCCGTGAACGGGCAAAAGGATTGCTGGATGCGGGCACGTTCCGTGAATTGCTCGGCCCGTTCGACTTCATCATGTCGCCCTGGCTCCCGCCGCAGGGCATCGTTCCCCAGGCCGACGACGGCATGGTCGTCGCCAAAGGCACGATAGACGGAAAACCCGCAGTCGTCATCGCCATCGAAGGCACCTTCCAGGGCGGCAGCATGGGCGAAGTCTCCGGCGCGAAAATGGCGGCGGCGCTCGAAATGGCGGCCGAAGACAATCGCAAGGGCATTCCGACACAGGCCATCCTCTGTCTGGAAACCGGCGGCGTCCGCCTTCAGGAAGCCAATCTGGGGCTGGCGGCCATCGCCGACATCCATGCCGCCATCGTCGATTTGCGCCGCTATGTCCCGGTCATCGGCATCATCGCCGGAACCGTCGGCTGCTTCGGCGGCATGTCGATTGCGGCGGCGCTTTGCAGCTACCTGATCGTCACCCGCGAAGCCCGGCTCGGTCTGAATGGCCCGCAAGTCATCGAACAGGAAGCCGGCATCGCGGAATACGACTCGCGCAACCGCCCCTTCATCTGGAGCCTGACCGGCGGCGAGGCACGTTACCGTACCGGATTCGTCGATGCGCTCGTCGATGATTCGCTTGCCGCCGTGAAGGCGGCCGCCATCGACTGCATCGGCAAGGGACGTCCGGCATCCCTCAGATGCGAACGCTATGACGACTATCTGGAAAAACTCAACGCTTTCGATACCCGCGAACAGGCCAGCGCGGAACGTGCGGCCGCATTGTTTGGAAAAGGAGAACGCTCATGAAAAACGGAAACGATACCCGTGAAAAGGGCAGGGGAGAAATCTGGTTCGATCTGCTGGCGGGCGATTTCACGCAGCGCACGGGACAATGCCCGTCGGTCAAGGTCGCCGACGGCGAACTGGACGGTTATCCGGTACGGGCGATCGCCGTCATCCCGGATCCCGACAACCGTTATCCGCGCGCCGCGAAGGGCGAAGTCGGCCTGCTCGAAGGCTGGACGCTGGGCAAGATGGTCGCCGAAGCGGTACAGGCAGACAAGGACAAGGCTGAAAAACGCGCCATCCTCGCCATCATCGACGTCCCCAGCCAGGCATACGGCAGACGGGAAGAAGCCTTCGGCATCCATCTGGCGCTGGCAGCAGCGGCAGGGGCATACGCTACCGCGCGTCTTGCAGGGCATCCGGTCATCGGGCTGATCGTCGGCAAGGCCATGTCCGGCGCGTTTCTGGCGCATGGCTATCAGGCCAACCGCCTGATCGCCATCAACGATCCCGGCGTCATGATCCACGCCATGGGCAAGGCATCCGCCGCGCGCATTACCCTGCGCAGCGTCGAGGCACTGGAAAAACTGGCATCCACCATCCCGCCGATGGCCTACGACATCACCAACTACCGCACGCTCGGCCTGCTGGAAGACCTGATCGACGTCGCCGACCCGTCCAGACCCGACGATGCGGAAGTCGCAACCATCCGGGCAGCCGTCATCCGTGCCATCGCCACCGCGCGCACCAGCGATGTTTCACTGGCGAACCGGCTGGGTTCGCCCAACCGCGACAGCACTTCGCGGGTCCGCGAAGCCATGCGCGACCAGTGGCAGGATCCGGCATGACAAACGTCGCCAGCCAGCCTCTGCGCAAGCCGGGGCGGCAGCATGACTGCCGCCCCCACGATCTGGTTCGGGTAAACGGTGCGGATGCCCTGCAATCCGCCGCACCCTTGCCGGACTGGGTCGGCAAGGTCTGGCATCCCGGTCTGCCGCTGGTGGTACGGCGCGACTTTTCCGCGGATGGCCTGATACCGGCAGGCATTCGCGGCGACACCCGCGCCGAAAGGGCAGCCGTCTGGCTCGCGCCGGATTCGGTCATCGAAACCGTCACACCGGAATCGCTGGTCGCCGATACCGGCAGACTGGCGGCTTCGCCTTTTGCCGACACACGGCCGGTACAGGCACTGATTTTGCTGGTACGTCAGGCGATACCCTGGTGCTGGGGCGTCACCGGCAGCTGCGGTTATGCGCTGGCGACCGGCAAGGCCGTCATGCATGCCGACAGCGATCTGGACATTCTGCTACGCTGCCCCGAACCGGCCAGTCCGGCGGATTTCGACGAGCTTGCGGACATCATGGC
>CAKQQG010000059.1 GCA_934270705.1 uncultured Oxalobacter sp. | reverse complement strand
GCAAGAGACGCAAGAAGTCCAGTTTTCTGAGCAGGAGAAGCGACAAAGGGCGAGGAAGGACAAAGAAACAGGGAGAGGAAAGGACTTTGGTAGTCAAATATGAGATTTCAGCTCATATGGGAAATAAAAAAATTTGAGATTGTACATCATATGAAAAGCGGCATGATATGAAATTATTTCATATTCCTCAGGCGTAAATATGAATAATATTTATTTGATGCAAGGAAAGTTATGCAATAACATTACATATGTAGTCTAGCGTAATATGATATTTGCATGCATATGCGCAAGATATGTTGAGGTTTCAGGAATGTGCCGCTGGCAGAAACAGTATCCAGACCGTTGATTTCAGGGCACACAAATTCCGGGATTCCCTCTTGTATTAACTTGATTAGGGATTGGTAAGATGAATAATCCAGCCGCAGTAGCAGAAGATCCGACAAAAGTGGGTGGTCTTCGTTGGTTCTACTTAGTCTTAGCAGTTTTGCTAATGTGTATGATTTCGGGTGTCCAGTACTCCTGGACACTGTATGCAAATCCGGTGAAAGATCTGTTGGGTGTTTCCCTTGCAGCCGTTCAGACATCGTTCACACTGTCTCAGGTCATTCAGGCCGGTTCCCAGCCTGGCGGTGGTTATTTCGTTGATAAATTCGGTCCGAAGGTTCCGTTGATCGTAGCCGGTATCATGGTCGGCGCAGGATGGATTCTGATGGGTATGGCACCCAACGTCATCATGCTGTACGTACTGTACACACTGGCTGGTGCAGGTGTCGGTATCGTTTACGGTACGGCAATGAACATCGCCAACAGATGGTTCCCGGACAAGAGAGGTATGTGTTCCGGCTTTACGGCAGCAGGTTATGGTCTGGGCGTTCTGCCGTTCCTGCCACTGATCAGCAACGTTCTGAAGTTTGAAGGTGTTGGTGCAGCCTTCATGTACACCGGTGTTATCATGGGTGCCGTCATCGTGCTGATCGCCTTCTTCGTAAGATTCCCGGCAGGTCCTGCAGGCAAGAAGAAAGTCATCGTTCCGACCGAAAAAGACTTCAACTCGAACGAAATGCTCAAGACCCCGCAATTCTGGATTCTGTGGACGTCGTTCTTCTCCGTCAACTTCGGTGGTCTGCTGCTGGTTGCAAACAGCGTTCCGTATGGTCGTAGCCTTGGCTATGCCGCAGGTTTCCTGACGATTGCAGTTACGGTTCAGAACCTGTTCAACGGTGGTTGTCGTCCGTTCTGGGGCTTCGTATCCGACAAGATCGGTCGTTACAAAACCATGTCTGTAGTTTTCGGTATCAACTGTCTGGTATTGCTGGCCTTCCCGTATGTAGCAAAAATGGGTGAAACGGCATTCATGATCGCTCTGGCACTGGCCTTCTTCACCTGGGGTGGTAGCTATGCCCTGTTCCCGGCAACCAACAGCGACCTGTTCGGTACCGCATACTCCGCAAGAAACTATGGTTTCTTCTGGGCAGCAAAAGCAGTTGCAGCAATTTTCGGTGGTGGTCTGGGTGCAGCAGTTGCAACCGCACTGGGCTGGAACACCGCTTTTGCGATCACTGCCTTCACGTCTTTCGTAGCATTCGCACTGGCAACGTTCATCGTTCCGAGAATGGGAAGACCGGTCAAGAAGACCAAAGTCGTTCAGGTTCAGACGGCACAGTAATGGCCTGAAAGACAGACGCAAGATCGTCGAGAAAATGGCTGGAAGAGATTCCAGCCATTTTTTTATGTGTGAAGATGCGATAGTGCGTATGACAGTAGCGGAAAGCGGCACCCCTTTGGGTGCCGTGTTCGTTTCGGTTGGGGATGCTCCGGCATCAGAATGATATGTGTACGGATGTTTTTTTACGGGGATGGCGCGACAGGTGTGGATGCGGATAAGACAAACTGACGATGTGATGATCGGAAAGTCATGGCGTATCGAGTGCGGTGCAATGGATGTTTCATGCCGTTATGTTGGCAAGGGAATGTTTTGCACGAGGTTTCCGTAACGACCTGACTTGCCCTGTAACGGATAAAACGAGGGTATATAACGCTGAAAAGTGCGTTACCAAAGAAAACGGAGACGGGGAGCTAACTGGGAATGAAATGGCGCGCTCGGCGGGGATCGAACCCACAACCCCTGCCTTCGGAGGGCAGTACTCTATCCATTGAGCTACGAGCGCGTTGGGCTGTTGACCGTTTTCAGGTAGTCATTGCCTGACCTGAAAATAATGCAGGCAGTATTCTACATCATTTGCACAGCCTCGGATGCAGTTTTGGCAAACTTCTTTGCCAAAACTGCAGGGTGTATCAAATCATGCCATTGCGTGCACGCGGCGGGTTTTTGGCGAAATATTTCTTGATACCTTTGAGTATGGCGTTTGCAATATTTTCCTGATGTGCCGCACTGTTTAGCTTGGCTTCTTCTTCCGGGTTGGAAATGAACGCCGTTTCTACCAGAATGCTCGGAATGTCGGGAGCTTTCAGAACAGCGAAAGCCGCCTGTTCGACTGAGCCTTTGTGAAGCCGGTTGATGCCGCCCATTTCATCAAGTACTGCACTGCCGAGTTTGAGACTGTTTTTGATCTGTGCGGTTGTCGAAAGATCAAGCAGGACGCTGGCGAGTTGGCGGTCGTGTTTCTTGATATTGACGCCACCGATCAGGTCGGCTGCGTTTTCCCGTCTGGCCAGCCAGCGTGCAGCTGTCGAGGATGCGCCTTTTTCGGACAAGACGAAAACGGAAGAACCTCTTGCACTTGGTTTGATAAAGGCATCTGCGTGGATGGAGATGAACAAATCGGCCTGAACGGCACGGGCTTTCTGGACACGTGTTCCCAGCGGGACGAAGAAGTCGGCATTGCGGGTCATGACGACACGCATGTTTGGCTGTTGTTCGATTTTGGTACGCAAACGTTTGCCGATAGACAAAACGACATCTTTTTCCTTGCTGCCGCGAGCGCCGATCGCGCCGGAATCCTCACCGCCATGTCCCGGGTCGATGACGATCGTGACCATGCGCTTGAGCTGCATTTTGTCGGCGCCGTCAGCAACGGTTTGCCGACTGGATGTGCGGGATGAATCCGGTTTGGAAGGTGTGTCTTTGGCTTCGCTGGCGGCGACTTGTTCGGGTTCCGGATCGTGTTTCCATTCACCCTTGAGGATAAGTGCGGCGATCGGGTCCAGTGGTTCTTTCGGGTACAAATCCAGTACAAGACGGTGTTTGTACTTGTCGATAGGGGCCAGCGAAAAGACTTGCGGATTGACAGCCGTTTTCAAATCGAAAACCAGGCGGACGGTTTCCGGGTTCAGTTGGCCTATGCGGACTTGCTGGATATAGGGGTCGTCCGGCTGGATTTTGGAAATCAGTTCTTTCAGGGTGGCGCTCAGTTCCGTTCCCTGTATATCGACGACAAGGCGTTCAGGGTTGGTCAGGATAAAGTGTTTTGCCTGAATTTTGCCATCATGTTCCAGTGTGATGCGTGTATAGTCATCGGCAGGCCAGGCGCGGACGGCGACGATATGACCTGCGTGAACCGGTGCGATTGTCGCCATACCGGCCAGAAAAACAAGGAATACGAGGGCGGTTTGCCAGTATTTGTAAAGTGAATGTTTCATCTTCGATTCAGCGGTGAGGCGGAAAACGCAGGGTATCGAGACAATGTTTGCCTTTGGGGGACGAGGCTTGGATGTGCGCCGTTCGTCCATCTTCTTTCATATCGAGTGTGATGGTAATGTCGGGGGCGCGCAATTCGGAGCCGGCATTTTCGGCCCATTCGATGATGCAAATGGTTTCTCCGTTGAAATGTTCACGAAAGCCGGCAGCCAGAAATTCTTCCGGGCATCCCATCCTGTACAAATCGAAATGCAGCAGATCGACTGTCTGTCCGTTCAGGTCGATGACATAGGGTTCGACGAGTGTGTAAGTCGGACTTTTGACTTTTCCCGTATGTCCCGCTTCCCGGATCATGGCGCGCGCAAGAGTTGTTTTGCCGGCACCCAGGTCGCCGTGCAGATGAATGGTGAGTCCGCGTTCGAGTATATGCGCCAAAGCTTTGCCAAGCGCACATGTATCGGCCTCGTCGTTCAGATAGAATGTTTTTTGCAACATCGGTCAGAATGGTACAGATCGCGCAACGTACGTGATGTGAGATAACGGAACGATTCCGCATATAGTATCAATAATCATTCCTTTTTAGGCAATATCTTTTGTTGTTTCTGATGAAAATTGAAGGGCAATTCACTGATTTTGTTTTGAAAATGAGGGTCTGGGCCAAAGAGCTGGGCTTTTCGGATTTGCGGATTGCCGATATTCGGCTGGATGGTGAGGAAAAACGTTTGCAACAATGGTTATCGCAGGGTTTTCATGGGGAAATGCATTATATGGCGGCGCATGGCATGAAACGTTGCCGCCCGGATGAATTGTTGCCGGGTACCGTCAGAGTCATTTCCGTGCGTATGGATTATCTTCCGGATACGGAAGCGCTTCCTCGGGAGAAATCAGATTTACGTCGTGCAGATCCGCTTGCGGCACGCATATCGCTGTATGCGCGCGGACGTGACTATCACAAGGTATTGCGTGCACGTTTGCAGAAACTGGCTGACAAAATGCACGATGCCATCGGGCCTTTTTCGTATCGGGTCTTTACCGATTCCGCTCCCGTGATGGAAGTGGCGTTTGCCGGAAAAGCCGGTATGGGATGGCAAGGCAAGAACAATTTGCTGTTGTGTCGTGACGGTGGTTCGTTTTTCTTTCTGGGAGAAATGCTGGTCGATTTGCCGTTGCCTGTCGATTCCGTGGAAGGGGCACATTGCGGGACTTGTATGCGCTGCATTCAGGCTTGTCCGACAGGTGCGCTCGTGGCATCGCATCATCTGGATGCACGGCGTTGCGTCTCTTATCTGACGATCGAGTTCAAAGGCAGTATTCCTCTGGATTTGCGACCGTTGATCGGTAACCGGATATACGGGTGTGACGACTGTCAGTTATGTTGCCCCTGGAACCGGTTTGCCAAAGTGAGTGGCGTATCCGATTTCGCAGTGCGCCATGACTTTGATCGTGTCACGTTGCTGGAATTGTTCGACTGGACGGAAACGGAGTTTTTGCAGAGGACGCAGGGCAGCCCGATACGACGTATCGGATATGCATGCTGGTGTCGCAACATTGCTGTGGCGCTGGGCAATGCGCTTCGTGTCGTGACAGATGCAGCGGAAGCGGCGCGTATCGTTGCCGCCTTGCATGGCAAACGGCGGACTGTGTCGGACATGGTGGATGAACATATCGACTGGGCATTGGAACAGAAGTACAGAAAACAGCAGCCGCATATCGCAGGATAAAATATGCGTTGTCAGTGATTGAAAAAACGTTTACTTATGGAAGATGTTGCCGGAGATGCGCTGTTGCCCGGGAATCGTTCGTTGATAGACGAATTTTGCGATACCGTATGGCTTGAGGATGGTTTGTCGGGAAATACGCTGGAAGCTTACCGGTGTGATTTGCAACTGTTTGCGCAATGGCTGGAAAAAAATGGAACGGTGCATGATTTGCTGGCAGTGACGGCTGAAGATATGAACCGTTATTTTCTGGCGCGTCATGCTGAATCGAAAGCGACATCGGCCAATCGCAGACTGACGGTTTTCAAACGGTTCTACCGGTTGCAGATGCGGATGGGACGGCTTGCCGCCAGTCCGTGTCAGCGAATGCGTGCGGCAAAGCAACCGGCACGGTTTCCGCATGCTCTGTCGGAGCGGCAGGTGGAAGCATTGCTGTTTGCGCCGGATGTGCAAA
Source organism: uncultured Oxalobacter sp. (assembly GCA_934270705.1). GTDB lineage: Bacteria > Pseudomonadota > Gammaproteobacteria > Burkholderiales > Burkholderiaceae_D > Oxalobacter. The sequence goes on along the minus strand of CAKQQG010000059.1, from coordinate 1,605 downwards.
AACCCTTGGGCTTGCGTGACCGGACGATGATTGAGCTGATGTATGCCAGCGGGTTGCGTGTTTCCGAACTGGTTGCACTGAAGCTGGTCGAAACCGGAATGAATGAAGGTGTGTTGCGCATACTGGGCAAGGGAGGCAAAACCCGGCTGGTTCCGTTCGGCGAAGAAGCCAGAGGATGGCTGGAGCGTTATTTGCGGGAAAGTCGTCCCGTGATTCTGTCCGGAAAGTTATCGGATTATCTGTTCGTCACGGCGCGTGGAACGTGCATGACGCGGCAAATGTTCTGGACGCTGATAAAGAAATATGCCACGCAATCCGGTATTCACGATCCGTTGTCGCCTCATACGTTAAGACATGCATTTGCCACACATCTGCTCAATCATGGTGCTGATTTGCGGGTTGTCCAGCTATTGCTCGGACATGCGGACATTTCGACAACCCAGATATATACCCATGTGGCGCAACAACGGCTCAAACAGTTGCATGCGCAGCATCATCCGCGCGGCAGTCGTTACGAGACAGGTGAAACATTCTGAAAAAATACGGATATTATCCGTCAAGCGCAATGGTCGTCATGACGAATGGGTGGTCGGATCGATCCGGTCTGTCCGGATTGTCTGGCATCAGGTAAAGCGTATCGATGACATGTCCGGATTGATATCCGGTCGTTTCCGTAAATTCGTTTGATAAGAAGATATGGTCGATGTATCCGGGATGCGTATGCAGGGGGGAACGGTTGTTTTCCGGTATGCAAGAAGATGCCGGCTGAATATCCAGTGCATTGTAAAGACGATACAGTGGTGAAAGTGGCGGCTCACTTTCATGTTGTACGCCAGTGGCGATACCAGTCGTGACGGCGTGGGATGTGTCGTTGAAATCTCCCAGCAATATAACCGGTTTTCCTGTTTTTTGCCGGAATCGTGTGATGAGTGTATAGACGCCGAGCGCGTCGGCTGCACGTCTGGCAAGCGACCGAAACATGGCCAACCCATGTTGGACAGGGTCTGAAAGCACGGTATCCGGAACAGGATCAGGGCGTTTGGATTTGAAATGCACGGCATAGATATGGAGCGTCTGGCCGTTAGGTAGCAAAACGGGAGTTTCCAGTACGGGACGTGAAAAACGATCGAGGGTGGTATCGCTTCCCGGTAGCGATATCCGGAAATTTTCGGGAAAGCAGATGTGTGTTTTCGGTGGGGCGGCCAGCGGTAGTCGTGTGACGAGTGCAACTTTCGGGGCGGGTCGGGAAGATTCGGACGGAACTTCGGTATAGACAGGGATGGCATTGCGCAATCGTTGCGAGCAAGCCATGATGTCTGTGATGGCCTGTTCCGAAAAGATTTCTTCAAAAGCGATGACATCCGGGCAGAAACGGTCGGTCAGGCCGGCTATCCATGCGATTTTCGCTTCATATTCTGCCGGTGTACAGGGTGGAAGATCCGGGTAGCAAATTGTGCCGGGTAATGCCAGATTACGGACATTGAAAGTTGCCAGTCGAATTTCCTGCTGCATATTTTTCCTTTCGCCACTACAATGCAGACATGTGTCGTTTCCTGTCGTGCTATCTTATCAAACGTATCGGCTGTTTTTGGGGATGTTCGGCAG
>CAKQQG010000058.1 GCA_934270705.1 uncultured Oxalobacter sp. | reverse complement strand
AGATTGCCCAGCGCGATCAGGGCGGCCAGTCCCAGCAGGATTTGCTTGAGGGGGCGGGTACGGGCGGTCAGTACCAGAAGGGGCGCGCCTGCGCAGACCCCCAGCGCATAGGCGGCGATGAAATGGCCGGCCACCGGAATGGAAACGCCGAGATCGGTCGCCACATCGGGCAGCATGCCCATCATGACGAATTCGGCGATGCCCAGTGCAAAGGTGCCGGCAGCCAGTGCGACAAGACTTTTTTTCATACCGTATCGGTTTTTTTATGTGGATGGAATATACCGTTTTCGATGAAAGGCGCTATTGTAGCGCTGCCTGCGAAAGCCTGCCGGGTGGGCGGATTTCGCGGGCGGTATGGCAAGTCTCACTCCTTGTCCGTTTTTTTTCGGGAAAGCGCGACGAGTTGCCGGCAAAGCGACAGGGTGGAAAGCCGCTGTGCGGGACGGCGGCATGAGATGCGCGGTACCGGCAGGGTACGGGCGGCATGCCCCGGATGATGTCTTGCGTCTTGTCGGGCGGACAGCCTGTTTGCGGCGACGGTACGGTAACGGAGCCAGACCGGACAGTGTCTGGTTTTTGCGGGACGACAGGCGGTGCTCATGGTCTGGTATCGCGGCGGCGTGTCGTGCCTGAAGATGGCGGACAGGGAAAAGGCTGTTCCGTGGCGTCGAGCTGTTCCAGCGCACGGGTTTCCGCCAGTGCGTCCACCGATTCGCCGATCAGGCGGGTGATGGCCCTGAATACGTTTTCTTTCTGTCCGCGCCGGGCGTCACGGATAATATCGACGACTTCGCTGTCGTTGAGGTAACGGATGAGCTGGTCGGCGACTTGCGCGGTCGTTTCCTGGTCGTCGTCTTGCGAAAGCCTTGCCCGGATTTGTTTGCTGAATGTGTCGGTGAGCATGTCGAGCCTGCGCCGGATTTGTTCATGGTCGGTTCGCGGGTCGCCGGGATGACCGACGGCTTTTCCCCAGGTGCAGGAATCGCCATAGCCCGGTTTGCCATAGTCATGACGGGATTTTCGATAGTGCATGATTGCCTCCGTATCATGTTAGTCCATTTATGGCTATTTTAGGGGTGGTGATATTTCCGGTCAATCCGTTTGAGGCTTGTTTGTCCGGCAAGCCGCCGGTTTGTCCGTTTCATCGTCTGTCGTTGTGCCACCGTCGGGATGACGGCAGGAGAAGCGGGGAGCGGGGTTCGGGGCGCTTGTTGCAGGATGGCGATACCGGCGGACGACGGGGGGATGCCGTTGGTATGAAGGGCAGACCATAAATGCATAGTCGCTGTGTATCGAAAGCGATCGGGTGGTCTGTCACATTTCCGGAAAAGGAAGGAATGCAAGCGGATTGTTCCCGAACCGGCATGCCGGTTTTGTGGCGATGGTGTATGGCGCGCGTCTGTCGTCTGTTGCGGGGATGTGTATCATGCCAAACGGCCGGATCGCGGTATCAGTGAAAGAGGGTGCGAAAGGCGATGCCGTGTTCTCGGCAATAGTCGGCGATGTCGCGTGCCAGTTCGTTCCAGAAGGTTCTGTCGCCGTCGCGGTAGAGGGTACGGTACAGCGGTACCAGATCGGGATAGTGGCGTCCGATGGCGCGGGCGACCCGGTTGTGCGCCATGTTGTCCAGGTTGAGGTTCTCGAACCAGTATTCGTCGGTGAAGGTTGACGATGCGCGGATGATGGCGGAAAAGTCGGTGATGCCCGGAAAGATCGGGGACATGAACAGGATGGTGCGGATGCCTGCGTCGTGCAGTCGGCGCATGGCGGCCAGTCGCCGTTTCGCGTCGGGCGCGCGCGGTTCGAACAGGCGGCGGAAGGTGTCGTCAAGCGAATTGAGGGAAAAGGCGACTTCGGCGTTTTCCAGTCCGGCGATCAGTGCCATGTCGCGCACGATCAGGTCGGATTTGGTGATGATGGTGACGGCGACGGGAACGCCCGCCAGTTGTTCCAGTACGCTGCGTGTGACGCCATGGCGTTTCTCAAATGCGTTGTACGGGTCGGTGACCGAACTGATGACCAGCCGTTTTCCGGCCAGTCGCCGCAGCGGGATGGGGGTGTCGGGTATCTTGATGTCGGTGAAGTCGCCCCAGTCTTCCGTATGATCGGAAAACCGTTTCATGAATTCGGCATAGCAGTACAGGCATTTGTGCGGGCAGCCGATGTAGGGGTTGATGACGTAATCGACGCCGGGCAGTTTCGAGGGGGTCAACAGGTTTTTGACCCTGACTGTCCGGCAGGCGATCATGGTAAACGCCGCGTGTGCACGGGGCGGTGACATCCCGTGCCGGATGGCAGGGCGGCGCGTGCTTTCGTCATGATCAGAACCAGAACCAGCTTCCGGTACCGGCACGGTCGCGCGTGTCGTCGCGGAAATCTTCCGCTTCGACTTCGACGATGTCGGGGTCCTCCAGCATATGGTCCGGCAGTTTCTGCAGCAATTCTTCCATCGTGGTGGCGCTTTCCAGCGCGTTCATGCTGGCCCGGTGGGGACGCGCGAAAATGCCCGGCCAGAAAAATTCCTGGTATTGCGGCCGGTTGGCGAACGCCAGCGCCGGTTCATGCATGGAGAAGCGCACGTCGATATGGCTGTTGTTGCCGCGGGCGTCGAGTTTGATCCAGCGGTTGCCGACATGGACGGCATTGAAGCAGTAAACGATATGCCCCTCGGAATCGTTGTCCTTGTTGCGCGTGAGGTGCTGGTAACACATGCCGGCGGGGATTTTCTGGGAACGCAGCAGTGCGGCCAGCAGGTTGGCCTTGGCGTGCGAGATGCCAGTCTTGTGTTTGAGGACGTCGGAGGCCTTTGCCGTGACGACGGTGGCGTTGACATCGAGGGAATGGGAAATCTCGTCGCGGACGAATTCAAAGGCGATCCGTACTTTCTCCAGTTCGCTTTTCACGCCCTTGAACAGGGCTTTGGACTGGTCGCGCACGATCGGTGTGGAAAAATCGATATGGGGGGTTTCCTGCAAAAAAATATCGACGCTCATGTTCGGAATACTCGTTTCGATGGATGAATAAACGGCGTTGCCGCCAAAACACCGATTTTACCGCTATCCGTACGGCGGCGGTATCGTCGGGGCATGCGCTGGCGTCCATATGGGGGGTGTTTGCGGTGATTTCAAGTCATGACCGAAGCGGAAAGCGTGTGTGGCATGGAATGCACGATACGCGCGCAAGGAAAAGTTTGCGATAATATAGAAACACGGCATTTAAAACAGGTATTCCGGCCGGCGGCGCGGGTTTGCGATGCGCGTCCTGGCCTGAACGGATGACGGTATTGGAGGAGGCGCATGTCTTCCTATTTTCTGTTACATGGCCAGCGTTTTTCCCTGTCGGCGTTTGCCGCGCCGACGGGTATCGTTCAACCCGCACATGCCGCCAACGAAACCCGGCTTGTTTATTTGCACAAAGGCTTGCTGGTCGTGGAAGACGAACGCGGATTCTGGAGCGCGTCTTTCGGTCAGGTGGCATGGTTTCCGCCGCATTTCCATTATTCGGTACAGGCATTCGGACAATCTTCCGGTATCGTCGCTTCGCTCGCGCAGGCATTGTGTGCCGGTCTGCCGGAAGTGCCGTGCGTGCTCAATGTCACGGAGCTGGTTCCCGTGATTCTGGAGCGTGCCGTCACCTGGCAAGAGGGGGGGATAGACGGGGTTTTCCAGCCGCTGGCGGCACGTCAGGAACGCTTGCTGCTGGTGCTTCTCGATGAATTGCATGCGGCTTCGCAACAAAAGGGGCGTCTGGTGTTGCCCAAAAGCAAACCGCTTAACGAAATGGCGCGCGAAATTCTCGCCAGTCCGGTGCGCCGCAAAAGCATTGAGGAATGGGCGCAACGCATGAATATCAGTTCGCGCAGTATCAGCCGTCATTTTTCGCGCGAAACGGGCATGACTTTCGCCCAGTGGCGGCAGTACGCCAGCCTGATGGCGGCGCGGCAATGGCTGGCCCAGGGCGAAAGCGTCCGGCATGTCGCCAGACGTGTCGGCTATGAAAACGTCAGCGCCTTCATCGCGTCTTTCCGGAAACTCTACGGGCAAACGCCTTCGCATTTCAGACAACAGTTCCTCTGATGGTATGACGACGGTATTTGCAGTCTATAATGGTCTTTTCGACAGCGAACGCAACGGGAAGACGATATGAACGACAAAGCGGGAAATGCGGTGAAGGCCGTCTTTTTCGATATCGACGGGACGCTTATCAGTTTCAGAAACCATACCATGCCCGAATCGACGCGGCGCGCATTGCATGCCTTGCGTGAACGGGGTATCAGGCTGTATGTGGCGACGGGGCGCTCGAAGATGATGATGCCGTTCATGGACAGCTATTTCCGCTTCGACGCCTATCTGACTTTGAATGGACAGTATTGTTACGGCGATACGGGGGTCATCCGCAAGAAAACGATCGATCCGGCGGAAATCGCCACGCTGAAATCCCTGCTGGCGAAAAGGCCTTTCCCCTGCCTGTTCGTCCGCGAGAACGATATGTTCCTCAATTACGCCGACGAATCGGTCGAGGCGCTGTGCCGCCTGATCGATCATCCGGTGCCGCCGGTGGCGCCTCTGGATCGCATCGGCGATGGCGACATTCTCCAGTTCGTCCCTTTCCTGAAAGACGGTGAGGAAGGGTTTCTGGCCGAGGCGCTGACGCAGGTCGAGATGACGCGCTCGGTACCGTACTGTTTCGATGTGTTGCCGGCAGGCGGCGGCAAGGATGTCGGGATGGAAGCGGTATTGCGCCAGGCCGGTATATCGCCGGAGGAAACCATGGCGTTCGGCGACGGTTTCAACGATATGGGAATGCTGTCTTATGCCGGTATCGGCGTGGCGATGGGCAATGCGCATGAACAGGTCCGGCAAAAAGCCGATTTCGTGACGGAAAGCGTCGATGACGATGGTATTTTGCATGCCTTGCGGCATTTCGGCGTGTTGCCCTGATCGTACACATGCCGTACCGTTTGGATGACGCCGCCACGCAAAGGGACGGCATGCGTTTCACGGGCATGTCGCCCGGCACGCAGTCGCCGGAACTTGGGATTTCATGAAATTTGTGTTAAAAGAGGAAATATGAAAACGGAAGCATTTATAATGCTTTCTTTTTTTATTGACCTTGCAGGGGGCCTCGGCATTCTGTGTTGTTGAACTGAAAGACATTGGAAGAATTGGAAAAAATGAACGATTCTGTGAAGAAAGCGAAATTGTCGTTTGACGATGGCACACCCGCCGTCGAGTTGCCGGTTTACAAGGGCACGATCGGCCCGGACAGTATCGATATCCGGAAGTTGTACAACGCGACCGGAAAGCTTTCCTACGACCCCGGATTTCTGGCGACCGCGTCCTGTCGTTCCGCGATTTCGTATATCGACGGCGACAAGGGCGAACTGCTTTATCGCGGTTATCCGATCGAGCAGCTGGCCATGAAATGCAACTTCATGGAAACCTGTTACCTGCTGCTCAAGGGCGAATTGCCGACGAAGGAACAGTATGACGAATATGTCCGCAGCATCGCCGACTATTCGATGGTTCACGAACAGATGCAGTTCTTTTTCCGCGGATTCCGCCGCGATTCCCATCCGATGTCGCTGCTTGTCGCAACCGTCGGCGCGCTCTCGTCGTTCTACCACGATTCACTGGACATCACCGACCCGGCGCACCGCGAATTGTCGGCCATCCGGTTGCTGGCGAAAATGCCGACGCTGGTGGCCATGTCCTACAAGTACAACGTCGGCCAGCCTTTCGTCTATCCGCGCAAGGATCTGTACTATACCGCCAACTTCATGCGCATGATGTTCGCCACCCCGGCGGAAGATTACCGGATCAACGAAGTTCTGGTACGTGCGCTGGATCGTATCCTGATTCTGCATGCCGATCACGAACAGAACGCTTCGACTTCGACGGTGCGTCTGGCCGGTTCTTCAGGCGCCAATCCGTTCGCCTGCATCGCAGCCGGTATCGCCTGCCTGTGGGGCCCCGCACACGGCGGCGCCAACGAAGCGTCCCTGGCGATGATCAAGAAGATCGGTTCCGTGGACAAGGTCGCCGCTTTCGTGAAGTCCGTCAAGGACGGTACGGCCGGCATGCGTCTGATGGGCTTCGGACACCGCGTGTACAAGAATTTCGATCCGCGCGCGACCCTCATGCGCGAAACCTGCCACGAAGTGCTGGAAGAACTGGGTCTGAAAGACGATCCGCTGTTCAAGATCGCGCTGGAAATCGAACGGGTTGCGCTGGAAGACGATTATTTCGTTTCCCGCAAGCTGTATCCGAACGTCGATTTCTATTCCGGCATCGTCCAGTCCGCGCTGGGTATTCCGCCGTCGCTGTTTACCGGTATTTTCGCGTTGGCGAGAACCGTCGGCTGGGTCGCCCAGTGGAAGGAAATGATTTCCGATCCGGAGCAGCGCATCGGCCGTCCGCGCCAGCTTTATGTCGGCGAGCCGCGCCGCGACGTCGTCTCGATGGCGCAGCGAGGATGATCGCCCGCTGTGGAACGTATTTGAAAACCGCGCTTCATGCGCGGTTTTTTGTTAGATTGATTGAATAGGGATTTTCCTATTTTTTCTGTACTGGTTCTAGTTGAACAGAATTTATATATTTCATGATAAGGCTTGGTGGGGGCTGTTGTGAATAAAATGAGAGCATATTATTCAGCGCCAGTAAAAGAATTTCTATCTCACTCAGCATCTGAGATTTTTGGTGATATTTGCTCTAATAGTAGTTCAGCGAATACAACAATACAGCAACAAAATGCGTGGAAGACTGAAATTAAGATTCTTAAAGAGCAACTAAAAAATTTTTGTGACGGAAGGGTGCTTTTTGAATATGTTATTCCACGTATGGGAAAACGTATTGATGTTGTTGTCTTATATAAGAATATAGTATTTTTATTGGAATTCAAATGCGGAGATATTGATTATAAGGCATCTGCATATGACCAAGTCTATGATTATGCATTAGACCTTCGTAATTTTCACAAAGAAAGTCATGATAAACTTTTGGTTCCAATGATAGTGGCAACAAAAGCTGATAGTATTCCATTTAATATTTGTGAGAATGATAGAATTATCGAACCCATAAAATGTAATGGTAGTAATATATCTAATGCTATTGATATAACTGTGGGAAAATATAAAGAGTCATATTTTGATTATAAAGTATGGGAAAGTTCAGAATATTATCCAACACCGACAATTGTTGAAGCTGCGCAGGCTTTATATCAGGGGCACCATGTAGATGATATTACTAGAAATGATGCTGGTGTAGAAAACTTATCTGTTACTGCTGATGCAATAAATAAAGTTATTGAATATAGTAAATTAAATAAAAGAAAAGCGATATGCTTTGTAACAGGTGTGCCCGGTGCAGGTAAAACACTGGCCGGATTAAATATTGCTATTCTGCGCTCAATTGCAA
>CAKQQG010000057.1 GCA_934270705.1 uncultured Oxalobacter sp. | reverse complement strand
CCATACCTTTCCCGTTGCCTCTGCGGTTTCTGTACCGCATCCCGCTTTCGATCGTTTCTGTCCCGATTTTCCGCTGTCTGCCTTCATGCATCACATCTTCTGCCATTTGGTTGCCAACCGCATCCCGCGCTTCGACGCCGTTTCACCATGCCGTTTCTTTTCCATACAGCAGCTAATAATGATTAGCGGATGTTCTGCTTGAATATACCAAGGCGCGCAAGACGCGTCTGTATGTGATCTGTCCCGTTTTTTTCCTGAAAGGGATTATACCGGAAACGCAATGTTTAGACCATTCATTTGTGCCGCTCTGTACATTTGACATGTAAAACCGTTGTTTTATGAATGATTTTTTGCAAGATGACATCCGCTAATCATTATTAGCGGATGTAGTGGATGTTCTGTCGCCGGCGATGGAAACGGCTGGTGTGCATTAAGGATGCATTCCCGGATATGTCATGAAAAAGGAGTGAATGATGGAGATCGAAAGCAGGAAGACACGACAGTGTTCGGGATTGAAAACGGAAAAGCATGCGGCGGATGTATCAGGAATATGGTGCAAGCGTCTGTTGCCGGTGATGGTGTGTCTGGCGCTGTCTCATGCGCCGTTCGTGCTGGCAGACGATAACGGCAATGTCAAAGTCATCGACAGCGATGTAACGGGGGATGTTTATGGCGGCCAAGTACGTGATGGCAGCACATTGAACAATACGGTGACGGTCAATGCGACGGTGAACGGGGATGTGTATGGTGGCAGCCTGCATAATGGCGGCGATGCCGGATACAACACTGTGACGGTTTCATCCGGCGCCGAGGTTACCGGCTTTGTCCGGGGCGGTTATGTGGAACTCCGTGCGCTTGACGATGGCGGCGCATATGGCAACAGGGTGACGGTCGACGGCGGCAAGGTGGGGCAGTATGTCATCGGCGGTTTTGCACGAAACGATCCGGCGACGGGCAACTATGTCACGATATCGGGCAATGCCGATATCGGTTATAAGGCGCCTGCCGCGCCTCCAAGCACCAATCCTGATGACGAGAGCGGATTCGTCAGGGGCGGCGCTTCGTATAATAGTGCTTCGAATGACAATCATGTCACGATTACCGGCAATGCCAGGGTGGCCAAGTTTGTCGTGGGCGGCGATTCGGTGATCGTGGGCGATTCTGTCAACAATACCGTGCTGATCGATGGCGCCGGTGTCGATATCGGCGAATATGTCGCGGGCGGCAGTACGAGAAACGGCCTTGTCGAGAACAATTATGTGACGCTCAGAAGCGGTACGATCGGCGGGGATGTGACGGGCGGTTATGTGGAAAGCGATGGCAATGCACAGTATAACCATGTGACGCTTTCGGGCGGAAACGTCAAAGGACAGGTCCAGGGCGGCTTTACCGAGAAAAACGATGCCGTCAGCAATGTTGTGACGATCGATGGCGGTACGGTTGACTTGTATGTGGCAGGCGGTCGGTCGAATAGCGGCAATGCGCTGGACAATGAGGTGGTCGTCAGAAGCGGTCAGGTTACCCAGTATGTCGTGGGCGGTTATACGGAAAGGAATGGCGATGCGAACGGCAACCGTGTTACCGTTACCGGAAATGCCGCCGTGACCGGCGAGATTATCGGCGGGTATTCCGGTGGAGTTGGCACGGCCACGAACAATACGGTGACGCTGACGCCCGATGCCGGTGTCAATTATGCGACCAGTATCGTGTATGGCGGCAAGTCGAACGGGGGTGATGTCCAGACCGGCAATGTACTCAACGTCACCAGCAGCCATCTCGAAGTCGAAAATATCGCGAACTTCCAGACCGTCAATCTCGATTTCAATGCCACCACCGCGCCGGTATCCGGAAATGCCGTGCTGGAACTGAAGGATGCGGCGGGTTCGGGCAGTAATTTGAACGGCACGACGGTCAATGCCGTGGGATTGATAGCGGGGGGACAAACGGTGCAGCCTGTCGCCGAAAGGATCACTTTGATCGAAAATACCGGCGGCAACGGTATCGTTTCCGATGAGAAGACGGTGTCTGGCAAGGTGGTTGTCCGGCAAGGTATTTCACTGGATCACAACTATACCGTACAGAATACCGGAAATGCCATCGAAGCGCTCCTGAACAATACGACTGTCGATCCGGCGACCGGTATTTTCACCAATGGCAGGCTTGCCACGGTCGGATTTTTGAACGAAGGAACCGACTTCGCGCTCGATGTGGGGATGATGAACGCGCTGGAAACCATCCGGGTCAAGGGGATGGGTGTCTATGGCGCTATCCGTGGCAGCGATGTGCGGCATGATCTCGACAAGCGGGGAGATGCCAACGTATCCGGAACCCACTGGTTGCTCGGTGTGGCAGGCAAGCTCAATCCGGCGAAAGAATACGATATCGTCGGCAGCGTCTATGCCGAAGCGGGCTGGGGAAACATCGACAGCGACAACAGCTTCGCCAGCGGCCACGGAGACACTCACTACTACGGCATCGGCATCATCGGCCGCTACCAGCAAAACGAAGGCACGATGAAAGGCGCCTATGCGCAGATCAATGCCAAGGTCGGTCGTGCCTCGACCGATTTCGAAAGCAATTTGTATGACGTCAACGGAAACCGTGGAGAATACGACGAAGATTCCACCTACTACGGAGCGGGAGTCGGAGTCGGCTACCTGTGGGAAATCACACAAGCCTATACACTCGACCTGTCGGCGCGGTACCAGTGGCTCCACCTTGACGGATACAACACGGACATCGCCAACGACCCGTACCATTTCGACGACATAGACAGCCACCGCACCAAAGTCGGCGCACGGCTCAACTACACGGAAAACAAACAATACACCCCGTATATCGGCGTGGCATGGGAACACGAATTTTCCGGTTCGGCCAGAGGCAGCGTCTATGGCTACTCGCTGGACGACAACAGTCTGAAAGGCGATACCGGCGTGGGTGAAATCGGTGTGACCTTCAGCCCGTCGGCTGACAGCGCATGGCGTGTCGATGCGAACGTTCAGGGTTATGTCGGTCAACGGGAAGGGGTGGCCGGTCATCTGGTCCTGAATTATCTGTTCTGACGTTTGCACAGGTGTTTTGGCGAAACCGCCCGTTCCGGCAACGAACGGGCGGTTTTTTATGGGGCATCCGGTGGGCAAGTGTATCGGTGCGTCATGCGTGCAGGTTCCCGAATGCGTGGACAAGGGGGCAAGATGTCCGGATGGTTTTCTCACCGGTTCGTTCCGTTTCGTGCTTCCGGTGAAGGGTGGGTGAATGCTCCGGAAAATGTCGCCGTTGCAGCGTGTTTCGCCGTTTCGGGCGCTGTGGCTTGTCCGATGCCGGTGGCGCCGCCGGTGTGCGCAGGGGTGTGTTCCTGTCTGGATATGTCGATCCGGCTTTGCGGGCTAATACCCTTTGAGGCTGTATTTCGCGCCGTAAAGCCGCAGTGCGTCGTGAACAGCTTTTTCTCCGAATATTTGGATTATTTCTTCCAGGTCGTATGTCATTGCGTCGCCGTCAAGTGCGGCAAGGCACATGACGCGCGATTCCATGTCGTCGTATTGTGACGACCTGTGGAATATGCCTTTCGGTGACTGGTCGCGCAGCTTACAGGCCGTTATCGGCTGCCGGAACGAGGTCGCGTCGCAAAACATACAGGCCATGTCCTTGACTTTCGAGACGTCCCAGTGGTCGATGGGCTGGTCGAACGCCGCTGCGCGCACGAACATTTCCTGCATGGTGGTGACGGATGAGACGTCCCAATTCTCTAACGGCTGATTGAAGTCGCTGCAACCGCAAAACAGTAATTCCATGGTCGTGACTGACGAGACATTCCAGTTCCCGACGGGATGGTTGAAATGTTCTGTCCTGTAAAACATGCGTTCCATCGTGGTCACGTTCGATGTGTCCCAGGTTTCAAGTCCGTCGAAGTTTTGACGTTCCGAATCGCAGAAAAGCTAACTCATGTCAGTTATCAGAGAGGTGTCGATGTCGCCAAGGCAGACGCTCAGGTCGTTCACCAGCTTCCTGAGTTCCTGCCGACTGCGGGGCTTGTATGTTTTGCTTGTCATGACTTCCCGTATTGTGTCAATGCCAGTTGAAAAGTGTTCCGATAAAAAGATGTCTGAAGGTAAAGCCGAATGAATTGACGGAATGAATGGGATGCCGGTTTTTTTGATGCTGAAGTATGTCCGATCCTGTCGACAGGAAACGCTTGATGGCGTCTTCGGACAAGGCATTTCGGGGCACCATCCATGAATCTGTTTTACGGGGTAATCGACATTGTAAAATACAAATCGTGACGGGAGACGATGAAAACGTATCGTTTTCCGGATGTCGGAAAAGACACAGATAGGGACGGGATTGCATTGTCGTCCGGAAAGAAGGTGGATGCACGAGCATTGGCCACTGCGCAGGGAAGAACATCGTGCCAATACCCTATCTCTCGGGATTCCGGATGCGTCTCAATGATGGGGTGTTCTTTTCATTGACACTCCATCCCGCAAACCGTCCGGAGGTGCCCTATTCTGACCACCCGGTGGCACGGACACCGGAGCTTCCTCATCAGGCAAGGAAAAACACCCACCCGAAACAGATGTACCGGATGCAACCGGCTGGCCGGCATACCGGTACCGGGCGGTTTTTTCCGGATGGCAGGTGTTGGCAGGATGCGGGTGCTGTCCGGTTCGCGCGATGGATACGGGTGGTTCGGTAAGGAAATCTGTGCCGGATGGCGAAGGGTGCAAGGGCGGAAGGCAGGGGAATGCACGTTTGGCGTGCAGGGGGCAAGTGGTTGTCGGAAAAGGGAAAAGGGTGGCTGTTCACGGTGTTGTCCACAGGAAATGGGGATAAGCCGTCGGGTATGTGGTGTAACGGTGCGGCAAAGGCGGTGCGGTTCGGCAAGGCAGGCGAGGTGTGGACGGTGACGTTGATGGCGCCGATGGTTTCCGATGCGATGAGTTTTTTGACCAGGGCGTTTTCGCGTGAGAGTTTGATGATGTTGATGGACAGCGAGATGGCGACGATGGTGGGCAGTCCTTCGGGGACGACGGCGACGATGAGGACGATGCTGGTGACGAAGGCTTCCATGATGTCTTCGATGCGCAGGTTGCCGTGCCGTGCGACAGGGGGGACGATAGCGGTTTTTCCGGTGGGGGATGTAAAAAAACGCCTGCGATGCAGGCGTTTTTCGTTCGGAGCGAATGACGGTTCAGTCGTCGAATTCGCCGGGTTTGGCGTGGTGGATGCGGTAGAGCAGTTCCTGTGCATCGACGTCGCCGCGGATGGCGGATTTTTCGAGCCAGTAAACGGCTTTTTCCTTGTTTTTCTTCACGCCCTGACCACGGTAGTACATGTTGCCCAGGAAGGTGGCGGCGTCAGGATTGCCGGCTTCTGCGCCTTTGGTGAGCAGGGCTTCGGCTTTGGCATAGTCCTGTTTGACGTATTTGCCCTGGATGTACATGATGCCGAGGACGGTCTGTGCCAGCGGTTCGTTCTGGTCGGCGGCCTTGGTCAGCAGTTTGATGGCTTTGGCAGGGTCTTTTTCCCGGCTGCTGTCCAGATAGATCAGACCCAGAAACGATTGCGCATCGCGTTCGCCGTTGTCGGCTGCCTTTTCAAGCCATTTTTTGGCTTCGGGAAAGCTCTGTTCCACGCCCATGCCCTTGTAGTACATGACGCCGACGAGGGTTTGTGCCGGCGGATGGTTCTGGTCGGCGGCTTTCAGGAACCATTGGGCGGCTTTTTCATAGTCGGGGGTGACGCCCAGTCCTTCGCTGTATGCGATGCCCAGATAGGTCTGCGCGCGGGGATTGCCGGCTGCGGCGGCTTTTTCGAACCATGGGATGGTTTTGGCATAGTCTTTTTTGACGCCCAGTCCTTCGCGGTACATGTTGCCCAGATAGAGCTGGGCGGTGGTGTCTCCGCCTTCAGCCGCTTTTTGCAGGTAGGGGAGTGCGTCTTCGTAGCGCTGGACCTTGTACAGTGCGACGCCTTTGGCGGAATCTTCGGCCACACCGGCGAATACCAGTCCGGCCGGTGCGATCAGAAGGACGAAAATCAGCAGGGAAACGTAACGTTTCCATCCGCTTTGCCGTTTGTTTGCTTGCATGGATGGCCTCTGTGAAAAGTATGATGGAAATGCAGCTTTAATTCGTGATGATAGCAGTATGACAAGCGCTGGAAAAGCGTTTGTGGCGGAAAAAGGTACGTCATGCGCGTGCGGTCTGTATTGACGGGGTGTTGACGGGGTGCAACGGGCCGGCGGCACGGGGGCGTCGGCCGTTTTGTTGACGGCAGGCGTCGCCGGTGGCGGTGATATGTCTGTCAGCCTGCCAGGGTGCGTTTTTCCCGGATTTTCCGCAAGGTGACGTCGATGAAGGCGGTGATGATGGCAATCGTCAGGGTGATGCTGGTGTATTGCCCCAGTGTCTTGAGGATGGTCGCCAGTCCGGGCTGGTCGCGTACCTTGCCTTTGTTGCCTTGTACGGTTTTTGGCGTTCCGGTATCGCCGGATCCGGTTTTCTGGCCGCTGCCGTCCCGGGCGCGGATGCGTTGCTGTTGCCGGACGGGCCGTTCGGCACCGGCGGCTTGCGGGGCGGCGGCGATGACGGCGACGGGGGCTTGCGGCGGTGTGGCGGGCTTGGCCGGACGGGTGACGAAGGGTAGCGCGAGCCAGCCCAGGTAGGGGCTGGTGACGAAGCTGACGGCGCCGCCTGCCAGTACGATGACGATGAAGGTGTTTTTCAGCAGGGTGCGTATGCCGCGCGGGATGTTGAGAACCGGTTTGACCAGTTGCAGTTCATGCAGGATGGAGCGCCCTTTTTCCGGTACGGCGAACCATTGGGCGAGCATGCTGGCGATGAAGTCGTAGTGCAGGCCGAGGTGGACGCCGATGAGGGCGAGCGAGACGGCCGCGCCGGTTTTGTGCATGATTTTCCAGACGGCGAGGTTGCTGTGGATGCCGAATACGACGCGTGAAATGGCGATGCCGCTGATGGCGACAAGCACGAAGGCGATGAATGCGCTGAAGGAGATGGCATAGCTCAGCAGGGTGCGTGCGGGCAGTTTGCCGGAGGACAGGCGCGCGGTGATGGCGCTGATCCATCTGCGGTTGATGATGAGATGTACGGCGATGAAGGCGAACAGAACCAGTCCGGAAATTTCATGCCAGGCCATGCTGATGGCGCGTTTGTTGTAGAGCAAAACGAGCGTGACGAGTATGACGAGATCGAAGAATAATCGGACGGCGGTTCGGGGATGCATGATTTTTCCGGATGCGAAAACGGCGTTTTGCCTGTGGCATATGCGGGGTATTTTAGTCCGGCGGCGTGTCCGGCGAAAGGTGTTTCGTCAAAATGCTGCGATTGTCGCAGATAGCCTTTCGGCAGGATGCAGTCGCCGAAAGGCGATGCCCGGCGCGGGTATGTTCGGCGAACGACAGGCGCCTGCATCAATCCCGGAAGGCGGAAAAGCGGGCGACTGTTTCCGGATCGGCGGAACCGGTCTGGTATGGGCAGTCGGGTTCCGGCGGGTCAAGACGTGACCGGTGAAAGGGGGATGGCGATGTCTGGAGCGTGGCGGTCTGTGAAGATCAATCGTTCGGCAAAGGCAGGGGCGGTTCGGCGGTGTGGGAAGCGTTTTTGCGCTGTTCGTCGATTGTTTGGTTGT
>CAKQQG010000056.1 GCA_934270705.1 uncultured Oxalobacter sp. | reverse complement strand
CCCTTGAGTTTTCCGATGAAACGGTTCGACAGGACGTCGAACTGCTTGCGGCGCGGATGGTCCGGATCGCGTCCGATATCGTGCAGCCAGAGCTGGATGCTTTCGACCAGCGTACCCGCCACCCGGTTGCCGAATTCTTCCGTATCCATCACCAGACCGAGCATTTTCATGAGCTTGGGATATTCGCGGCGCGATACCTCCATGATGACCGTCGCCAGCTGTTTGCGGGTGCCGGGTTCGTCCAGTACCGATGAAATCCGGCGCAGTCCCACATCCAGAAGCGCCTGATGCTGGTTGTTGTGCGTCAGCACATCCATGAGCTGTCCGATCAGGTTGCCCAGATCCAGTTCTTCGAGCTTGCGGTAAATGGCATTGCGCATGAGCTTGCCGACACGCTGGTCATCGACGAACGCCAGCGCACCGATCAGTACCCGCACGACCTTGTCGGCGAGAAAGTCCGCGTTCTCGCGCGAGGAAAGCCATCCGGCGATACGCTGGGCAGGGTCCCAGTCGCGCATGCGGGCGGTCATCGTCTCGCGCGAAAGAAAATTGTCGCGGATGAACACCGCGAGATTTTCCGCGATTCTGTCCTTGTTTTCGGGAATGATCGCCGTGCGCGGAATCGGCAGTTTCAGGGGATGACGGAAAATCGCCACGACGGCGAACCAGTCCGCCAGCGCACCGATCATCGCCGCTTCCGAAAACGCGCCGATCCATGCCCAGATACCGGTACGCCCGTACAGACGCGACACGACGAAAAGCACCGCCATCGCCACCAGCAGGGCGAGCGCCAGCAGCTTCATCCTGCGAAGCTGGAACAGTCGGTAGTCCTGTTTCATGCAAACGTCCGCATGCAGGCTACCGTGGCGTGTCCGTTACCGCGCCGGATGCGGCATCAGGTGCCGCGTCAGGGCGGACGACTTCCCGGTCGATGGCATCAATACCCTGAGAAATCAGTTCATAAGATTCACGGAACGCATTGATATTCCTTGAATAAGGGTCCGGCACATCATAGTCGCCGAATTCGCCGATCCGCATGATTTTGCCGCGGTAGTTCGGGAAGCTGTATTTGACGATCTCGCTTTGCTCCTTTTCCATCGTCAGCACCAGATCGGCCTTTTTCAGCATGTCGGCAGTCAGCACACGGGCGCGGTGGCGGCTGATGTCGATCCCGTTTTCCCGCATGACGCGGATGGAAAACGGGTCGGCGGACCAGCCGGCCGTGATTTCGCGCAAACCTGCCGAAGCGATCTGCTTGTCCGGATAACGTTTTTTCAACAGTCCTTCGGCCATCGGGCTGCGGCAGATGTTGCCGAGACAAATCACGAGAATATTCTGTATCACTGCCGCTCCTTTCAAAACGTGCGTTTTTTGTGTCCCATGCGGAAAATGGTTCCGGATATCCTCTTATTTTAAGGTATAGTTGACAGTGAATCGAGAAGGAAAGCGGCGTCGCCGCTCTCCGTCCTGACCGGCGCCGGAAAACAGGGGCGAACAGGAAACTTTCGCGGGTGCCGGAGACATGCAGGCGTGCAAACCGCCCCGTTTGCCGCCGTCAGACAACAGAAAGGGAAGCATCATGAAAAATGCAGACAGTATCATGGTGGCAACCGACATGTCCGATTTCGCCGCCATGGCGGAAGACCGGGCGGCCATGCTGTGCAAACAGCTTCAAAAAGAGCGGCTGGACATCATCAACGTGCAGGATTTGTCCGTGATCGACATGCTCACACGCGCCATGAAAAGCTCGGCGGATCTTGCCGAAAAAGCCCTCAGGGAAGGCGTCACGGGCGATTTGCAAGCCAGGGCGCAACGTCTTGAAAGTACCTACGGGATCAAGTGCGAACCGATGGTGCGCTTCGGCAAGGCCGCCACCGAAATCGTGCAGGAAACCGTCGCCCGCAAAACCGGCCTGCTCGTCGTCGGCGCGCATGGCGAATATCCCAACAGCCACGAATATCTGGGCAACGTGCCGGGCAAGCTGCTCCAGGTCAGTCCCGCGTCCGTGCTGGTCGTTCGCAACAAGCCGGTACACGCCTACGACAAGATCATGATCGCCATCGACTTCACGGAAATCTCGCGCTATCAGGCCTTGCAGGCGCTGGAACTGGCGACGCCGAAAACCGAAATCGTGTTCATTCATGCCTACGAAGTCCCCAACGAAGGCATCATGCGCTACGCCAACGTGTCGCAGGGACTGCTCCACGAATTCCGTTCCGACATCCGTATCAAGGCCGGTGCGGAAATGCAGGCCTTCATCGCCGACCTGAAGATCACGAATCATGTCACTTCGGTCATCCAGCTCGGCGTGCCGCATACCGTCATCAAGGAACACGTCCGCACCAGAAATCCCGATCTGCTGGTCATGGGCAAGCTCGGCCGCAGCCGGATCGAGGAATTCATTCTGGGCAGCACCTCGCGCAACACCATCTACGAAACCCGCTGCGATATCATGATCGTCCCGCCGACGGCCGTCGCCGCGCAAATGCGGAACGCCGCGGGGCACAACTAGCGGGCAGGGCGCGCAAAGACGTCTGCCCCGCGCAGGGGCAGACGGTACGTCTTTCCAAGCCTTACTTCTTGCCGGGCCAGGCCACGACTTTCTGGCGCTGTTCGCCCAGCTTTTCGACGCCTGCGACGACCACGTCGCCCGGTTTGAGGAACACCTGCGGATTGCGGGCAAGTCCCACGCCCGGCGGCGTGCCGGTGGCGATCACGTCTCCGGGCAAAAGCGTCATGAAGTGGGACAGATAGCTGACGATTTTCGCCACGGTGAAGATCATCGTCTTCGTATTGCCGTGCTGCATCCGTTCGCCATTGACGTCCAGCCAGACTTCCAGATTCTGCGGATCGGGAACTTCATCGCGGGTGACCAGCCAGGGACCGATCGGGCCGAAGGTGTCGCACCCCTTGCCCTTGTCCCATTGCGTGCCGCGCTCGATCTGGAATTCCCGTTCGGACAAATCGTTGGCGACGCAATAGCCGGCGACATAATCCAGCGCTTCTTCTTCCGTCACGTACTGCGCCTTTTTCCCGATGATGACGCCCAGTTCGATTTCCCAGTCCGACTTTTTCGAATCTTTCGGCAAAATGATATTGTCGTTCGCGCCGCACAGACAGGTCACGGCCTTCATGAAGACGATCGGTTCGCGCGGAATGCGCATCTTCGCTTCGGCGGCATGCTCGATATAGTTGATGCCGATAGCGATATATTTGCCGACATGCGCGACCGGCACACCCAGACGCGGGCGTCCTTTGACCAGCGGCAGTTTGTCCGTATTGAGTTTCGCCAGTTTCGCCAGCGCACGATCCGAGAGCTGCTCGGCGGTGAAATCGTCTATCTTGCCCGACAGATCGCGCAATTTGCCATCGGCATCGATCAAGCCGGGTTTTTCCTTGCCGGGTCTTCCGTAACGAACCAGTTTCATGATGTAGTCTCCTGAAAATTGACGTCGGTTTTTTTCGTTATCATCGTGCAAAATCATACCGCCAAAGCCCGTATTTCCCAAACACAGCCGTCATCGGGCAAGGCGTTCGGCAACGCTAGCGGCGCGAAGCGGCGACATCGCCCAGCGCGGCTTGCCAGCTTGAGAGTTTCGCCTCGAAGCTCCGGCTGGCATAGGCTGGCGACGACGAGGGAAGCTGCACCGTCCGGTAGCCCGCCGCTTCCAGCCGCGGGGCATAGGCTCCCGCCACCTTGCCGTTGAAGCAGACCGTCTCCAGACGCGGGCAGGCGCTTTTCAGGCGGCTGAAATCGTTGGGAACGGCGTTTCTGATACGGGCGTCCAGACTGCCGATCCGGTCGCACATCGTAATCACATCCCACAGGCCGATACCGTGATGCAACAGGCGCGAAAGCCGTTCTTCATAAGGCCGTGCGGAAAGATCCTCGCCCAGTATGGCGGAAAGCAGCCGCCAGAACTGGTTGCGCGGATGGGCGTAATACTGGCGGGCGGCCAGCGATTCACGGCCCGGAAAGCTGCCCAGAATCATCACGCGGATGTCGGGGGACAGCACGGGGGCCAGCCCGCCAAGCGGGGCAAGCGGCATGGCACGTTCACGAAAACCTGGAAGCGT
The DNA here is from genome assembly GCA_934270705.1 of uncultured Oxalobacter sp. Taxonomy (GTDB): domain Bacteria; phylum Pseudomonadota; class Gammaproteobacteria; order Burkholderiales; family Burkholderiaceae_D; genus Oxalobacter. The sequence continues at coordinate 4,180 of CAKQQG010000056.1, read as the reverse complement.
CTCGTCTGGCATCATCGGAATAGGGTCAGGAATGGGTTCACACCGGCATTGTATCGGCAAATACCTGCATTGCCGAGAGGGACGCGCCGACAGGCGCGACAGTAAAAACCTTGCGTTGCGACAAAAACGGAAAGCGAAGGGTTCTTATACTGAAAGTCCGAGAACGAACCGAGACAGGGCGGCACCATGCAAACCGGATACAGCGCAACCGACACAGACTTTACCGAAGCAGAAAACGCGCGCAGGAACCGCAAACGCGCCGACATGGTCGATCGCGGCATCGACATGGCGCTCGGACAGGGGTTCGCTTCGGCGGAACGCTTCATGCAGGCGAATCCGGACAGCCCGGACATTCTGGCGGGCATTTTGCACCGGCGGCTCGATCGTCACGGCAAGACGTCACCCCATACCCCTGCGCCGGATACCGGTCTTTCGCTGTCATGACGCCATCATCCCGCGACAGGGCAAAAACGCGGCGAATATGTCATACTTGTCGAAGCGGCATCCACCGGCACACTTTCCCGAAACGGCAAGACCATGGACATACAATACAAAAGCGGCGCGACTTTCACGGTTGCGGAAATGATCGACCTTTACCGGCGTTCGACACTGGGCAAACGGCGTCCTCTGGACAGACCCGACATCTTCGGGCAAATGCGCGACAACGCCAATCTGCTCATCACCGCCTGGGACGGCGGCAAGCTCGTCGGCATCGCCCGCAGTTTCACCGACTTCGGTTATGTCACCTATCTGGCCGACCTCGCGGTTGACGAAGCCTACCAGCGGCAAGGCATCGGCAAACGCCTCATCGAGGAAACGCGCGCCCGGATGGCGCCCACCTGCAAGATCGTCTTGCTCGCCGCACCGCGCGCCAATGAATACTATCCGCAAATCGGGTTCGAACACAATCCGAGAGCATGGGTGCTCAAGGGCGAAATTTCCTTCACTCCGGACTGAACGGGCGGCGTATCCGGCCGGTCACGATACCGGCTCTTTTTCTTGCTTGCACAAAGCGTTAAGATGGCAAAACGATCTGTTGATATCGGGACAGACTTTACGCAAGAGGTAAAAAACATGATGAATTTCACTTATTACATCCCGACAAGGATTCTGTTCGGCACCGGAACGCTTGGACAGTTGCATGCCCAGCAGTTACCCGGCAAGAAAGCGTTGATCGTCACCACATCGGGCCAGTCCATCCGGAAATACGGCTATCTCGACCGTGTTGAAAAAGAGCTGGAAAAAGCCGGTGTCGCATCCGTTTTGTTCGACAGGATATTGCCCAATCCTGTGGAACGTCATGTCATGGAAGGCGCGCAAATCGCACGGGAACAGGGGTGCGACTTCATCGTCGGGCTGGGAGGCGGCAGCAGCATCGATTCCGCCAAGTCCATCGCGCTGATGGCGACCAACGAAGGCACATACTGGGACTACATCGCAGGCGGCAGCGGCAAGGCGAAAGCGCCCGCGAACCATCCGCTGCCCGTCGTGGCCATCACCACGACAGCAGGCACCGGTACCGAAGCCGACCCCTGGACGGTCATCACCCGTGAGGAAACCAACGAAAAAATCGGCTTCGGCTACGACGATACCTTCCCGGTACTCTCGATCGTGGACCCGGAACTGATGCATACCGTTCCGCCTGCGCTGACCGCGTTCCAGGGCTTCGACGCCTTGTTCCACAGCACCGAAGGCTATCTGGCGCAATGCGCCAATCCGGTCAGCGAAGCGCTCTCGCTCAAAGCCATCGAACTCATCGGCAAAAACCTGCCGCTTGCCGTGCGTGACGGCAAGAACCCGGCGGCACGCGAAGGCATGGCGATCGCCAGTACCATCTCCGGCATGGTCGAATCCATTTCGTCCTGCCTGTCGGAACACTCGCTGGAACACGCCCTGTCGGCCTACCATCCCGAACTGCCGCACGGCGCGGGACTGATCATGATCAGTCAGGCCTACTACACCCATTTCGCACAGGCACATGCCTGCGACGCCAAAATGATCGACATGGCCCGCGCGCTGGGCAAGGCCGACGCGACCCATCCGATGGATTTCGTCATCGCGCTGGCGCAACTGCAAGCCGCCTGCGGCGTGGACAACCTCAAAATGTCCGACTACGGCATCCGCCGCGAAGACTTGCCAGCCATGGCGAAAAACGCCCGCGACACCATGGGCGACCTGTTCCTGCTCGATCCGGTCATGCTCTCCGAAGCCGACTGCATCACCATCTACGAACAGTCCTACCGCTAGGAAAAAACGGGCAGGGGCCTTTTTCCATACGCCACACGCCAGCCGGCGCGTTGCGTGCCTGTGCCGCTTTTCCGACACCGGCACATTCGGCCACCGCCTTCGCGCCATCCGCCTGTGGCCGCCGGTTTTTCCACGTCCCCCCGTGTCTCCGCAGGCGACACCATCTTCCGCATGCACGCCCATCCCGCCGCACCTGCGCGGGCAAGGCAGGGCGCTCCGGCGTACGCCATTCACGCCGTCTTCGGCAGACTTGCCCGGATGCACACCCTATGCCATATCCGGTCGCACGCTGCCGCAGTCGCCGTGTCCGGCATGGCAACACTGACATCATGAACGCCACCGGCGGCACGCAATACACCGACGTCAGGCCGGACTGGGGAAACGCAAGACATCCGTCCGTTTGCCGGACAACCGGAAAAAATGGAACGGGCCGATGGCGATACATGAAAAAACCGGCTTTCGCCGGTTTTATTCATCGCTGTGTGCCGGGACTTCCGGACGGTTTTATCCTGAAAGCGGGATCGTCCCTGAAAAGGGATCCCAGAAACAGGGAACCGCTGCTGGTCAGATGATTGCTGTCGAAAGTCATGACATCGTCCGGCGCGTCCCCGGCCAGGGTGATGCACTGTCCCTTGTCGCACAACAAACGGGCAGGTGAAACATACGACACATTCCATTGTTTGCACAACGACGCCAGATCGGCGTCGATGGCTTGCAGGCGACCATAATCGGCAGGCGCCATCCGTTTGGGGAGATGACCGGATCTGGCGTATTCGGAAACCAGCAACAGGGGCAGCTTGTCTTTCCAGGAAGGAAGCGGGCCGACGACAACGATATCCCCGATACCGGCATCACGCAGTTTCGAAACGGTCAATTCCAGTTTCTTGTAGATGTCACGGTAATCCGGCGTTGCCCAGTAACCGGACAGAATGACTTTTTGGGGTTTCAGGCGGACGAATTCATCGAACACGAAATAATTGTTGTTTTTGCATTTGGCTTGTACCGCACTATCGAAAACCGGAGGACAGGCATTCGTCTGGCGCAGCACGAAGTTGTAGCGGTCATGGAAATATGTGACCAGACCGTAGGCGATTGCGGTGGCATGGGAATCGCCCCAGAGGGCGACAGTCGGTTTGGAAGGGTCCGTGACAGTCAGCTTGCATGCCGAAAAGTCCGGCTTGTCGCTGGCCTTGCTGCTGCATTCATAACCGTAAGCCTTGTTCGAATCGAAGTTCAGACGTTCCACGCTGACAAGACGGGATACGGCCTCCGGAAAACGGGAAGGAAACCCGTCTTTCTGGTGGATGTACAGACCCACGGCGCCAAGTGCCAGCATTGCCACGAACAGGGAAACGGTTTTCATGACGCCATGCCGCCCGAAACGGAGCGGATTCTCGATCAGTCTGGTCGTCAGCCATGCCAGCACGATGCCGACCGGAAACGCGGCAAGTCGCCACCAGAACGGCGGTTCCTCCAACAGGATGATGCGCGCGATCGAAAGCAGCGGCCAGTGCCAGAGATAAAGCGGATAGCTGATGAGACCGAACCAGACCAGCACACGGTTGGAAAGCACCCATTTGTTGAACCAGCCGTCTTTCCCGGCGGCGATCAGCAACATCGTCGCCAGAACAGGAAACAGCGCCCAGATACCGGGATAATTTCTTGAAGCGGTTTGCTTGACGAATACGATGGACAAAACCAGCAGCAGGGCACCGGCGCTCGACAGAATATGCCGGTAACGGAAAAAACGGGTATAAAGATCGGGCGTTTCACCGATCGTGGTTTCACGGTAAAACAGGCCGGGTCTGAAACTCAGCTGTGCGGGATGCAAGGCGACCCATGCCAGCATCGCACCGGCGAGCAGCTCCCAGAAACGGGTCTGCGGAGAAAAGAAATCGGCGACGGGATCGGCATGGTAAAAATACAGATTCAG
>CAKQQG010000055.1 GCA_934270705.1 uncultured Oxalobacter sp. | reverse complement strand
ACCCGGCGCCAGATCGTTGCCCGGGGCGGCATATCCCCCTTGCACGCCACAGGCACTGAACGGATGCTGTATTTCAGAACAACGAACCGACTTGACCAAAATGACGTATAAAAACCGTATCAAGTTTCTGGCACTTGCACTGGCAGGCTGCTTCGCCGCAACAGCGCCTGCACTGGTCGCCGCCAGCGACATTTCCCTTCCGAGATACAGCAAGGACGCGCAACTCGCGGCCTTCCACTCCCCCGCCGATCTCGATATCGCAGGTGACCTGTCGCTGGAAGACGAGGATCCGCTGACTGAAATCCTCGCCATCAACGAAGTCGATATCTGGGCACGCATCCGTTCCGGTTTCGCCATCGCCGATCTGGACAATCCGCTGGTGTCGAACCACATCAACTATTTTTCCAGACGGCCGGAATATTTCGAACGTACCACCAAACGGGGCTCCAAGTACCTGTTCCACATCGTTCAGGAACTGGAAAAACGCAACATGCCGACAGAACTGGCTTTGCTGCCGTTCATCGAATCCGCCTACAACCCGCATGCCCGCTCGATCGCCAAGGCCGAAGGACTCTGGCAATTCATTCCGAGCACAGGCCGCCACTACGATCTGGCGCAAAACGCGTTCCGTGACGAAAGACGCGACATCATTTCCTCGACCGATGCGGCGCTGACCTATCTGCAACGGCTCTACAACATGTTCGGCGACTGGCAGCTGGCACTGGCTTCCTACAACTGGGGCGAAGGTTCCGTCATGCGCGCCATCAAGAAAGCCGAACGGGCAGGCAAACCCATCACGTTCAACGGCATCTCCGCCTATATGCCGGCCGAAACCCGCAATTACGTGCCAAAGCTTCAGGCCGTCAAGAACCTGATCGCCAGCCCGAACAAATACGGTCTGGATTTGCCGCCGGTCGAAAACCAGCCCTATTTCGTCACCATCGGCAAGACCCGCGACATCGACGTGAAAGTCGCCGCGAAGCTCGCGGAAATGTCTCTTGACGACTTCCGTGCACTGAATCCGCAATTCGGTCCATATGTCATCGCCGGCGGCAACGAGGTCAAAATCCTGCTGCCGAAAGAAAACGTCGAAAAATTCCAGAAGAACCTCGCACGCTGGCCGCATCCCCTGTCTTCATGGACTGCCTACCAGGTCACCGGCACCCGCGAGAAAATCGAGGACATCGCCGCACGTTTCAATACGACAACCGACGTCATCCGGCAGGCCAACAATATCCCGCCACGAAGCGTGCTGAAATTCGGTTCCGCCATTCTGGTTCCCAAGCCCACAGGCTATAACAAGGATATCGCGCCCGAACTCGTCGAAAACGCACGTCTCGCCTGGGAAAGAGACCTGCCGGCGACCCGTCTGGTTCGCATACCGGTCAGAAAACCGGTCAGACTGGCATCGATCGCCAAGCGCTACCATGTCAGCGTCGCCGAGCTGAAGTCCTGGAACCGCATCAGCGGCGACACCGCCGGCAAGGGTACGATCCTGAAGGTACATGTTCCCTACGGCAATGCATCGTCCCGCCAGAAGGCGCGTATCATCCGTGCGGCACGCGTCAGCACCGCACGCAGCGCGAAAACCTCTCGCGTGAAAGTGGTCATGGACGCACGCAAGAACGGCACTGCCCGAAAAGGACTGGTGAAATCCGCAAACAGCCGGTCCGCCAGAGCGGCATCCTCACGCAAGCAGGCGTCGCCGGCCAGAAAACAGGTTTCTGCACGAAAAACGACGGCTGCCGGAAAAACCGCCAGAAGCCGTACAAGAACCTGAACCGCTTATTTAACAGTTAGAATGGAGTGAACAAGGCACAACAGTTGCCGCAATCTGTTTGAGGAACTACAATCTTGCCAGACAGATACCGCCAGACCGCCAATGAAATATTGCGTTTGACGGATTTTTATTACCAGGAATTTCCCGTCACCTGACGGCTATCTATTTCACAAGTTTAGTTTTGGAGTCATGCATGGCTTTCTTGCAAGGTAAAAAAATACTTATCACCGGTCTGTTATCGAACCGTTCCATTGCCCTTGGCATCGCAGAAGCGTGCAGGCGTGAAGGCGCCGAGCTGGCGTTCACCTACGTCGGAGAACGTTTCAAGGATCGCATTACCGCCTTTGCAAAGGAGCTGGGCAGCGATATGGTCTATGAATGCGACGTCAGCAAGGATGAACACATCGCCAACGTCTTTTCCGAAATCGAAAAATCCTGGGGGCGTCTCGACGGTCTCGTCCATTCCATCGGTTTCGCTCCCCGTGAAGCGATCGCCGGTGACTTTTTCGATGGGCTGAGCCGCGAGAATTTCCGTATCGCGCACGATATTTCCGCATACAGCTACCCTGCGCTGGTCAAGGCCGCACGTCACCTGATGGGCCCGGGCTCCGCCGCGCTGGCGCTGACCTATCTGGGTTCCAGCCGCGCCATCCCCTATTACAATACCATGGGTCTTGCCAAGGCATCGCTGGAATCCAGCGTACGCTACATGGCTGAATCGCTCGGCAAGCATGGTGTCCGCGTCAACGCCATTTCCGCCGGTCCGGTCAAGACGATCGCCGCCAGCGGCATCCGCGATTTCAACATCCTGCTCAATTTCGTCGCCAAAAACGCACCGTTGCGCCGCAATGTCACTATCGAGGAAATCGGCAATGCCGCCGCTTTCCTGCTTTCCGATCTGGCATCCGGCATCACCGGTGAAATCACCTATGTCGATGGCGGTTTCTCCCACGTCATGGGTCTGAACACCGATGGCGTCATTGCGCAGAAAGACAACGCATAAACGCGGCATCGCACAATCATCCACAATATCCGACCTGTCGTGCCGGATATCTGGTATAATCTTTCCATCGGGCGGGTTTCAACCCGCCCGATGACGTTAATGGCATTGCCCGCCTGTTGCATGACCCGTTCATGCGCTTCATAAAGCCCTTCCGCCTTTTGTGTTTCCGACACTGTTCCGGCGCAAAGCTTTTGTGCCGGTAGTTTCTTCACGCTATCTTGCCGCGTAAGCCGTGCATTGCTGTTGCTTCACTTTCCCACAAGGAAAACCACCGTTTTGACATCTGAGAGAACAAATGACTTTTGAAACACTGGGATTGCATCCATCAATCCTCAAGGCGCTGTCCGGCATGCATTATGACGCACCGACCACGGTACAGACACGTGCCATCCCACCCGCCATGCACGGCAAGGATCTGCTGGTTTCCTCACAAACCGGCTCTGGCAAAACCGCCGCTTTCATGCTGCCGGCGCTGCATCGCTTCGCCACGTCCGGCATGGACGAAAACCGCAAGACCGCACGCGAGGCGCCACGCTCCGCAAGAAACGGTACCGTACGCCAGCAGACAGCCTGTCCCAAAATGCTGGTGCTCACGCCGACCCGTGAGCTGGCACAGCAAATCGTCTCATCGACAGAGCAATATTGCGCATACCTCAAACATATCCGCACCGTCGCCATTCTCGGCGGCATGCCCTATCACAGACAAATGCAGCTTCTGGCCCGTCGGCCCGATATTCTGGTAGCGACGCCCGGACGCCTGATCGACTACTTGCGATCCGGAAAAATCACACTGGAACACCTTGAAATACTGGTACTCGACGAAGCCGATCGCATGCTCGACATGGGATTCGTCGAAGATATCGAAACCATCATCGCCGCTACACCGGACACACGGCAAACCTTGCTGTTTTCGGCGACGCTCGACGGTATCGTGGGCGATATGGCGCAACGGATCACACACAATGCCGAACAGGTACACATCGCCTCGTCATCCACCCGCCACGAACACATCGACCAGATGCTCCATTTCGCGGACAATACCGATCACAAGAATCGCCTGCTCGATCACTGGCTGAACGATCGTTCGCTCAAACAGGCACTGGTCTTTACCGCAACCAAACGCGAAGCCGATCAGGTCGCCGACCGCCTCGCCATCGCCGGCTTGCCGGTTGCCGCGCTGCATGGCGACATGCCGCAACGCCTGCGCAACCGCACGCTGGAACGCTTGCGCAGCGGCAAAATCCGGATTCTTGTCGCAACGGACGTCGCCGCGCGCGGTATCGATATCCCGTCCATCACGCATGTTTTCAACTACGACTTGCCGAAATTCGCGGAAGACTATGTCCACCGGATCGGACGTACCGGCCGCGCAGGACGTCGCGGACTGGCCATTTCACTGGTCTGTCCCGAAGACCGCGTCCATATCCGCCGCATCGAACGCTTCATCAAACAGGCCATTCCGGTCAATGTCATCGCGGGACTGGAACCGGCCGTCCGGCCCGCGCATGCACCTTCCCGACGCAAACCCGGCTGGAAACCGGCAAGCAGAAAACGCGCCGCCAAGGCGGGACAACGCCATTTCGGACAACCGGCCACATCCACACGCCGCAAACCGCAGCGTACCCACTCCGGACGCAAACCGGCCAACGGTAACGTATCCCAGCGCGTATAATCTGGCGACAACGACAGAAATACAAAAAAACAGCCGGATATCCGGCTGTTTTTTTATGTGTACGCGCGTGCGGTTCAACGCTTTTTCATTTCTTCCTTGACGATTTCTTTCCACTCCCGCTCATACGCATCGATTACCGACTGGTCATAAAACGTGACATCCTTGCACTTTCTCGCCAGCACAAGCTGTTCCAGCGCCGCGGAATACGCGCCGTCCAGACTGTACGATTCCGCCATGGCGATATGCATCAACGCCTTTTTCCCCTGCGCGTCATAAACCTTGGCCAGTTGCTGACGCAATGCGGCATCTTCCTTGTACATCCGTACCTGCTGTCTCAGATAATGTGCCACATCGTTATATTGCCGCGCCTGATACATCGCATTGGCGTACTGGTACGCCAGCGCTCTGGATGACGGAAAACGGGAAACGGCTTCACGTGCATCTCGGACAGCCTCTGCCGCCTGACCTGCCGCCAGTTTGATTTCGATGGACAGACTGCTCAGCGCCAGGCTCTGCAAGGCCGCCTTTTCTCCCACGACCTTTTTCACTTCCTGAAAATACTGTTTTGCCTTTTCAGGATTTTTTTGCAACAACGCCGCCAGCGCCAGCCCGTAATTGCCGGCAGCCATATAAAGTTTGCTTCCGCTTTTGACCTGCTCGGCAAAGACCGCTTCGGCATTGATGATGCCCTGCGTGCTTTCATCCTGCACCAGCCGTGCTTTCGCACGTATCAGATAAAAATCCAGATCGTCCGCATGCTGCCGGTACGGTTCACGACGCACCCTGGCCTCGATATCGGCGATACGTTCGGAAGTCAGCGGGTGCGTCCGCAAATAAGGAGACGGCGCATCGTTGTAAGTGCGGGTCGCCACCTGCAAACGCTCGAAAAACGACGTCATCCCGTTCGTATCGAAGCCGGCGCCTTTCAAAATCGTGAAACCGACACGATCCGCCTCCTTTTCGGCATCCCGTGTGAAATTGATCTGCTTCTGGATGGCATATCCCTGACCGCCCACCATCACGGCGCCCAGCGCATCACCTCCGGCCTGCGCCGCCAGAATCGCCAGCGCTGTCGTTGCGATCGGAATCAGGATATCCTGACGCTGTTGCGTCAGCATGCGCGCGATGTGGCGTTGCGATACATGCCCGATTTCGTGAGACAACACGGATGCCAGTTCCGATTCGCTCTGCGCCGCCAGCAACAACCCCGTATGCACCCCGATGAAACCGCCCGGAAAGGCAAACGCATTGAGTGTCGGATCACGAACGGCGAAGAACGTGAAATCATTGACCAGCTCACCACGTGTCTGCGGGTCCGCGGACACGAGCCGGTTGCCCAGATTGCTGAGATACTCCGTCATGACCGGATCGCTGATATAAGCCGGATCACGCCGGACCTGCGCCATGATCTCCTTGCCCAACTGATACTCTGCCATCGGACTCAACTCGCTCCGTGCCGTATCGCCCAGACTTGGAATTTCCGACTCCGCCAGCGCAACCGGAAACTGAAGGCAACAAACAGCCAGCAACGACACCACAAGCGATCTGAAATTTCGGTTCATGCAGTTATCTTGTTATAAAATCGGAAATACGATCAAAACCATATCATACAGACAGTTTGCATCATTTCACACTGTCCACCATTTCCCGTCACATTCTTTATGTCGCAAAACAAACCCGCCGGTAACAATAAGCGCTCACTGACCCACTTCGACACTTCCGGTCAGGCACATATGGTCGATGTCGGAGACAAGGCCGACACCCACCGGGTCGCCATCGCCAGCGGATATATCCGCATGCACCCCGAAACACTGGCTGTCGTCAGGGACGGCTCGGCTGGCAAGGGCGACGTACTGGGCATCGCACGTATCGCCGCCATCATGGGCGCGAAACGGACATCCGATCTGGTTCCGTTATGCCACCCTGTCGCCCTGACCCGTATCGCTGTGGATTTTGCATTGCACGACGATGGCATCGCCTGCCGGGTCCGGGCGGAAACCGTCGGCAAAACCGGTGTGGAAATGGAAGCGCTCACTGCCGTCCAGACCGGACTGCTGACGATCTACGATATGTTGAAAGCGATCGACCGCGGCATGGTCATGACCGACATCAGATTGCTTGAAAAAAGCGGGGGACGTTCAGGCAACTGGCATGCATGACCTGAACAGCGTAAAACCTGTCACCCTGCAAAACCTGCGCATCCCGTATTGCGAAAGACACCGGATAGCGGAATCGCGGCTTTCCGGAACCGGCGATTCAATGCAGCCGGGTTTCCTTTTTCGCGTCTTCCGGCATTTCAGCATGCACCAGCTCGCCATTCGTATCGGCAAAAAGCGGCGCGCCGCAATCCTCGCAAAATTCCATCGCAAACCGTTCGACTGCCGTTTTCTCGAAAGAAATCCCCATTTCACGCAACAGCCGGAAAATCTGCAACAACTGCTTTCCCCCTTTGGGGGAAGACCCTGAGGCATGTCCTTCCAGCTGGGCAGGGAAATTCACCCCCTCGACATCTTCCGTCCCATACACCGGCCAGACAATGCCATAAATGATCCGTGGATCATCCTTGCGATAAAAGCTGATACGGTACTCCTCCACCTGTACGCCATCAAGATCCTTGCCGAATCCACCGATCACGGCACACAGATTTTCCGGCTGGATATCCAGCGCATGCACCAGATAATGCACCGCCGCCTTGATCGTCGCAGGACGGATTCCCTGATCCGCCTTGCGGCAAGTATTGAAAAAACCGCCCGGCAAAAGCAATTCGAGATTGCATCCCGGCAACACATCAGCCATCACCGGTGTGACCTCCTGCTGCCACAGCTTCAAACATTCATCCTTGACGGTTTCAAACCCCGCCGGATCCGGACAAGCCTGCCAGCGGAAAAGCGGCTTTCCCGCCTCAGTCATGACGCCCGCCAGCAAATACCGTCCATCGGCCAGAAACGGTACTGTCTCCTGCCGTGAGGACAACTCGAAATGCGCCCCCTGTACGATCGCCTTGACCAGCCCCTGCGTCACCGCCATCACATCGATATGCGAATACGGCAACTGATCCACTGCATACAAGCCGGGTGCCATGGCGAAACGCACGCCATCTGCGAGAATCAGGCGGGAAAAACGGTCGGAAACCGTAGCGATCACGTCCTGCGGCAATGGACCGGATGCAATCGAAAAACGTGTCCATGCCAGTACAGGAATGGCGACAAGCAAAACCTGGTACTGCCGTCCATCAAGCTCGACAGTCCCCGATTCGCTCAGGGCTTCCGCCACTTCCAGCAAACAGTTGTATGCCTCCATATCCGTACCGAACAGATACTCGATGGCATCGTTCAGGACAGACTGCTTTCTGGCATGCAACAGCTTCGAGACCAGCCCTTCAAGTTTCTTGCGGCAAAACTCGCTCTCCAGTGAACTGGACGCATAAAACATCTCCATCGCCAGCGAAACCAGACGCTGACTGTCGGCACTGAGTCTGGATGACCCCGATTTGGTAAACCGTCGCATGATCGATCAAAAAGAAAAAAGAGCCTGTTATTGTAGTGGATTTTCCGGAATACGGCACATCGAAACGGCTGGCTGTTTGTGTCCGCCCGAAGTGACAACAGCAGCGTGTACAGGAAGGGAAATGGCATCTCCAAGGGGATTCGAACCCCTGTTCCCACCGTGAAAGGGTGGTGTCCTAGGCCTCTAGACGATGGAGACACAATACACCGGAAAACCGGTCGGCTGGCATCTCCAAGGGGATTCGAACCCCTGTTCCCACCGTGAAAGGGTGGTGTCCTAGGCCTCTAGACGATGGAGACA
>CAKQQG010000054.1 GCA_934270705.1 uncultured Oxalobacter sp. | reverse complement strand
TTCCGGAAGCGTGCGAAAAAAAACAAAGCCCCTTGGCAAGAGGGGCTTTTCGGAGAGAGTAGATGCATTTTTGGTAAAGAGTGCGTTTCCGAATCTATGGCTATTCATCAACGTCTCAATGGTTGTCATTGTACGCAACCTTACCCTTCAAATAAACAACAAAAAACGTGATTGTTTGTTCGTATTTATTGAAGTTTTTTGGACTCTCCTCTGAAAAGGCTCCGGAAAGTCTCCGGAAAAGGAGAGGGCGGACGGTTCGCAAGGCTTGAAAAAAGTCGGTTTCCGGTGTCTGGAACGGGCGTCATTTGCCTTTTTCAGACGGTGTGCAACACGGCATGCCGGGTGGCCGCGGAATGGGCGGGCAGGATGACGAAAGCATGATGCCATCGAACGGCGAAAAAAACGGTGTTGCAGAAAGGTGTCGCAACATGCTGTCGCAAAACGGTATTTTGAAAAAACCGTTGCAAAATGGCGGCGGATGTCGCGGTCGCTTTAAGGTGTTGCGGACAAAAAAAAGCCCCGGTGAGACGGGGCTTGATGAAGAAGGAGTGTGTTGCTGTGCCGTGGAGCAAGCATTTTGCCGCATACGCCGCTTTCCCTCTGCTGCCCGCAGCATACTTTCTCTACGACGGTTTCATGTTACGTGACGTTTTGTTTCGTATAAATCATGTAAAACGGGAATGTTTGTCTGATTTTTTCGAAGTGTTGTGATGGCGATCCGGGTGTGACGGCGTATTGCGTGCAGGCATCGGTTATACTGGCAAAGGAGGGTCATGCCGTTTGCCGCTGTATGACGTCTGAAAGGAGGGGGTATGTTGTCTTCGTTGACGATCCGCAATTTCCGTTCCATTCTGGATATGACGGTCAGTTTCGCTTTTGCCGAAAAGCGGGCGCCTGCCGGTTTCAGGGATTCGGATACGGTGTTTTTCATCGAGCCGGTGCGGCAGGTGCGGCTGGTGCCGGTGCTGGCGCTGTATGGGTCGAATGCGTCGGGCAAATCCAGTGTGCTGATGGCGCTGGGTGCGTTCCGCGATTGCGCCGTTTCCGGCGTGCAGGGCAAGTTCCGTCCGGACAAGTTGCATCCGGAGCTGCGCACGACGTCGTTTGAGGCGACGATTGTCCGGCAGGGGCGTCGTTTCGTGTATGCCATCGAGTATGACCGGGACGAGTTCCGGAAAGAGTCGCTTTCCGCCGATGGCGAATTGCTGTTCGCTTTCGGGAGTGGCGAGCCGGCGGTCGGACCGCTGGCGACGTCTTCCTATCCGGAGCAACGGTTGCGGGAAATTTTCCGTGTCGAATGCTGTACGCCGCAAGGCAAGCAGACGGCGTCTTTCCTGTCGGTGATCGGCAAGCGTTATCCGGGGCTCAATCCGCTGGTGACGGCGGTTTTCGATTTTTTCAACGAGGGGATCATTGTTCTGGCGGACAATTCGATCCATATTTCGCGCGGGGTGGATTTGCTTGCGTCGGTGCTGGAAAAGGCGGACGATCCGGATCCGATGAAAAACGCTTTCGCGCGGATCACCGCCTTGCTGGAGAATCTCGATATCCATATTTGCCGGATGGAGTTGCACCGCAAGCGCATGCGGCTCGAACGGGATACGCATGAACGCAATTATCTGGATGTCGATCCGGAATTTTTGCGGCGGCTGACGAGTTTTCGCAAGGAAGGCGACAACATTATCCTGAATACGGACCGGATTTGTTCGTTTCATCAGGATGCACAGGGCAATGAGGTCGAGTTCGATTTCAGTACGGAAGAGTCCAGCGGCACGCAGATTCTGGCGGGACTTCTGGGGGTGTTTCTCGCGGCGCTGGAGTCCGGCGGGGTGGTGGCCGTCGATGAGCTGGACAGATCGCTGCATCCGTTGCTGCTCATCGAGCTGATCCGCCTGTTCAAGGACAGGCGTTACAACAGCCGGGGCGCGCAACTGGTTTGTACGGTGCACAATACCGATATTCTGGATGCGAACCTGTTGCGCGTTTCCGAGGTGGGCATCATCAGCAAGACCATGCAGGAAGGTTCGACGATCGCACGGATTTCGGATTTTTCCGGTGTCGGCAAGGTCGAGAATTTCCGGCGGCAGTATCTGACGGGCCGTTTTTCCGGGATTCCTTTTCCGTATATCTGAATCCTATGAACCGAAAGAAACGAAAACATCTGGTCGAAACGGTCGTCGTCGTTTGCGAGGGTGCGTCCGAAAACGGTTATTTGCAGGAACTGAACCGTTTTTTGCGCGAGCGCAAAATTCCGCTGGCGTTCGCGCCGAACATCATCGGCAGCGGGGTGTACAAGGCGGCGGTCAACCGTTACCGCGATGTGCGGCGCGAAAACCGGCATGCGGAAATCGTGATCTGGGTCGATCGTGACATTTACATGAACAGCCAGAAAAAGCTGTATGAAAACAAGCCGGAGACCATTCCCGATTTTCTGTTTTCGCGGATGAATTTCGAGGATTTTCTCGCCATGCATATGGACAGGAAAACGCTGATGCGCTGGCAGGCGGTATGCGAGGAATACAACCATTTTTCCGAACCGTTGCCGTCCGCGATGTATTTGCCGCTGTACCGCGCGGCCTGTTTCCCGCATTACCGCAAGGGGCGTTTGCCGTTCAGGATCAATGATGAAACGCTGGGGCGTCTGTTCGCCAACCAGAAACGCGAACAGGTGCGCTTCGGCTGCGATTTCGGCAAGTTTCTGGAAGAAAAGCTGCTGTTTGTGGAGCAGCGCATCGAGGCGTAGGGAAAAGGTATGATGAAAAAAGCCGGACGCAAGTCCGGCTTTTTCGTTGCGGCATCCGTCGGGGGATGGGTCAGCGCCTGCCTTGCGGGAGGGCGTCGAGCGCTTTTTCCAGCCGGTCGAGGGCTTTTTTGAGGGTGGCGGCGGGACAGGCGATGTTGATGCGGGCGAAGCCTTCGCCGCCCGGCCCGAAGATTTCGCCGTCGGCGAGCCACAGTCCGGCCTTGTGCGTGATGAAGTCGTCGAGCGCCTTGCCGCGCAGACCGGTGCCGGAGAAGTCGAGCCAGGGCAGGTAGGTGCCTTCCGGTTCGATGAGGGTCACGCCCGGCAGGCGTTTGGCGGTGAATTCTCGCAGGATGGCGAGGTTTGCCGTCAGGTAGGCAAGCAGCGCGTCGAACCAGTCCTGTCCGCCTGCATAGGCGGCCTGTGTGGCCACCAGTCCGGCGGTGTTCATCTGGCTGTATCCGGTGGCGTCGATTTCGCGGGAAAAGGCGCGGCGTTTCGCTTCGTCGGCGATGAAGATGTTGGCGTTTTGCAGGCCGGCAAGGTTGAAGGTCTTGCCGGGCGATGTGCAGATGATCGCGTTTGCCAGATGTTTTTCGCCGAGTGTGCCGAACGGGGTGAAGGTGTTGCCCGGGAAGGTGAAGTCGGCGTGGATTTCATCGGCGATGACGGTGACGCCGTGCGCCAGACAGATGTCGGCCATGGCGGCGAGTTCGTCACGGTGCCAGACGCGCCCGACGGGGTTGTGCGGGTTGCACAGGATGAACAGCCGGACGTCGTTGTCGATGATTTTGCGCTCGAAATCCGCCAGATCGACGGTGTAGCGTCCGTCCTTGAGTACCAGCGGGTTGTGGACGAGGCGTCGCCGGTTGTCGGTGACGGAGCTGGCGAAGGGGTAATAGACGGGCGGCTGGATGAGGATGGCATCGCCTTCGCGCGTGGTGGCGCGGATGGCGGCGCACAATGCGAATACGACGCCCGGTGTCATGACGAGCCAGTCTTTGTTGATTTGCCAGTGGTGGCGGCGGGCGAACCAGTCGCGGATGGCTTCGAAGTAGCCGTCGCGGGGTTCGGTGTAGCCGTAGATGGCGTGTTCCGCCATGGCGTGCAGGGCTTGTGTGACGGCGGGCGGACAACGGAAATCCATGTCGGCGACCCACATCGGCAGGATGTCTTGCGGTTTGCCGCGGGACAGGGCGGCGTCGAATTTGAGCGAGCCGGTACCTTTCCGGTCGATGATTTCATCGAAGCCATGGCCGGTGTGTGCGGTATCGGATGTTTCGCCGGTGAGCGCTTGCGCCAGATCGGCGATGAGGTCGCGGACGTTTTCCAGTCCGACTGACAGGCGCAGCAGGCGGTTGGTGATGCCGCGTGCGATGCGGTCGGCTTCGGGAATGGCGGCGTGTGTCTGGGTGACGGGGTAGGTGATGAGGCTTTCGGTACCGCCCAGACTTTCGGCGAAGCGGATGAGCCTGACGCGCGCGAGGATGGCGCGGGCGAGTGTCTCGCCGCCGGCGGCTTCGCTGACTTCGAAGGCGATCATGGCGCCCGGACCGTCGGCCTGACGGCGGTTGGTGGCGTATCCGGGATGATCGGGCAGGCCGGGGTAGTAAACCCGTCCGATTTCCGGGCGGGATGCCAGCCAGCCGGCGATTTCGCGGGCGCTGGCCTGTTGTTTTGCGATGCGTACGGCGAGGGTTTTCAGGCCGCGCATGACCAGCCAGCTGTCGAACGGGGCGAGCGCGGCGCCGGTCGTCAGCCGGATGAAGCGCAGTTTGTCGGCCAGTTCCTGCGTACGTGCGACCAGTACGCCGGCGACGGTGTCGTTGTGTCCCGCGAGGTATTTTGTCGCGCTGTAAAGCACGATATCGGCGCCGAGCGCGATCGGGCGCTGGAGTACGGGGGACAGGAAGGTGTTGTCCACGATGAGCAGGAGCCGGTGCCGTTTCGCCAGTTCGGCGATGGCGGCGATGTCGCTCACATGCATGAGCGGGTTGGTCGGCGTTTCGATGAAGATCGCGCGGGTCTCGGGACGGATCAGGGCGCGGATGTTGTCGACATCGGTGGTGGTCGTGCAGTCGAATGCGATGCCGTTTTTGGCGGATATGCGCGCGAACAGGCGGAAGGTGCCGCCGTAAAGGTCGTCGGTGGCGATGATGTGCTCGCCCGGGGAAAACAGTTCCATGATCGCGGCCGCGGCGGCCATGCCGGATGTGAAGGCCAGCGCGGCTGCGCCGCCGTCGAGTTTCGTCATGGCTTCTTCCAGCGCGTCACGGGTCGGGTTGGTGTCGCGCGTGTAGTCGTAACCGGTGCTTTCGCCCGGCGCGGGGTGGGCGAATGTGGCGGTCTGGTAAATCGGGACGGCGATGGCACCGCTTGTGTCGGTGCCGGTCGTTCCGCCATGGATGCAGAGGGTGTCCTGTTCCATAGTGTCTCGTGTCATAAAGGTTTTTCGGCTGTTTCAGGCGTCCGGAAACAGGGCGGTGGAAAGGTAGCGTTCGCCATTGTCGGGCAAAAGCGCGACGATGGTTTTGCCGCGGTTTTCCGGCCGTTTGGCCAGTTCGGTCGCTGCCCAGAGCGCCGCGCCGGACGAGATGCCGACGAGTACGCCTTCGGTATGGGCGAGGGCGCGGGCGGTCGTGAAGGCCGCTTCGTTGGGGGCCGGAATGACTTCGTCATAGATGCTGGTGTCGAGTGCGGCGGGGATGAAGCCTGCGCCGATGCCCTGTATCTGGTGTGCGCCGCTCTTGCCGCCGGACAGTACCGGAGAGGAGGCCGGTTCGACGGCGACGACGCGCACGGCGGGATTCTGTTCCTTGAGGTAGGTGCCGGTGCCGGTCAAGGTGCCGCCGGTGCCGACACCCGCGACGAAGATATCGACCTTGCCGTCGGTGTCGCGCCAGATTTCGGGGCCGGTCGTGGCCTTGTGGGCGGCGGGATTGGCGGGGTTGTCGAATTGCAGCGGCACGAAGCTGCCCGGAATGGTTTTCGCCAGTTCCAGCGCCTTGTCGATCGCGCCTTTCATGCCTTTGGCGCCTTCGGTCAGCACCAGTTCCGCACCATAGCCGCGGATGAGTTTCTGGCGTTCGACGCTCATGGTTTCCGGCATGGTGATGATGATGCGGTAGCCGCGGGCGGCGGCGACGGCGGCCAGTCCGATGCCGGTGTTGCCGGAAGTCGGTTCGATGATGGTCGCGCCCGGCCCGAGTTTGCCTTCGGCTTCGGCCGCCTCGATCATGGATTTGGCGATTCTGTCCTTGGCGCTGCCGGCCGGATTGAGAAATTCCAGCTTGGCCAGAATGGTCGCGTCGGGGGCGTGGGTGGCGCAATAGCGGCCCAGTTCCAGTAACGGGGTGTTGCCGATCAGGTCGGTGGCGCTTTTGGCGATATGGGACATGGGTTCTCCTTGATGGTCTGTTTTTATCGGTAAAGTCTGTCAAAACGGTTGGGAATGTGCGCAGGGCGCGTTTCCCGGTAAAGCCGCAGCGGCGTGGCATGACCTGCCGGTCTGGCAGCCGGTGCTGGCAGGACGGTTCCTGTCGTCGTGTGTGCAGTATAGAAAGGTTTTGTCCATTTGGCAGCTTTCAGCAGGGAAACGGGGTGTTTTCGTGTTGCCCGGCGAGCGTGGCCAGGGTGGTGCCGTCGAGATAGTCCAGTATGACGCGCTGGAGTCCTTCCCAGAAATGGACGGTCCGGCATTGGCTGTATTGCGGGCAGGGGTTCGGATGTGTTTCCAGACATGCCACGCATGCCAGATGGCCTTCGATGGGGCGCAGGATGTCGCCGACGGTGTAGGCCTGCGGTGGACGGGTGAGCCGGTATCCGCCTTGCGGACCGCGCATGCTTTCGATCAGTCCCGCTTTTCCCAGCGCGGTGGCGATCTGTTCCAGATACTTGAGCGAAATCTGCTGGCGTGCGGCGATGTCCCTGAGCAGGGCATATTGGCCGTTGCCGTACCGGGCAAGGTCGATCATGAAGCGCAGGGCGTATCGTCCACGGGTCGAGATTTTCATGGCGTTCGTTCCAGTTGTACCGGCATGGCGGAATCGGCCGGTTTGCTGGCGTATTATACCTGTTTCCTATTTGTTTGGTAGGAAATTGATCGGGCGGTGTTGCAAGAAAGCGGCGGCAAGTCCGGTCGTTTTGCCGTTTCCGCCTGTGGTCGTGTGTGTGATGGTGCAGGGGGCAGGATGAATGCGGGGAAATGCCTGCCGGAGAGGCAACCGGTACAAGTCGTTGTCGTGCAAGGGAAAAAGCGTGCTGTTCACGGACTTGTCCACAGAAAACGGGGATAAGCCCCGGTATGGCGCGGGCTGCGGGGTTCGGGGTGTCCGGGCAGGCGTTGGCCTGCCGGAATTTTCTGCACGACCGGGCTGAAAAAAGGCTTGAAAAAGGCTTGAAAACGGCCGGGACTGTGGTTACAATGAAATTGCGGGGACTTGATGGTCAGCTACCGCGAAGCTGAAACAACCATTCGAAAACCCCATACGCGGCTTCGCCAGAGCCGCGTTTTCTTTTGTGCGAAACGTTCTCGCCCCTGCCTTTTTCCTCACGTTTCTGTTTTCCTTTCTTCCACCATGACGGCCTGACGTGCGTGTATCGTGCCCGACTGCCCGACTGCCCGTTTGCCCGTTTGTCCGTTTGTCCGTTTGTCCGTTTGTCCGTTTGTCCGTTTGTCCGGTTGTCCGGTTGTCCGGTTGCCCGGTTGCCCGGTTGCCCGGTTGCCCGGTTGCCCGGTTGCCCGGTTGCCCGGTTGCACGGTTGCACGGTTGCCAGCCGATGTCCGTTTGGGTGTGCGGGGTGGTTCCTGCGGGGAGTGAAGGATGTCGCGTGAGGGGGGCGGGGGCGTTTTCCGTTGTTTCTTTCGTCATTTTCCGGTGCGATGGGCGTCTTGCGATGGATGCCGAAGGTGTTGTTTTTTTTTCGTGCGCATGTTTTTCCGCAAATCGGGCTGTTTCAGGCATTTTGGCAGCCAGATGCATATGCAGTCCGATTCATTTATTCCGGAGCGGGAAAAAAACAGGAAAATCATGATGATAGATATGGAAAAGAAAATGCGGGCAAGGGATTTTCCGGATGACTTGTAAAAAACATGAACGAATATGTATAGAAAACTTTATTGCTTGAAAAAGGGAGTTGTTTTAAAAAGTAACCCGTGGCCTTCACTAATCTCTCCGGTGAATGAAACGCCAGATTGAGTTCAACATTAAACCTTACGGAGCGTAGTTATTTGTTGTTTGAAAAATGATGATGGAGAGCGAAATTTTAATTGATTAAGGTGAATATAATGTCTACTCAAAAATCCCAGACTATCGGCGAATTTATCATGTCCGTTTTCATTTGCTTTATGGTGATCGGTGTTATTCTTGGTGTGTCCTACAATGCCGAACAGAAAGCATCTTTCAATCCGCTGCCTTATGCATTGGGCAATGTTTATGATGCCGATGTATTCCAGAACCAGAATACCCGCCATGCAAGCGTCAATGTAGATGTTGTCGCAAACCGCGGTTAATCAGGTACTTGCCGCGTTTTCCCGCGCCGCCGCATGGCGCGG
>CAKQQG010000053.1 GCA_934270705.1 uncultured Oxalobacter sp. | reverse complement strand
GTGCACGGTGTGCCACAGGCCCAGGCGGGAGCACATCTCCAAATCGCGCGGCTCAAACACGCCTTCAATCAGCAGGATGGGGCCACGCCAGTCCATGGCGCGCAGGCGCTGTGCTTCCGCAATTTCCAGCACCGCAAAACCATCGGCAGCGCGCAGCCCGGCAAAGGCATGTTCCAGCCCGTGGCCGTAGGCATTGGCCTTGACGACCGCCCAGATTTTCGCCCGCGGCACGGTGTTTCTGACGACGGAAAGGTTGTGCTGCATGGCAGCGATGTCGATATTGGCTACTAGCGGTCTGGTCATGAAATCCGTTCCATAAAATCCGCCCGGCACGGACGGTAAACAAAAAGGCCTGCCACATTGGGCAAACCGGACGACAAACTCACATCTTACCCCCCTTGCCTGCCCCGAATCAATCGTATCCGCGCAAACGGCGCGATACCGTCAAAGGCGGACGGATTCATGACGCGAAGATGGCGTCCGGGCGCAAAAAAACTGCATGAAGCGGGTCTGATGGAGTAAACTTTTCATTTCTTGACTGAACGGACAGGATCACCATGAATCGAGGCTTTTATTCCGTCATGGCAGCGGAATTCTTTTCTTCTCTGGCAGACAATGCCCTGCTGATCGTTGCCATCGCGCTGCTGGCGCAAATGAATGCCGCTCCCTGGATGACGCCATTGTTAAGGCTCTTTTTCGTGATGTCCTATGTCGGCCTCGCCGCTTTCGTCGGCGCTTTCGCCGATGCCCTGCCCAAAGGCAAGGTGATGTTCATCACCAATACCATCAAGTTCTGCGGTTGCAGCCTGATTTTCGCCGGTGTCCATCCCCTTGCCGCCTATGCGATCGTGGGTCTGGGCGCTGCCGCCTATTCTCCTGCCAAATACGGCATCCTGACGGAACTGCTTCCTGCCGAAAAACTGGTCATCGCCAACGGCTGGATCGAGGGGCTGACGGTCAGTTCGATCGTGCTGGGTACCGTTCTGGGCGGCGCGCTCATCAACAAGCATGTATCGGCCTTCCTGCTGGATCATATGACCTTCGCCGGTTCGCCGGCCGCTGCGGCGCTGGTCGTCATCATGGGCGTTTACATTCTGGCGGCGCTGTTCAATCTCCGGATTCCCGATACCGGCGCACGATACGCCAAACAGCCGATCAATCCGGTCCTGCTGGTCAGGAACTTCTATCACAGCTTCACGACGCTCTGGCATGACAAGCTGGGCCAGATTTCCCTGGCTGTCACCACCCTGTTCTGGGGAGCCGGTGCGACGCTCCAGTTCATCGTGCTCAAATGGGCGCAACATTCTCTCGGACTGACGCTGGACAAGGCGGCTTTCCTTCAGGGTATCGTCGCCGTCGGTATCGCCTGCGGCGCCGTATCCGCAGCGAAATTCATCAAGCTGCGCCAGTCGCTGAAAGTCATGCCGCTGGGCGTGGCCATGGGGATGGTCGTCATGATCATGACGCTGGTCCATTCGGTCTATCTTGCCTATCCGCTGCTGGTTCTCGTCGGCGCGCTGGCCGGATTCTTCGTCGTGCCGATGAACGCCTTGCTGCAACACCGTGGCCATGTGCTGCTTTCCGCCGGCCATTCGATCGCGGTCCAGAATTTCAACGAAAACCTGTCGATCCTGACCATGCTGGGCGTGTATTCCCTGCTGGTCTCGCTGGACTTGTCGGTCAATGCCGTGATCGTCATTTTCGGCAGCTTCGTCTCCGGCATGATGCTGCTGATCATCAACTGGCACAACCGCAACCAGAAAGTCGAGGATTCCCTGCACCTGATCGGCGAGGACAAGCGGCACTGATTCGTTTCGGCAGGCGGTATGCGAACGGGACGCGATGCGTCCCGTTTTTTCATGGTAAAGCCGGCAAGCACTGGATGAAAACCGTCTTGCCGGTGATGTGTCTCGTTACTTCAGGCGTTTTCTTCCCGATTCTGCCGTGCGCGTCTTGCGGCGATGCGCAGGAAAACGAAAGCCAGCAGACAGCATAACAGGGTCATGACGCTGATGGACAGGATCATCGGCCCGAATCCGGTCATGGGGGATACGATCGCGCCGAAGATGAACAGGAAAAAGCCGATCACGGCAGACGCACCGCCGGCGTTTTTGCGTTCCAGCGTCAGGGCAAGCGATGTCGAGGTCGGCAGGATCATGCCGAGAAAGACCATCATGATGAACAACAGCGCTTCCATCACGTAAAACAGCCCGCCGGCGAAAAGGACGGCGACGAACAGGCCGCTGGCGATACCCAAGCCATACACGCCGGTTCTGAGCGCGGAAAACACGTCGGAAAAACGGGGCGTGATCCGGCTGCCGACGATCATGCCGGACGCATTGATGGCAAAGCACAGGCTGTATGCAAAGGCGTCGAGGCGGAAATGTTCCTGTATCAGGACAGGCGACGAGGCGATATAGGTGAAAAAGACGCCCATGGAAATCGTCTGTATCCAGACATAGTGCATGAAGCTGCCATTGCGGATGATCGGGACGAATTTGCCGAAAGAACGCCATACGCTGCCCGGAATGCGCCGCTCGGGCGGCAGGGATTCACGGAAACGCACGCTGACGGCGAACAGGATGACGCCGACGGCCAGCAGGATGATGAAGATGCCTTCCCAGTCGGTATAGCGCATGATGAAACCGCCCAGAACCGGCGCGACGATGGGCGCGAGTCCGTTGATGACCATGAGCAGGGAAAAGAAGTCGTTGAGGGCCTTGCCCTGATAGAGGTCGGCGGCGACCGATTTGGAAATGACCACCCCGCCCGCTCCGGCGATGCCCTGGAATATCCGGAAAAAGACGAAGGATTCGATATTCCATGCGAAAAGGCAGGCCAGTGTCGAAACGATGAACAGCGCCATCGACAGTATCAGCGGCATCCTTCTTCCGTAACGGTCGCTGGCCGGGCCGATCAGGAGCTGGCCGCCGGCCAGTCCGATCATGCTGGACGTCAGACTCATCTGAACCCACGACGTCGTCGTACCGAAGCTCGCGGCCAGCGCGGGCAATCCCGGCAGGTAAAAGTCCGTCACGAACGGGCCGAAGGCGGACATCATGCCCATGGCCATCAGCAAAAACACCCTGGAATTCGTCGCCGCTTTCATGTTGTCTGGTACGGTTTCTGGTCGGTTTTACGGAAAACTGCCTTTATACCCTTGCCGCCCTGTTTCTGGCAAGCGGCAAGGCGCCATGACCGCCTATCCCGACATGCCCGACGACAGGCGTACCGTCAGGGCAAGAGCCGGATTTTCCCCCGTTCATTGGCGGCGATGCCTGCCCAGTCCAGTACGGCGGCCAGCACAAAAACCGGATCGATGACCGAATCGCCTACCTGTTTGCCCAGATATTCCAGCGCGATGGCGCCGACGACCGTATCACCGGAACACTTGTCGTGGCCGACACGATGATT
Source organism: uncultured Oxalobacter sp. (assembly GCA_934270705.1). Lineage (GTDB taxonomy): Bacteria > Pseudomonadota > Gammaproteobacteria > Burkholderiales > Burkholderiaceae_D > Oxalobacter. The sequence goes on along the minus strand of CAKQQG010000053.1, from coordinate 4,999 downwards.
GCGCCCCGATCCTTTTTTCGCACTGCCGCCAAGCCTGTGCAGCAAGGAAACGATGACATCGAACACGGCAAACCTGAATGCCCTCGGCAATTTCGGACATGTGAAGCTGTCTCCCGTTGCCGTGATGTCATACCGGTGTTTCCGGTTGAAAGAGATGACGTCGATCTGTCCGCCCGCCTGCCGTATTTTTTCGCGGATGATTTCCGATGCTTTTTTCCCGTCTGTTTGCCATGCCGAAGTTTTCATGTCGCCGTCCTTTCGATAAACCGTTTGCCGGACATGCCGGCACTCGTGCTTTCCGTTGCGGTATCGCCGCCGAACAGGAACCATCATAACGGCTGTCGCTGTCGCCTGTCATTCATTCAAGCGTTGTCTATCGGTCTGCCGTTCGGGCCAATCGCCCGCTTTTGCGGCATATAGGATTTGGCAGCGTTCACGGCTACAATACCCGCTACGCAAACCATGGGCCGCCTGTGCGGCCGGATGTCCCGCTTTCATGAACCATACCGGTAACGCCGTTTCCCGTCCGTCTCCGCTGTCCGCCCTGTCGCGGGCGGAATGGCTGTGTCTGGCGCTGGTGGTGCTGGCGCATGTCTTGCCGGTCGGCTGGCTGCTTTGCGGCAGCGCGGTCGATGCCCCGGAGATGACGCCGCCGATCGCGGGCGTGCTGGTATCCGGCTCCGGCGGAACCGGTGGCGGTACGGCAGGACGCACGGGCGACGCATCCGGGTCCGGACGGCACGGCAAGGCGATGGACGACAACGGCAGGGCCATGCCTGCGCCAAAGTCTGAAACGAAAAAAGCCCCGCCCCCTTCCCGTGCCGAACGCGCGCTGGCGAACCGGACCGCCGTTTCCACGCCTCTCCGGCAGACCATGCCGGTGCATGACGCCGTTGCGCCAACGGATAAAGCCGCTGCCGCAGGTTCCGCCTTGCCGGCCGCATCCCGCGGTGGAAAAGCCGGGGACACGGGTTCCGGCGGCACCGGTACATCCGGCGACGGCGGAGGAAGCGGACAAGGAAGCGGTACAGGGGGTTCCGGGCATGGCAGCGGAAACGGCAGCGGATTTTCCGGGCCGGACGGATCGGGCTTTTCCAATCCGAAACCGCCCTACCCGGCCATTTCCCGCAGGATGGGGGAAGAAGGTCTGGTCGTGCTGTCGGTGTATATTCTGGCGGATGGTACGGTCGGCGAGGTCAGTATCCACAAGTCCAGCGGATTTCGCAGGCTGGATGAGTCGGCGCTGAAAACCGTCCGGCGCTGGCGTTACGCGCCGGCGAAGCGGCACGGAAAACCGGTCGCCATCCGGTATGCGCAGCCCATACGGTTTTCGTTGAACGATTGAGACAACAGACAGGATGTATCAGATGGAAAACAATCCTTACGGCATAGTGGCCCTGTGGTATCAGGGCGGATGGGTGATCCGCTTCGTGGCGTTCGTGCTTCTGGCCATGTCGGTACTGTCATGGGCGATCATCGTCATCCGATTGCGGCGCGCGTGGCGTCTGTACGGTATCGCCAGACAGGTATCCGCTTTCTGGGACGCACCGGCTTTCGACAAGGGGCTGGCGCTGCTCGATACGCCGCCGCAAGGCAATGCGTTTCACGATCTGGCGAAACAGGGCCGTCATGCCGCGGGACACTATACGAGAAATCCTGAAAAGCTGGCGAAAAACATCGGTTTTTCCGAATGGCTGACCGAAAACCTGCGCGGCGTCATCGACGACAGTATGGCGCGCATGCAGGGTGGTCTGACCGTGCTGGCTTCCATCGGCGCGACGGCGCCGTTCGTCGGTCTGTTCGGGACGGTCTGGGGGATTTATCATGCGCTGGTCGCCATCGGGATTTCCGGCGAGGCTTCCATCGACAGGATCGCCGGGCCGGTCGGCGAATCGCTTATCATGACGGCGCTGGGGCTGGCGGTCGCCATTCCGGCATTGCTGGGATATAACGCGCTGTTGCGCATCAACCGGTATTTCTCCGCCGAACTCAACCGTTTCGCCCGCCAGCTTTACGGCTGGTTCCTGACCGGTCTGCCGGCAGGCTCCGGCATGCGCGACGACAGGGAAGGAAACTGACATGGCGTTCGGCGGCAAATTCGACGATCGGGACGATGTGGCCAGCGACATCAATGTGACGCCCATGGTGGACGTCATGCTGGTGTTGCTCGTGATTTTCATTCTGACGGTGCCGGTGCTGACCCATTCGGTCGGGGTGGAGCTGCCGAAAGCGCAGGCGGTACGCACGCCGGCGGAAACGCAGTCGGTTTCCCTGACGGTCGCGCAGGACGGGACGATTTACTGGGACGGCAATGCCATCGACGAAGCGGGGCTGGAAGAAGCACTGGCGGAAACGGCGCAAGCCGAGCCGCAGCCGGAAATCCGGCTATACGGCGACCGCAAGACCGATTACGAACATGTCGTGCGTGTCATGGCGGCGGCACAACGCGCCGGCGTCACGAAACTGGCATTCGTCACGAAACCGCGGGACTGACACCGGACGACATGCCTTTTTCGCGTCCGTAAATCTCCATGGCGCGGCACAGATCCTGCCAGGCCTGTTTTTTGCCGCCCGGGGTGCGCAACAGATAGGACGGATGGTAGGTCACGACCAGCGGAATGCGCAGGTCTCCCAGACGATAGACATGTTCGCGGTTTCGCAATGCAGCCAGTGACACGTCCCGGTCGGTATTGAGCAGCGCGACGGCGGCGGTCTTGCCCAGCGCGACGATGACGGTCGGACGGATCAGTGCGATCTGTCTTTCCAGATACGGCATGCAACTCGCCGCTTCTTCCTCGGTCGGTTGTCTGTCCTTGTCCGCGCCGTCGCTGGCGCGGCATTTGACGATGTTGGCGATATAGACGTTGTCGCCGCGTTTGATCCGCATGGCCGCCATCATGGCGTCGAGGAGCTTGCCTGCACGACCGACGAAGGGTTCGCCTTGCAGGTTTTCCTGCCGCCCCGGCCCTTCCCCGACGAACAGCCAGTTTGCATGTCGGTCGCCCGTTCCCGGCACGATCCGGTTGCGGGTCTTGCACAGGTCGCAGCGCCGGCAACTGCCGATGTCTTCGAGAAGTTTTTCCCAACTGTCTTCGCCCTGCCGCACTTCGGGCGACCGGAGTCCGTCCGGCAGGATGTCAGGCGGCACGACGGTATCCGGCGGTGTTTCCTGCGGCATCGCCACGGATACGGGATGTTCCGCTCGCGGCGCCATCCGTCCGGGTACGGAAACAGCGGACGTTTCCGCAGACATCGCCTGTTCTTGCGGGGGAATGGCTTGCGGATCGTCCTCGCGCAGCGTCCACCGGGTAATGCCCATGGCCTTGAGGTAGCGCGTGCGTGTCTGTTCGTCCATTCCGCTCATAAATCCAGTCTCATCACCAGCGCGTCTTCATGATTGTCGGCGTAATACCCCTTGCGCACGCCGACGGTTTTGAATCCGGTATTTTCGTACAGGGCGACGGCAGGCGTATTGCTCGGGCGCACTTCGAGAAACATGAGCGCCATTTTCCGCTCGCGCGCCAGCGAGACGGCCTTGTCCATGAGGATGCGGCCATAGCCTTTTCCGTGCATGTCACCCGCGACCGCGATTTTCAGCAAGTGCATTTCGTCCAGCACTTCCATGCACACGAAATAGCCGACCATTTTTCCGGCGGCGTTTCTCAGCACGACACCGATGTTTTCGTTGGCGACCGAACTCTGGTAATTCTGGTAAGTCCAGTGATAGGAAAAAACGCTTTGTTCGATGTAATAGACTTCATGCAGGTCATGAAAGACCATCGGACGGAAAGTCAGTATCTCTTCGGCCGGTTCCGGTTGTACGGCTCCGGATGGGACAGGAGTTTTTTCGGGCGCGTTCATACCGTTTTTTCCTTCAGTGCCAGTCGCTCGGACGTTTTCAGGGCGACCTTGTTGCGCAGATACAGGGGTTCGATGGCGGAAGCTTTCACGGTTTCGCCTCGCAGATAGCGTGCCTGCGCCAGCCGTGCGATCGCTTCGGCGTGCGGGTAAATATCCGGGTATCGCGGCCAATCCCTTGTCTGTCCGGGCAATTCGGCGGCATAGGCGGTGATGCCGTTGCCGCACAGTACCGGTTCCCCTTCCGGCACGATTTGCGAGGCGGCGCACAGGGACGGTTCGGTAACGGCGACCCAGCGCCCGTTTTCATGGCGGTATTGCGCCCAGTACACTTCGTGCATCCGTGCGTCGATCATCGCCAGCACATCTGTCGCACCGGTGCGTTCCCGGCAGGTTTGCGCCATGGCTTCCAGCGTGACGACCGGAACGACGGGCAGCGAAGTCGCAAGCGACAAGCCCTGCGCGATGCCGCAGGCCGTGCGCAAGCCGGTGAATGAGCCGGGCCCGCAACCGAAGGCGATCGCGTCGCAGGCGGCTATCATCAGGTTTTCGCGCGCCAGCAGTTCCTGCAACATGGGCAGTACCGTCATGGAGTGGCTGGAAAAGCCTTCGCTGGCCGAGGAATGCAGGGTTTCGCCGTTCAGGATGGCGACTGTGGCGATATCGGACGAGGTATCAATGGCAATTATCTTGGACATGCCGCTATTGTACCGCGAGGCGGCCTGCCGGCGAATAGTCCGGCATGTCCGCCGCTGTTTTCAGAGCTTGTGCAGGCCGCGCGAGGCGATGCCCACGAAGATCATCAGACCCGCCACAATGCCGAATACGGCATACAGGCTGCTGGCATGGGCGATGAATCCCATGATCGGCGGCCCCATCAGCAAGCCCAGATAGCCCAGCGTCGTCACCGAGGAAATCGCCAGATTGACCGGCATGATTTTCTGGTGGGATGCGATCGAAAACAGGATCGGGATGATGTTGGACGCGCCGAGTCCGACGACGACAAAGCCCGCGAAAGCCGTCACCGTCGAGGGCGCCGCCATGACGAACAAAAAGCCCGCCGCCGCCAGAATGCTGCTGGCCAGCATGACTTTTCCAGCGCCCAGCCATTCGACACGACGATCTCCGAAAAGGCGACCGG
>CAKQQG010000052.1 GCA_934270705.1 uncultured Oxalobacter sp. | reverse complement strand
TCCAGTACCATCAGGTCTTTTTCCAGCAACACGACATCGGCCGATTCCCGTGCGATATCGACGGCGGAATCCACGGAAATCCCCACATCCGAAGCCTTCATGGCGAGTGTGTCGTTGATGCCGTCGCCCAGATAGCCGACGATTTCGCCCTGTTCGCGCAGGACGGTGACGATACGCGCTTTCTGTGCGGGAGACAGCCGCGCGAACACCTGGACATGTCCGATTTCCCGCGCCAGCGCGGTATCGTCCATCGCTTCCAGATCGGCACCGCTCATGATCGCGGTAACGGGCATGCCGACCTGCCGGCAGATGGCGCGGGTGACCCGTTCGTTGTCGCCCGTCAGAATGCGCACGCCCACGCCATGCGCGGCCAGCGCCGCCAGCGCCTGTTTCGTGCTTTCCCGCGGCGGGTCCAGAAACGCCAGATAACCGGCGAAAATCATGTCCGATTCATCGGCCACCGAAAAAGACGATATATCTTCGGACGGTGTTTTCCATGCGACGGCGATGACCCGCATGCCGTCGTCGTTGAGCGCATCGACCGTTTTGCGGATCGTGTTTTCCATGGCTGCGTCCAGCGGCACGATCCGTCCATCATATTCGGCATGGCGGCAAACGGAGAGCATTTCTTCCAGAGCGCCCTTGGTGATGACGGTTTTATGCCCCTCCGGACTGGCGACGACGACGCTCATGCGGCGACGCCCGAAGTCGAACGGCATCTCGTCGATCTTGGTATATCCCGTCTTCAGATGACGCCAGACAAACCCTTCGGCGGCTTTTTCTTCGGTCAGCCCGATGATGGCGCGATCCATCAGGTTTTTCAGTCCCGTCTGGTGAAAGCTGTTCAGGAAAGCCAGCATCAGCACGCGATCATCGCTTTTGCCATGGCAATCCAGATGACGTTCGACGATGACCTTGTCCTGCGTCAGCGTACCGGTCTTGTCGGTGCACAGTACCGTCATGGCGCCCAGATTCTGGATGGCGCCGAGGTTTTTGATGATCGTTTTTTTCCGGCTCATGACGACGGCCCCCTTCGCCAGCGAAGTGGTGACGATCATCGGCAGCATTTCCGGGGTCAGTCCGACGGCGATCGAGATGGAAAACAGGAGCGCTTCCATCCAGTCGCCCCTGCTCAGCCCGTTGATGAGAAAAACGACGGGAACCATGATGAGCATGAAACGGATCAGCAGGCCGGAGACGGCATGCAAACCCTTTTCGAAACCGGTTTTTTCCCGCCGTCCGGAAAGCGCGCCGGCCATGTCGCCGAAAAGCGTGTTTTTGCCCGTGGCGACAGCCATGACGGTGGCGCTGCCGCTGACGACGGTGCTGCCCATGAAAACCAGCGTCGGGCAATCGGTTATCGCCTGATCGGGGACAATATCTTCCGTCCGTTCCGTTTTTTCGACCGGTTCGCTCTCGCCGGTCATGGCCGATTGCGAAATGAACAGGTCTTTCGCGCGCAGGATGCGGCAATCGGCCGGAACCATATCGCCGGCGGCCAGCCGGATGATGTCGCCGGCGACGATATCGGTGATGGGACGTTCGCGCATGCCGTCCGGCTGCCGGATGACGGCCACGGTATTGGAAACCATTGCCGCCAGTCCTGCCGCGGCGCGGTCGCCGCGCGTTTCCTGAATGAACCGCAACAGCCCGGAAAGAAAGATCATGACCGCGATCACGCCGACGGTCATGACATCCCGTTCTCCGGGCGGCGGCAAAACGATGTCGGTGAATACGGAAATACAACCGATCACGGCTAAAATGCCGGTGAACGGATTGACGAAAGCCTGTACCAGCCGCAAGCCGACGGATTTGTCGCGGCTGTTGCCGATCCGGTTGTCGCCCCAGCGGGCGCGGTTTTCCAGAACGGCGCCTTCTCCGGGCAATCCTGCCGGTGAGGCGCCGTACTGCCGCATCAGGGCTGTCGCCGGCATGGCGGCGGCCTGCAACAGTTTTTTTTCGATATGCATACGCAGCGTCTTGCGCGCTGCCATGGATGTAGCGGTTTTGCCGTACATGATAGCCTCCAGTACTGGTGCACTCTGGATGGATACGATCGAAGCGAAGACCGGCCGTACGGCAAGACCGGCAAAACCTGTCGGAGGTTATCCGGGAAACATCCCGGTTTGCGGCTGGCCGTCAGACCGTATCGAACTGCAACTGTCTGAGTCCATTCTCGTTACCTGACAATAAAAAATGATGGGAATGCCGGCGGCATGGCCGGCGGGAAATTTCGTGAAAAGCGCGTTTTTCCACCTGCAAGGGTGCGCTCCCCGAAAGCAGGTGGCAATTTACTGGCGGCGCGCCCCGTTGTCAACCATACCGGCAGATTTTCCGCATGCCGGCGGTGATGGCGAAGGCGAACGGTCAAAGCGGCATCTTGCCGTTTCGTGAGCGCGGCAGCGGCGGGAACGACGGTTTGTACCAGTCCACTTCCGCCATGACCTGTCTGGTGATGTCGGCGTTTTTGTTGTATCCGAGGGTCTCATCCGCGGCGATGACGGCGGCGACCTGACGGTTTTTCGACAGCCATGAGCGGACGGCGGCGGCGACGATGTCGCCGATTTCGTTATCGAGTTTTTTCTGGTACAGCGCCAGCTGTTGCTGGTAGTTGGACTGCGCCTGCGTGATGGCGCGCACGCCTTCGGGTGTCTGTTCCCGCCCCTGATAGGCCAGCCGGACTTCCTCGACGTTGCGGTGCAGGATGTTTTTCACGGTTCTGAGGTACTGCGCGGCCGCGCGTCCGGGCAACGAGCGTTCGGCCACCATTTCCATATCGAGAACGACGACCGGCTTGCGTGCCAGACGATGCTTCTTGATGGCGCGCCATGCCAGTGGCATCAATACGGCGGCAAGCGCCAGTATCATTCCCTTGCGTTTCATGTTTTCCGTTTCCTTTCCTTATCGGCTGACAATACGGTGCGTGCGTCAAACAGAGCATTCCAGAGGCATTTTAATCTATTGCCGGAGAAAAAAAACGGCTTGCACGAGGGAAATGCAACGCTTTTGCGTTTCCTTCGGCTCCGTGGGCCGTACTGCCGGCCGGCATGACGTCATCGCCCCGCTTTTTACGGGGTGAATACAAAGGATTTACGTCTTGTCCATGCATAAACGGAAACGGAGACGGAGATGGCCAGATTGAAGGCGAACGGAAATTGCTGGTTTTCAAGGTGCAACAGCCACCCGCAAAAGTTGATGATGAACGGGCAGACCAGTATGGCGATGTAGTTCATCGCCATGATGAGCGCCAGCGCCATGGTGATCTTTCCGGGTACCGCCATGTGGGTGGCTTTTTCATAGACCCAGGGCTGGATGACGCCATAGCCCAGTCCGGCGAGTATGCAGCCGGGGGCGATGAACGATTCGACGGGTGCGACGAGTATCGAGAGCAGTCCGGCGGCGATCGCGGCGAATCCGGCGAAAAGGGTTCTGTTTCCCAGATACCGGATCACCGGCCCCATCGCCAGCCCGGGCAGCATGATGGCCAGAAAGAACAGGGAAATCATGATGCCGGCGTTTTCGCTGGAGAAGTGGTATTCGCGCATGAGAAACGGCAGGTTGAAGCTGATGATGATGACCAGATAGGTCGCCAGTCCGTAAAGGATCATGGTTTCGATGAGCGGGCCGGTCATGAAGCCGGCTTTTCCGGCGACAGGACTTGCCGTATTGTCTTGCGCCGTGACGGGCGGATTCGCCGAAACGCCCTGCCCGCCTGCTCCGGCGTCGCCCTTGAGGGAGTAGGACAGGATGATGGAGACGGCGGGCAGCAGATAGACGACGAAGGGAAGCCGCCAGCTGATTTCGGCGAGATAGCCTGTGACGACGGTCGCCAGCACCAGCGTCAGGTTCGTGATCGCGGAGCTGTAACCGAACTGTCTGACTCGCGCTTCTCCTGTGAAATAGTGCGAGATCAGCCCGGTCGAGAGCGGCACGATCATGCCGGAGCCGACACCGAGCAAGGCGGAGACGGCGATCAGTTGCCACATGCTGTCCGATACCAGATACAGGATGCCGGAAAGCAGGAAAAGCCCCAGCCCTGTTTCCAGCAGAAGGATATGGCTGACTTTTTCCGCCAGTTTGCCCGATATGATGACAAACGGAATCGTCATGAGTGACGGCAACGACGCCAGCATCTGCAAGTCCAGTTCGCTGGCTTGCGGAAATGTCTGCGAAAGCTGTCCCAGTATCGGCGAAACCGCCAGTCCGGGCAGCGCGTTCAGTGCCGAAACCGACCAGATGCCGATGAGGGTGATGAGCGAAATGCTGCCTTGTCCGGTATTGATTTTCATGTCGTTCTCCATGCAGTCGTCCGGTACTCCGATGCCGGTGTACCATTCATGAATCTGCACGAATGCGGAAAACGGGTTTTGCGTTACATCATCGGCAAGCGTCTTCGGCATGGCTTTTGCGCCAGGCGGGGCTTGCGGCAGGGTTTTCGCCGCCGATTTTCGGCATGACGCTGCCGTTTCGCGGCATACACTTTCCGTTTGCCGCCCTTTTCCCCGTTTTTTCAGGACTGTCGTGTCATGGTCCGCCCGCGTTTGCCGAACGGGTGCTGCACGCGGCGTTCATGCCGGTTGCAAAGCGCATAGCTGTCGCGGTTTTCCAACCTGATTTTTTCGCCTGACGGACGACAGTTCGAAAATTACCGGATGACGGTTCAAAATATGCCGTTTTTCTTTTAATATGCCTGTTGCATTTCTTCCGTCCTCTCTGGATACGTTCGACAACCCTCCGGCAGATATGACAGCGCTCGAATTGTGGATACTGGCAGCCGGTCTGGCCATGGACGGCTTTGCCCTCTCGGTATCCGGCGGCATTTTTCTGAAACGGCTGCAATGGCGGATCGTTTTGAAAAACGCGTTCCTGTTCGGTTTTTTCCAGATGCTGATGCCCGCCATCGGCTGGCTTGTCTCGAGCTGGTTCAACCGGGTCATCGACGATTTCGATCACTGGATCGCCATCATTTTGCTGGCCGTCATCGGTTCCAGGATGATCTATGACAATTTCAAGTCGCCCTCACGCAAGCGGACGATCGATTTTTCCAGCACCCGTGTCGTGCTGGCGCTGGCAGCCGCCACCAGTATCGACGCATTCGCCGTCGGCATGTCGCTGTCCTTTCTGGGCGCTTCCACCTTCGCCGCGCTCATCTGGCCGATCGCCATTTTCGGACTGGTGTCTTTTCTGTTTTCGGTGGCGGGCTATCTGGGCGGCGTGTCTTTCGGAGGCTTCAGGAAATTCCAGCCGGAATTGCTCGGCGGCATCATCCTGATCGGTATCGGCATGAAGGTCTGCATCCAGCATTTGCTGGCGAATCTGTAAGCCGTCTTTCTCGGCGGGAAAAACGGCATGGCGGGATTCATTCCGCGACGAGGTCGGCAAGCGTTCCCCGCACTTCGCGGATCAGGTCGTCCGGCGCGATCTCGATCTGGACGCCGCGCACGCCCGCGCTGACGTATATCCGGTCGAATTGCGTCATGGTCTGGTGAATGTATGTCGGAAAATGCTTTTTCATGCCGACAGGCGAGCAGCCGCCGCGGATATAGCCGGTCAGCGGCAACAGTTCCTTCACAGCGATCATTTCGCATTTCTTGTTGCCCGACACCCGGGCGACTTTTTTCAGATCGACTTCATGGTCGCCCGGCACGACACAGACGAGATGCCCGGTCTTGTCGCCATGCAAAACGAGCGTCTTGAATACCTGTTCGATGTTTTCCCCGACGCTTTCGGCGACGTGTTTGGCCGACAGGTCGTTTTCATCGACTTCATAAGACACCAGCCGGTAGGCGATTTTCGATTTGTCCAGCATGCGCGCCGCATTGGTCTTGACGATTTTTTCTTTCATGTCCCCACTCCGGAAATTCCAGATGGCATTGTCGTTCGCCCCGCCGTATTTATCAAGCGGTCGGGCGCTTCAGACCGTGCGGTATCCAGCCGTGAACGGCGAACATCCACTGTCGCACCGGGTGAAAATGCCGCCGTGCGGCAAATCGGCATTTCACTGCAATGCGCGACAAAACCGGGGCATTCCACATTGCAATGTCTTGCGGAACAGCATGTTGCACGACGCGGACAGACCAGCGCACGCACGTCCGCAACGACCGGCAGGGTTTTCGCCGTATGCCGCCGTGTACGCTGCCGCTTTGCCACCACCGCTTTGCCGCCGCACACGCGATTTTTTCCCGCAGCTTGCGGAAAACCGCCGATAATCTGTTATCTTCATGCTGTCGCTTTCGCTCATACAGGGATTTCACCATGACCAAGCCCACAGGAAAACCGTTATCCGGCGTCTCCGTTCATCTGCGTTCATGGGGCGCGATGGCGCTGGCGGCCGGTGAAATCAGACCCGGTACGGATTACGGGGCGAAAATGAACCGCGTGCTCGCCAACGCCCATATTTACCTGCTTTGCCGCCGCCCGCGCTTTTCTTTCGATCCGGACACGTTTTCATACGACGGCAACACGGTTTCCGGCGATTTGCGCTGTATCGTGGACGAAAATCCCCTGTCCATCCATTTCGGATTTCCCCTTGCGCAGGCGGAAAACGAAACGAACGTCACCCTGTCGCCTTCGCCGTATCATGAGATCCGCACGCTGGATGCCTCCGGCCACTGCCTGCGCCGGATCAGCGCGGGCGGCCTGAGCCAGCATCCCGCCATCATCGCCGAACGGCAGGCGCTCAACGATCTGGAAGTGCTGTATATCGGCAATGTATTCGGGGAAGGCGATACACCGGTTTTCGACCGTATTTTCCGCAACGAACCGTTGCAGCATCTGCTTGCCGAATGGCAAAATGCCCTGCCGGACGATGAAGTGATCGTCTATGCCTTCGAATACCTGCCCTATGAGCTGGTCATGCTGCCCGGCCGCCTGCAACATGAGGGTGCGCCTTCCGGCGAACGGCGTTTTCTGTCCGTCCGCGACCATCCCCTGACCGAGCTGCAGAAAATCTGTCTGGCGCAAGCCGGTCTCATCCATTATTTCCGCCCGGCATGGCAGGAGGCGGGCGACCGCATGATGCCGCATCCGCAACAGGCTGCCTTCACCGCATGCGAGTCGCTGGACATTTCCGGACTGATTCTGGAACTGTCCACCATCCGCAGCCATTTCCGGTTGCATACGCCGCATTCCGCGCTGCTGCCGCACCATATGGCGATCATCGGCCTGTCCGACCCTGCCGAACGCGCGGCCTTTTTCGCCATGCCACTCTAGCCTGCATCGTCACGCTTTTTGCCCGCCGCCCGTCTTTCACGGCCGGCGGTTTCATCATGCCGCCATTGCGTCACGGTCCGGCGACCGGTAGCGCGATGGAGCGTCAAACCGGCGACCCGGTGACTTTCCGGAATGTATTGCGCTGCCATGCTTTCATGACGGCCAAAGCGCGTTTTGCGTTCGTGCATGCATTGGCGACAAGGCCAGCGCTAGCGCGACAGACCGGCATTCATCCCTTCCATGCCGCCGCTGCCGCCTCATCCGGCGAGCCGTATCATGAGCGGAACGGTTTCCGCACGAACGGCATGACGCCCTGCCCGCGTCCGGTGGATACGATGCGATGACGCGCTCCTTCGACACAGGCGGCATGCCGTGGCGACATCGCCCGAAAGCGCGCCATCCGGTTCACGCAATAAAAAAAGCCGGAATCATTCCGGCTTTTTCCTCTCATGCTTTCCCTTGCGATCAGGCAATGGAAATCAGCTTGCTTTCCGGCTGTTTCGGTTCCGGTGCTTTCGGGAAAGAAATTTGCAGAATACCGTTTTCGAATTTGGCGGTAACGTCCTTCGGTTCGACGTTTTCGCCGATATAGAAACTCCGGCTGCATTCACCCGTAGCGCGTTCACGACGGATATACTGGCCTTTCTTGTCCTTTTCACCGTCATCGGAAGACTGTGTCGCACTGATCGTCAGATAACCCTTGTCCAGTTCGATCTTGACATCTTCTTTCTTGAAGCCCGGCAGATCGATATCCAGTTCATAGGTTTTTTCCAGTTCACGGACATCGGTTTTCATCAGATTTTTTGCATTGGCGCCGAATACCTGCGAATTGCGTGCAAAGGCAGGAACCAGCGTAAAGGCATCATTGAACATATCATCAAACAGTTTTTCACCAAAGACACTCGGTAACATCATCAACTCCTTTTCTGTCATCGCGGAAACACCGTTTCGAAACGTGCATTTCCGTTTCATTCTTTTCAAACCGGCACTGGCGACATCCGGACGGGACGCCGACCCGCACCGACCCTCGGAGCCTTTCGGCATCCGCTCATCGATACTGCACAGATATGTCCGATATCCCGTTTTTCAAGTCTTTTTTTCCGTTTTTTTCGCCTTTTTCCGTTTTTTTTCGTCACAGACAAACTTTTCCGTCTGACGCGCAGGCAATGCTCCGGGCGCATCCGCGTGGGGTGCGACAACAACGCATTGATCGAGCAATACAGAGCGCAGAGTTTCAATCCACGCACCCGCGTGGGGTGCGACGATAACGATATTCGGCCCATCTTTCCTGATAACCGTTTCAATCCACGCACCCGCGTGGGGTGCGACAGTATCGCCGCAGACCGTTCGTGTTGGGATTCAGTTTCAATCCACGCACCCGCGTGGGGTGCGACATGTTTATAAATACACCAATAAAACAGCGTCCGTTTCAATCCACGCACCCGCGTGGGGTGCGACTAACAACCGTCGTGCGCATATCCATTGCTGCCTGTTTCAATCCACGCACCCGCGTGGGGTGCGACGCGTTCGTCC
>CAKQQG010000051.1 GCA_934270705.1 uncultured Oxalobacter sp. | reverse complement strand
TGCCGGCTTTCTTTTCAGGCTGCCAGGTCATGCGTCTGGAGAACGGTACGCTGCATATCGGTGTCCCCAACCAGGCTATTGCCACCAGATTGCGGCAACAGATACCCGTGTTGAAAAACCGGCTCGGTGCAAAAGACTGGCCGGTAAACGCCATCCAGCTGAAAATCCTGTTGCCGCATCACCAGCCTGCCGCTGCGCCAGCCCCCCACAAGAACGACCTGCCCGTAACGGCCTATGCCTCTTTTCTGGAACTGTATGAAAAACTGGAATCGGACGGCGACAAATCGCCACTATCCAGTTCACTGCGGCAGCTGCTCTTGCGACACCGTCCGGCATAGCGGAAAACGCCTGCAACCGGTACATCAGGCCGGCATCCACTCCAGCGTCGATTGTTCGAACAGGGAATTCGGCGCTTCTTCCTGCGTGGTAAAGGTCACGATTTCATAGGCATCCGGCTGTGCCAGCAAGGCGCGTATCAGCTGATTGTTCAGCGCATGTCCCGACTTGTGCGCCGTATAGGAAGCCAGCAACGGATAACCGATGTTGTAGAGATCGCCGATGGCATCCAGAATTTTGTGCCGGACGAATTCATCCTCATAACGCAGCGCCTGCGCATTCAGAATCCGGTATTCATCCATGACGATCGCATTTTCAAGCGAACCGCCTCTGGCCAGCCCCATCCCGCGCAATGTCTCGACATCGCGGACGAAGCCGAAAGTGCGTGCGCGCGAGACATCCCGTACATAGGATACATTGCCGAGATCCACGACGGCATGCTGATGTGTCGAATCGATGGCCGGATGATTGAATTCGATAAAGAAATCCAGCCTGAAACCGTTATAGGGTTCGAGTCGCGCCCATTTCAGGGCTGCCCCCTCTCCATCCCTGATTTCAACTTTTTTCTTGACGCGGATATATTTTTTGGGCGCTTCCTGCTCCTGCAATCCTGCCTGTTGCAACAAAAACACGAACGAAGAGGCAGAACCATCCATGATGGGAATTTCTTCCGCATTCACTTCGACATGCAAATTGTCGATACCCAATCCCGCACAGGCCGACATCAAATGTTCAATCGTGGAAATACGCACCCCGTCTTTCACCAGTGTGGAAGCCAGCATCGTTTCACCGATCGCCTGCGCACTCACCGGAATCGACACTTCCGGATTCAGGTCGGTACGATGGAACACGATCCCCGTATCCGGTGCGGCAGGACGCAACACCAGTTCGACCTTGTATCCAGAATGCAGTCCGATTCCGACCGTGCGTGTCGGATGTTGAATGGTACGTTGTTTCAGCATGATTTACATTACCTGCTTGTCAATGGCCGCCTGCCCAATCGGGTTATTGTAACCTGACATGATATCTTATGTCGGTACAAAAAGGCATATACACTCTGTTTCCAGAATATCCGCTTTCCGGAAAGCGCCACAGTCTTTTTACATTTGTAACAATTCGGAAAAACAGGCGCAGCCAGACAAGAAGCTGCGCCTGCATTTTACGAATCAGTCTGCCTGACGACGCAAAAACGCCGGAATGTCATATGTTTCCATCCCGTTCTTTTCAAGCGCCTTGACCGTGTCACTGGCCGATTCACGACCATGACGCCATACCGCCGGTGTCTGCAGGGTGTCGAAAGACTGCGACATGTCCTGCCCGCCGACCGCATCACCACCAGCCTGCACCACCACTTCGTTATTGGTGCCAGTTCTCAGCTGCGGGGGCTGCACCAGACGAACCGGTCGCTTGTTTCTGCCAAGACCGGTTGCGACGACCGTCACACGGATATCCTCGCCCATGGCATCGTCATAAGCAATACCCAGTGCAATCGTGGCATCCGGTGCGGCGAACGCGCGAACGGCAGCCATCACTTCCTTGGTTTCCTTGCCCTTGAGTGAACGGCTTGCGGTCACATTGACCAGTACTCCTCGTGCACCGGACAGATCGATACCGTCAAGCAGCGGCGAGGCGACCGCCTGTTCCGCAGCGATTCTTGCACGATCCATCCCCGAAGCCACAGCGGTACCCATCATGGCCTTGCCCTGTTCGCCCATGATCGTTTTCACGTCGTTGAAGTCAACATTGATATGGCCGCTGACATTGATGATCTCCGCAATACCGGCAACAGCGTTGTTCAATACATCATCGGCATGCTGCAACCACTCGACCATACTGTCGTCCTCATAAATTTCTTCCAGTTTTTCGTTGAGAATGACAATGAGAGAATCGACATGCTCGGACAGGGCGTCCAGTCCTTCTTCAGCGATCTCCATACACTTCTGCCCCTCATAGGAAAACGGTTTGGAGACCACGGCAACAGTCAGGGCGCCCAGCGATTTGGCGATCTCGGCCACGATCGGGGCGGCACCCGTTCCGGTTCCACCGCCCATGCCGGCCGCAATAAACACCATATGTGCACCACGCAATGCATCCTCGATCCGGTCGCGCGATTGTTCAGCCAGCTGACGGCCGACATCCGGACGCATACCGGCTCCCAGACCGGAATCACCGATCTGGATGATATTGTGGGCGTCTGAACGAGCCAATGCCTGTGCGTCCGTATTGGCAGCAATGAACTCAACACCCGTCACGCCATTGTTGATCATATGCTGAACGGCATTACCGCCTGCACCACCTACACCGACTACCTTGATAATCGTACCCGGCGTAGCCTTGTCGACCATATCAAATTCCATTTTTCCACTCCTGTCAAAATGCCGTTCTTATCTGTCCACTCCCACACAATGTGTGACAGCTTCACCTAAAAACCGCTTGCAATCAAACCATCAATTTCTGCAAAACTCAGAAATTCCCCATAAACCATTCTTTCATTCGCTGCAACACTGCCTTTGTCGAGCCCTGCTGGCGATTCACCACGTTGCCTCGCAGATACTGCTTTTTGGCCTCTGCCAGAAGACCATGCGCCGTCGAATACCGCGGACTCTTCACGACATCGGCCAATTGCCCGCTATATTGCGGAACACCCACCCTGACCGGTTTCAGGAAAATATCCTCAGCCAGTTCGGCAATCCCCGGCATCAACGATGTACCGCCCGTCAATACCACACCTGAAGACAAGACTTCCTCGAATTCCGATTCACGAACGACCTGCAAAGCCAACGCAAACAATTCTTCCACCCGCGGTTCGATCACGGCAGCCAGCATCTGGCGCGACAAGGTACGCGGGCCACGATCTCCCAGACCCGGCACCTCGATCGTTTCCGACGGATCGACCAGTATCTGTTTGGCGACACCATGACGTATCTTGATTTCTTCCGCTTCCAGCGTCGGTGTGCGCAAGGCCATGGCAATATCGTTGGTGATCTGGTCACCTGCGATCGGAATCACTGCCGTATGCCGGATCGCCCCTTCGGTGAATACGGCGATATCCGTTGTACCGCCTCCGATATCGATCAGGACAACACCCAGTTCCTTTTCATCTTCTGTCAACACCGCATCGGCCGATGCCAGCGGCTGCAAGATCAGATCCGATACTTCAAGGCCGCACCGCCGGATACACTTGACGATATTCTGGACTGCGGATACTGCACCGGTCACGATATGCACCTTGACTTCCAGCCGGATACCGCTCATGCCGATCGGTTCGCGGACCCCCTCCTGATTGTCCACGACAAATTCCTGCGAAACCGTATGCAGGAACTGCTGATCCGTCGGAATATTGACCGCGCGAGCAGTTTCGATAACGCGTGCGACATCGGCAGCGGTCACTTCCTTGTCCTTGATCGCCACCATACCGCGCGAATTGAAACTGCGGATATGGCTGCCGGCAATACCGGTATAAACCGTACGTATCTTGCAATCGGCCATCAGCTCCGCTTCCTCCAGTGCTGCCTGAATTGATGCGATAGTTGCCTCGATATTGACGACCACCCCTTTTTTCAAACCTTTCGACTCGTGCTGTCCCAGTCCGATCACTTCATGCCGGCCATCCGGCAAAACCTCGGCAACGACAGCGACCACTTTCGAAGTTCCGATATCCAGTCCGACAATCAAATTTTTCAAATCTTTAGTCATAGCGCCACACTACTTCTTTGAATATCCGATGCAGGAAGTGCATTCCTGACTTTCAGTGCCAAACCATTCGGATAACGCATATCGATATTTTCGATACGGCCATCCGCCATGCCCGCCAGTTGCGGATATGCATGCAACAGCCGGTTCATCAAAACATCCATCGTGCCCGGCTCTGCTTCGCGGCCAAACTCGACTCTCATACCGTTATCCAGTCTGACCGACCATGCATAACGATCGGAAAGCCTGACTTCCCTGGGTACCAGATCGATCGCGGCGAACCGCCGGCAAAATTCCATATAGCGCACCATCACTTCCTTCTCACTGCCTTCCGGCCCGGAAAACTGCAACAGGTCGTAATCTTCTTCCGCTTCGGCCATATTGACGGTAAAGAGATCGCCTTTCGTCGAAAGCAACATCCCTTCATTTCCCCAGACGCCGAGCGGCTGGTATTCTTCCAGCGAAACGACCAGTTTGTCGGGCCATTCCCTCCGGACACTGGCAGATCGCACCCATGGCACAGCCTCGAACGCGCCTCGCACTTCATCGAGATCGACCGTAAAGAAATTGCCCCGTATATTGGGTAACGCGATATTTCTGACCGTCAGGGCATTGACATGTCGCAGCGCCTCGCCACCGGCAGACTGAACCCTGACCGTCTGAAGCGCATAGACCGGCTTTTGTATCAGCCAGCCGATCGCTCCCGTGACCACCGCCAATATGAAGATGGCCATGCAGGCATTCGAGATCGCATTCAATATCCGGATGTTATGCCACATGGTGCGTTCAATTTCCTTCGTGTTCCTTGTGATCCAGCGTCGCCGAACGCAACAGCGTCAGGCACAAATCCTCATATTCCAGCCCTGCCTGACGCGCAGCCATCGGTACCAGCGAATGCCCCGTCATACCGGGTGACGAATTCAGTTCCAGCAAGAACGGCGCATTGTCGCTGCTTCGCAATATCACATCGATACGTCCCCATCCGCGACAACCCAGTGCCTTGTAACTCTGCAAGGCATATCGCTGTATTTGCCGCTCGGTCTTTTCATCCAGTCCGCAAGGGCACAAATACTGCGTCTCGTCACTGAAATACTTGTTGTGATAATCGTAATTGGCTCCGGGTGCGACAATCCGGATCAGCGGTAACGCTTCAGCCTTGCCATCCAGTTCCAGAATCGCGCAAGTCAATTCCATGCCGCTAATAAATTCCTCGGCCAATACGGAGCGGTCATATTTCGCGGCCTGCGCATAGGCATCCGCCATTTGTGCCGCATCGGTGACTTTCATCAATCCCAGCGTCGAGCCTTCATGCGCAGGCTTGACGATCAACGGCAGCCCAAGATAACGGACCACTTCATCGAAATCGGTATCGGCATCCAGTACCCTGTAACGGGGTGTCGGCAATCCCTCTGCCAGCCACAACCGTTTCGTCATAATCTTGTCCATGGCAATGGCCGAAGCCATCACACCGGAACCGGTGTATGGAATCCGCATTTCTTCCAGCATGCCTTGCATGCATCCGTCCTCACCATAACGACCATGCAATGCAATAAATACACGGTCGAAATTTTCCTTTTGCAACTCGACCGGACTGCGAACGCCCGTATCGAAAAGATGAGCATCGACACCACGACTCGCCAACGCTTCGCAAACCGCCTTGCCGGAAACCAGAGAAACTTCCCTTTCCGCCGACTTTCCGCCGTACAGAACACCCACTTTGCCCAATTGCTCCGGTACCTTTGTTTTCATCACTTTATCCATACGTCAAATCTGAACCTTTTCCACAAGTTTTCCCGGAACACCACTGATAGAACCCGCTCCCATTGTCATCACGACATCGCCATCCTCGACCACATTCAGAATAACGGCCGGCATATCGGCAATATCCGCGACAAATACCGGATCGACCTTGCCTGCCACCCGGATCGTTCGGGCCAGCGTCCTTCCGTCTGCAGCCACGATCGGCTGCTCGCCTGCCGGATAGACTTCCGCCAGCAACAGCACATCGACGCTGGAGAGCACTTTCACGAAATCCTCGAACAAATCCCGCGTTCTGGTATAACGGTGCGGCTGAAAAGCCAGTACCAGTCGCCTGCCCGGATAGGCCGCCCGTGCCGCCGCGATCGTGGCCGCCATCTCGGCCGGATGATGTCCGTAATCATCGACCAGCTCGACTTCCACTGTCGTATTTGCATTATTTTTCGGCAGCCGGATTTTTCCCAGCCTGGTGAACCGCCGGTTCACACCTGTAAACTGCTCCATCGCCCGTTGCGTGGCGGCATCATCGATACCCAGTTCTCGTGCGATGGCGATCACGGCGCAGGCATTCTGGACATTGTGCATGCCCGGCTGGTTCAGTCTGACCGCCATGGGCGGATGCCCCTTCTGAAGCGCGGTAAACGTCATCATGGTACCTTCCGCACGTGCATCGATCGCACGCACATCGGCATCTTCATGAAACCCGTATGTCGTCACCGGCTTGGAAATGAACGGCCTGATCTCACGGACATTGCTGTCATCGAGACACAACATGACCCGCCCGTAAAACGGCAGGCGCTGTGTAAAAGCGATGAAAGCCTGCTTGAGTTTGGCGAAATCATGGTCATAGGTATCCATATGATCGGCATCGATGTTGGTAATGACTTCGATCACCGGATTCAGATTCAGAAACGATGCATCCGACTCGTCAGCCTCGGCAACAATGAAATCACCCGCACCCAATCCTGCATTGGCACCTGCGCTGTTCAATCGTCCGCCAATCACGAACGTGGGATCGAAACCGCCTTCCGCCAGCACACTGGCCACCAGACTGGTCGTCGTTGTTTTCCCGTGTGTTCCGGCGATGGCAATGCCCCGTTTCAGCCTCATCAGTTCGGCCAGCATAACCGCTCTGGGAACGATCGGAATATTCTGCTTGCGTGCCGCCAGCACTTCCGGATTGTCATCCCTGATCGCACTGGAAACGACAACCGCATCGGCCTTTTCGATATTTTCCGCCGCGTGCCCCCGCATAACCCGTGCTCCCAGCGCGGCAAGATGCCGTGTCGAGGCATTGCTCGCCAGATCGGAACCGGTGATTTCGTATCCCAGGTTCAACAGCACCTCGGCAATGCCGCTCATGCCGCTTCCGCCGATTCCGATGAAATGTATCCGTTTGACTTTGTGTTTCATAACATCCGTTTATTTACCGTTTGCTGTCCGGACCAGCACATCCGCAATCCGTTCATTGGCATCCCGTTTACCCAGTCCATAAGCCTTTTTGGCCATTTCCAGACATTTCTCACGCGTCATTTCCGCAATAATCCGTGCCAGTGATTCCGGCGTCATATCCGCCTGAGGCAAATGGATCGCCGCCCCTTCACCGCTCATGAACAAGGCATTGTCCCGCTGGTGCGAAGTCGTCGATGCAATCAGCGGAACCAGAATACTTGCCACACCTGCCGCCGTCAGTTCCGTCACCGTAATCGCTCCTGCACGACAAATCACCAGATCGGCATCGGCATACTGCGCAGCCATGTCATCGATAAAATCGACCACTTCAGCATGCACTTGTGCCTTGCGATATTCCTGCCTGACCGCCGCCACATGCTGCCTTCCCGTCTGGTGAACCAATCTGGGGCGAGAATCGAACGGCAACAACGCCATGGCAGCCGGCAGACAATCGTTCAATACCTTCGCGCCCAGACTGCCCCCCACGACCAGCACTTTCAGAACACCTTCACGTTGTCCATAACGATATTCCGGCACGGGCAATATTTTGATTTCCTGACGAACCGGATTACCGGTACAAACCGATTTCGAAGTCAGCTCTCCATAGTTCCCCGGAAAGCCGAACAGAATCCGTTTCGCCGAAGAAGCCAGCGTCTTGTTGGACAACAGCAATCTGGCATCCGCATTGACCAGCACAACGGGAATTCCCAGCATTCTGGCCGCCATTCCGCCTGGTACGGTGACATATCCACCCATACCGACAACCAGATCGGGCTTGCGCCGTTTCATGATGCCAAGACATGCCATAAAACCCGTCATCAAATGAACGCTGCCCTTGAGCATGTGCATCATTCCCTTGCCTCGCAATCCTGCAAAATCGATGCTGTCCATTTCAATACCGCGCGACGGCACGATATTGCCTTCCATGCCATGCATGGTTCCCAGCCATGTCACATCCCAACCCTGCGCCTGCATGGTCTGCGCAATCGCAAGCCCGGGAAAAATGTGTCCTCCCGTGCCGGCTGCCATAATCATGAGTTTGCGGCGCCCGCTCATATCCTGCCCCCTCTCATGATTTTCCTGTTTTCATAATCGACACGCAGCAAGATGGCCATCGCCATACAGTTAATGACGATTCCGGAACCGCCATAACTCATCAGCGGCAAAGTCAATCCTTTAGTCGGCAACAAACCGAGATTGACGCCCATATTGATGAACGTCTGTACCCCGATCCAGATACCGATACCCTGCGCCAGCAATCCTGCGAAAATCCTGTCCATGGCGATGGACTGGCGCCCGATTTCAAAGGCGCGCTTCACAATCCAGTAAAAAATGGCGACAACCGCCACCACACCGACGAATCCCAGTTCCTCGCCCACGACAGCCATCAAGAAGTCGGTATGCGCTTCCGGCAGATAATGCAGTTTTTCCACGCTGCCCCCCAGACCGACACCGAAAATCTCACCCCGCCCGAAAGCGATCAGCGAATGGGAAAGCTGGTAGCCCTTGCCCAGTGCATTGGCTTCGTCCCAGGGATTGAGATACGCGAAAATACGTTCCCTTCGCCACGGCGACATCACGATGACCATACTGAATATCCCCACCAGTGTCGCGGCGATACCACCGAACCAGATGCCGTTGAAGCCCCCCAGAAACAGAATGCCCATCGCAATGCAGATGATGACACCCAACGCTCCCAAGTCAGGTTCCAGCAACAGCAGCAACCCGATCAGTCCCAATGCAAGCGCCATCGGCAAGAATCCTTTGGTCAGCTTGTGCATGAAATTCTGTTTTCTGACTGTATAGTCCGCCGCATACATGACGATAAAC
>CAKQQG010000050.1 GCA_934270705.1 uncultured Oxalobacter sp. | reverse complement strand
GATACAGTCTGCCACAAAAACAGCCCCGGCACACAAACGAACCAGCCTATCATGCCACGGCGCTACCCTGTCGCTTCATCTTTTCTCAACCTGCGGCAAATTTGGCATAAAATCATGAACGAATCTTTTGCCACCCGAAACAAACCGACATATGAAACCACTGATTCACTTCGTTCACGGAAAAGAAAGCGGCCCATGGGGTACGAAAATACGCTATCTTGCAAGCATTGCGGAAAAAATGGGCTACGATGTGGAAAGTCTGGATTATTCTTCGACTACCGATCCGGAAGTCCGTACCGGCATGCTCGTCGAAGCCTGCCGCAAACGGCCGGCGGATTATCTGGTGGGTTCCAGCATGGGCGGATGGGTCGCCATGGCAGCCAGCGCATCGGTTCCCGTCAAAGGACTTTTCCTGCTGGCTCCCGCCATCGATATTCCGGGTTATCCGCCATACCGGCTTGGCTGCCATGGCAATGCCATCGAAATCGTCCACGGCTGGCATGACAGTCTGATTCCCGTCGCCAACGTCATCCGTTTCAGCCAGAATACCCTGTGTACGCTCCATCTGGTCGATGACGAACATCGCCTCAAAAACCGTCTTTTACAAACCGGTCACTACCTGACATCGTTTCTGGAAAGAATGAATGGATAAGCGCACGCCATAAAAAAACGGGAACGATGTTCCCGTTTTTTTATGGCGCCTATTCTTACTGGTTCACTGCTTCGTCTTGTTCACCGAAGGAAGCGTCGTTTTATCCTTTTCCTGCGGAACCGGACGTGTCGTCAGATACAACAACATCCCGACGGCAATAGCGAAAATCACCCATAATCCGACCAGCGAACCGGTAGAAGGCGGCTCCATATCCGGCGGAGGAAACGTTGCGAAACAGGCATAAAAGAAAAACAGAGCCGGAAAAATGCCGATCAGCACACCGAACGTATGTGCAATCCCCTTGCGCGCCCCCTTGCGCATATTATGGTTATATAAACGACGCCACCCCCATACGAAAATCAGAACAGCCGCCAAAAAAGCACAAATGATAATCATGGTCTATCCCAGCCATTATTGAATGACACCGAAAAAATTGTCTGCCGTCACGGCACATCCGCCACAAGTGAAAACCTGTTTTCACATCCTGACGACAGTATTACCGGCTTTTGTATTTATATAACCCATCTCATCCGGTTTCGCAACCGCAAGCCTCACAAGCAAAACAGGTTTTGTTGCGGAAAAAAGGATATGCGCAAACCATATTCCCTCGTTAACCGGCAGACTTGCCAAAACTTGAACCGGCATTCCCGAAGATCACAAAAACATTCGCCGAAACGGATGTCAGCGAAATCCTTGAATCACACGCAAATCCCCGCAGGCATGCCGCAAAATGCGCAGGCAAC
The DNA here is from genome assembly GCA_934270705.1 of uncultured Oxalobacter sp. Lineage (GTDB taxonomy): Bacteria > Pseudomonadota > Gammaproteobacteria > Burkholderiales > Burkholderiaceae_D > Oxalobacter. The sequence goes on along the minus strand of CAKQQG010000050.1, from coordinate 9,326 downwards.
CAGACCGGTTTCGCCCAAACGCATACACACCCCCATTACACAATCAATTCGTCAAGCAACTTACCGACAAACGCTTTCGGCAACATATGACCGGCATCAGGCACAATTGTGACCGCCGCGCCCGTATGCTGAAACAACTTGATGACACTCGCCGGATTGCTCTGCCAATCATCTTGCCCAACGTATATTTCCAACCGGTCAGGAACGACGAATCGCCCTTCACGAACTAAGGCAAACAGTTTGTCCGCACGTGGCGGAATGAAATGCATCATGATTTCAGCATCACCGAATTCACCTACGATTGGCGACAAGAGAACGACACGCCCGACATACTTCGGCAACTGTGACTGGGCATGAAGAAAGAGATATGCACCAAACGAATTGGCAATGACCAGACTGTCCTCTGTCCAGTGTCGAGCCACAAGATCTTCAGAAACAAGATCTATTTGATCCTGAAAATCAAGCCTTCTGAATTCGCCCGATAACTCACGTCCATCCAACCGTACTTTTCTGGCCAGAAGTGCGGCTCCCAGACCTTCAGCAAGGCGCCCGCCCATACCCGTCAGATAATAAACAGACCTGGACACAATCACCCCCAAACCAGTCGATACCGATGTTGTGGTCTCACTTCACGGTGAGTTTTCATCCACAAAGCGAACATCAATCCCGTTCCTGCGAGACAACGAGAAAGAGAGAATCCCGGTATGTGAACAACCAGAAAAAAACAGGACTGCCCGCTACAGGCAGTCCTGCATATGTCATGGTGGGCCCACCAGGACTTGAACCTGGGACCAAAGGATTATGAGTCCTCTGCTCTAACCAACTGAGCTATAGGCCCTGTTACCACCCAACCTGTCAATTACTTTCCAGGAAACTTTTAAGTTTATCCGATCGTGACGGATGACGCAATTTCCGCAAGGCTTTTGCCTCGATCTGGCGAATACGTTCACGTGTCACATCGAACTGTTTTCCGACTTCCTCCAACGTATGATCCGTTGACATTTCAACGCCGAAACGCATCCTCAGCACTTTCGCTTCACGCGGTGTCAGTGAATCCAGCACATCCTTGACCACACTGCGCATCGAGGCATGCAATGCCGCATCGGCCGGAGCCAGCGTATTGTTGTCCTCGATGAAATCGCCCAGATGCGAATCGTCGTCATCCCCGATCGGTGTTTCCATCGAAATCGGTTCCTTCGCAATCTTCATGATCTTGCGAATCTTGTCTTCCGGCATATCCATCTTCGCCGCCAGCGTCGCCGGATCCGGCTCTGAACCGGTTTCCTGCAAAATCTGCCGTGAGATACGATTCATCTTGTTGATGGTTTCAATCATGTGAACCGGAATACGGATAGTACGTGCCTGATCGGCAATCGAACGGGTGATCGCCTGACGAATCCACCAGGTCGCATACGTCGAGAACTTGTAACCACGACGATACTCGAACTTGTCCACCGCCTTCATCAGACCGATATTGCCTTCCTGAATCAAATCCAGAAACTGCAAACCGCGATTGGTGTATTTCTTGGCGATCGAAATGACCAGACGCAGATTCGCTTCCGTCATTTCCTTTTTCGCCTTGCGCGCACGCATTTCGCCTGCGACCATCTTGCGGTTGATTTCACGCAAATCCGTCAGCGGCATACCGATCCGGTTTTCGATATCGACCAGTTTCTGCTGCAATTCCTTGATCATCGGCACATTGCGGGACAAAATTTCGCTGTATGGATGATTCGCGCCGACTTCTTCATCGACCCATTCCAGATTCGTCTCGTTACCCGGAAAAGTCTTGATGAAATGGGCGCGCGGTACACCGCACTTGTTGACCGCGACATTCAGGATTTCACGCTCGATCTGCCGGACTTCGTCCATCTGCGCACGCAGGGTATCGCACAGCTTCTCGATAAAACGAGCGGTAAACCGCATACCCAGCAACTCCTCGGAAATACTGTCATGCGCCCGCACGTAAGCCGGCGAATTGTATCCGTCCTGCTCGAAAGCGCGCTGCATTTTCTTGAAATGCTTTTCGATCTGCGCGAATCTGGCCAGCGCTTCCTCTTTCAGTTTTTCCAGCTGTTCGGCCGAAAAACCCGCGGCGGCGCCACTGGCGGAACCGCTGTCGCCATCGTCCTCGTCCGAGTCATCCTCGCCGTCGTCATCTCCGGCGTCATCGGCATCATCGGCGTCATCGGCATCGCTGTCGGACGCAGCCACCATCGGAGGCGCATCATCTTCTTCGTCAGCCATACCATCGACAACTTCGTCGATCTTCACTTCATCCTTGCGGATTTTTTCAGCCTGCTCGATGATTTCCAGAATGGTGGTCGGACAGGAAGAAATCGCCTGAATCATGTCCTTCAGACCTTCCTCGATCCGCTTGGCGATTTCGATTTCCCCTTCGCGCGTCAACAGTTCGACCGACCCCATTTCCCGCATATACATGCGTACCGGGTCCGTCGTCCGCCCGAAATCGGAATCGACAGTCGACAGCGCCGCTTCCGCGGCCGCCTCGGCTTCCTCATCGCTCGTCACCGTCACGACATTGTCGGTCAGCAGCAAATCCTCGGCATCCGGCGCATGTTCATACACCGAGATCCCCATATCGTTGAACGTGCTGATAATCCCTTCGATCGCGTCGGGGTCGATCACATTGTCCGGCAAATGGTCGTTGATTTCCGCATAGGTCAAAAACGAACGTTCCTTGCCCAGCTTGATGAGCATCTTCAGGCGTTCGCGCCGGCGTTCCAGTTCTTCTTCCGTTGCCTCGGAATCCCCGGCCAGCGCATCCTTCAACAACGCCTTTTCCTTGGCCTTTCGATCCTTGACACGAGCCTTGTCCGCTGCCTTCATTTCAGCACGTTCCACAGCGTTGAGCGCCGCCACTTCCTCGTTTTCAGGCTGAAAATCCTTGGGCTTGCGTCCACGGCGCCCCGGCACTTTCACGGCAGGCAGGACATAGCCAGACGTATCGATCGCCGCCAGTTGCGCGGCATCGGTCGTGACGACCGTCTCCGGCGCATTCCCCTTGTCGGCGTCGGAATCCGCCGTATCCTGTACGACGGCTTGCCGCGGTTTTCTGCCACGCGTACTTCTGACCTTGACCGTGGCATCCTCAGACACCGCCATTTCGCTGGCGACCGCCTTTTTCCGCCCCCTTTTCGATACCGTGCCATCGGAAACCGGTTCGGCGGACACCTCGGACGGATGTGCCTGGGTTGCCGCATTCATACCAGACGCAGCTTCCTCGCTCTGCTTGCGCCTGCCACGCCGTTTGACGGCAATAGTCGTACTGTTCGTTTCATCTGTCCCTGACCGGGATTTATCTGATTTATCCATGTCGTCCGTTGTCCGCTCGAAAATCCATCACACCGGAATCCACCGGTATACTCAGACGATACCGGGCATGCTGCCTGTATGAGCATAAAGGCAACATATCCCGAATGTAAAGTCTTATATTATAACATTTTTCGTGTTTTTATACGCTCTGTTTCTTCCTGGAAACACTTCACTTCCCATTTCCCTGCATCAACGCCTTTTGCAAGGCATCCTGCCGTTCCCGCAATTCCAGATAACGACGCTTTTTCTCAGCTGGCTCCAGCGATGATGACACCAGTTTTTCCATTTCCGAAGCCAGCACCCGCAAACGAATCTGGCGCACCGCGCCAAGCAATTCCATTCGCGCAGGTTCCTCGTCATACTCCCTGTCCAGCGTTTCCCTGACCAGTTGCTCGCACTCCACCCCATCCGAACGCAAGCGCTCGACAAGCGATGCATAATTGAGCCGTTCACCCAATTCTCCGATGGCGCCCAGCACAGCATGCAGCAACCCTCCCTTGTCCGGAGAAAAAGCGGCGATCGCCCCGACATCTTCCTCACCCAGCAGTGCCGCGAATTCCGGATACAACAGCAACAGGCGCATTACCTGCCTTTCAAGCCCGACGACCGGTGGACGGGGAAAACGCGGTCGCGCCCGCTTTTCGGTCTGGCCGGATGGCCTGACCACAGTGGCCGCCAAAAACGTCTTCAGATCACCTTCAGACATCTGCGTAATCTGCTCCAGCCTTTTCAGGATCTGCACGCGCAAGGCCGAAGGCGACATTGCGGCACACCAGGGTCTGGCCTTGTGCAAGGCCCGCGCGCGACCTTCCATCGTATCCATATCATTACCGGCGACAATTTCCTGTATCAGGAACTCCGACAACGGCATTGCCTGTTCCACCTGTTCCTCGAAGGCCTGATGTCCATATTCCCTGACATAACTGTCCGGATCGTGTTCAGGCGGCAAAAACAGAAAAGCCACGCTTTTCGTATCCGATACCAACGGCAGACTGGCTTCCAGCGCACGTCTTGCCGCACTGCGGCCCGCGTTGTCGCCATCGAACGAAAAGACGATCCGGTCGGTATGACGCATCAGTTTGTGAACCTGCACCGATGTACAGGCTGTCCCCAGCGTCGCCACCACCTGCGGAAAACCCGTCTGCGCCAGTGCAACGACATCCATATAGCCTTCCACGACCAGCACATACCCCGCGTCCCGTATCGCCTGACGTGCCTCGAACAAGCCGTATAATTCGTTTCCCTTCTGAAATAGGGGTGTTTCAGGCGAATTCAAGTATTTGGGTTCGCCACTTTCCAGAATCCGCCCACCGAACGCAATCACCTGACCGCGCGTATTGCGTATCGGGAACATGATCCTGTCCCGAAAACGGTCATACCGTCTGACGCCTTCCTGCGCATCATCCCGTACGATGACAAGCCCCGCCTCGACCAGCTCTTCCGCCTGATAATCGTCGAAGCCATCCCTGAGTCCATCACGCGACGACGGTGCATATCCCAGGCCGAACTTCAGGGCGATTTCGCCACTGACGCCCCGTTTCTTCAGATAGGCGATCGCATTTTGCGACTGTCTGAGCCGCTGCCGGTAGTATCGGCTCGCCATCGCCATCACTTCCGTCAATGCCAGCGTCCTGGCCTGCTGCTGCGCACGCTGTTGCGGCGACACACGCGAATCGTCATGCGGCACCGTCATACCGGCGCTTCGCGCCAGCTCCTCGACAGCTTCGACAAACGAAAGTCCCGAATGTTCCATCAGGAAAGTAATGGCCGAGCCATGCCGTCCGCACCCGAAACAGTGATAGAACTGCTTGATCGGACTCACGGTGAAACTGGGTGTTTTTTCAGTATGAAACGGGCACAAACCCAGAAAGTTTGCGCCCGCTTTTTTCAGTTGCACACGATTGCCCACCACCTCGACGATGTCAATGCGGTTAAGCAAATCCTGAATGAATGACTGGGGTATCACGAATTCAACAAACCTCTTTCATTCGAGAAACGTTTTCGTGTATCGGCCAAACGGATCAGGCTTTGGCCAGCGCTTTTTTGACCAGTGCGGATACGGCCGACATATCGGCACGTCCGGCAAGGCGCGTTTTCAGGACACCCATGACCTTGCCCATATCCTGTGGACCGGCCGCATCCTTCACGGCATCCGCAACTGCCTTTTCTACCTCTTCCATCGACAGCGCTTCCGGCATATAGGCAGACAGGACTTCGACTTCAGCCCGTTCACCTTCGGCCAGATCAGGACGACCGCCCGCCTCGAACTGCGTAATCGAGTCCTTGCGCTGCTTGATCATTTTTTCGATGATCCCGAGAATCTGGCGATCATCCAGTTCGATCCGTTCATCGACTTCTTTCTGCTTCATGGCAGCCGTCAGCATACGAATGGTCCCAAGCCGTTTCGTATCCTTGGCGCGCATGGCGTTTTTCATGTCATTGACAATCTGCTCTTTCAAACTCACGTCGCACTCCGATAAGCAAAAACAATGAACAGCAAAACCCGCCGCGGATTGACCGGAGCGGGCAACTGAATTCAGGTTTCCGAAATCCGCCTGAAACGGCGGAAAAGATCAGTACATCTTTTTCGGCAACTGCTGACTACGGATTCGCTTGTAGTGACGTTTGACGGCCGCTGCCAGTTTTCTCTTGCGCGCAGCAGTCGGTTTTTCATAAAACTCGCGGGCACGCAATTCGGTCAGGAGACCGGTTTTTTCGATAGCACGTTTGAACCGCCGCATGGCGACTTCGAATGGTTCGTTTTCTTTAAGGCGAATAGTGGTCATGAATGTTTTTCAGGTTAAGCCAATTTTGGAAAATGAAAATTTTATCAGAGAATTCTTTTTCTGGGAAGCCATCTTCCGGCTTTGACTTGCATCCCGACAATTATGCAACGCCATCCATTCGGCAGTTCGCGTCCCTCAGTTTCCCATCAGTGCACGCACATGCGCTGCCGTTCCTGTCGCCAACCCTTCCAGGCTGTAACCGCCCTCCAGCACCGATACGATCTTCCCGTCACAACACTCATCGGCAACTTTCATCAATTCTTTCGTGACCCAGTAAAAATCATCATCGGTAAAACTCAGTCCGCCAAGCGGATCCTTGCGATGCGCATCGAATCCCGCGGAAATGATCAGAAAAGACGGATTGAACTTCTTCAATGCCGGCAGAATTTCGAACGTCATGCAGTTACGGAACTTCTCGGATCCCGCACCACGCGTCAACGGTACATTGACGATATTGTGGTCAACTCCCGTTTCGTAGCGGGCGCCGCTGCCCGGATAAAAGGGCGACTGGTGGCAAGACGCATAAAAGATTTCCGGACGGTGATAAAAAGCATCCTGCGTACCATTCCCGTGGTGCACATCGAAATCGACGATTGCGACACGTTCCAGCTTGTATTTGTCATAAGCATACGCCGCACCGATGGCCGCATGGTTGAACACGCAAAAGCCCATCGCCCTGTCGGGTTCGGCATGATGCCCGCAGGGGCGGGTCGCACAAAACACATTGTCCGCCTCGCCTTTCATGACCAGATCGACCCCCATGCAGGCCGCGCCGACGCAGCTCATCACACAGTCCCAGGTCCCCGGCGACATGATCGTATCCCCGCCATCGAGCGGCACATAGCCCACCTTCGGCCGGATGGTCTCGATCCGCCGGACATATTCAGGCGTATGGACCAGCAAAAGCTGTTCTTTCGTACCGAGGGGCGCATGTCTCCAGGGAACCGATTCGAACTCCGGCGCCATCAGCGCTTCCCGCACGGCAATCAGACGGTCTGGACACTCCGGATGTTCCGGTCCCGGAACGTGGCCGAGACAGGCATCGGAAGAAAGAATGACGGTATTGTTCATGATGACGCCTCCATGCAGAAAGATTGATCGGAATGACAAGATGACATTCTGTCACACCCCGTTTTGCAGCGCCACTCCCACAGTCATCCTTTGCCGCACACCCTGCCTGGCGACACTGCAAACGCAGCGACCATATCCGGTTCATCGCAAAACCACATCACCGTCGAAAACATACCGCCATACAAAAAAGCCTCGCTGCATGCGAGGCTTTTTACAGGCATCCGTCCGCAAAACGCGGACATGGGAATCATCAGGCGAAATTGGCCATAACGAAATCCCAGTTGACGACATTCCAGAATTCTTCGGCATATTTGGCACGTGCGTTCCGGTAGTCGATATAGTAGGCATGCTCCCACACATCGCAAGTCAACAGCGGTTTGTCTTCGCCGGTGAGTGGCGTGGCAGCATTCGAAGTGTTGACGATATCGACGGAGCCATCCGGCTTTTTGACCAGCCATGTCCAGCCCGAACCGAAATTGGCGCCGCACGCAGCCGAAAATGCCTTGCGGAAGTCGGCAAACGAACCCCATTTCGCCTCAATGGCTTTCATCAATGCCCCCGTAGGTTCTCCACCACCGTTGGGTTTCATGCCATTCCAGTAAAACGTATGATTCCAGGTCTGTGCCGCATTATTGAAAATGCCACCCGATGCATTACGGACAATATCTTCCAGCGACATGTTTTCAAAAGCCGTACCGGCAATCTGTTTGTTCAGATTATCGACATATGTCTTGTGGTGACGCCCATAATGATATTCCAGCGTTTCCTTCGAAATATAGGGGGCGAGCGCATCCATCGGATAAGGCAGGGTCGGCAATTCATGTTTCATAGGGCTTCCTTTCTTTTGTAAGGGGCAATTAGCGGTTTTTTCCATTATAAAGTGAACGCAGATTTGCTGCTTGACGCGCTTCACAAATCATAATTTTTTTGCATATAAAACCAAACTTCAGATTACATCGATATCAGCAGTCACGAACTCTCCGGGACAGGGTCCGCATTACGACAATCAACATGCCACATCATCTCAAACCATATCGACAATATCCGGACAGTTCGCCATGACTTCTGTTAAAATGACCCGTTTTCGGATTCAGACACCAATCGACCTGTAACGTGCACATGCATTCAATCCGGCGTTCCGGTACAAGATACCGCCGCAACATCATGCAAACAGCCGTTCTGCAACAGGTAACCGCAATACCGCTGTCACGAGGAGCACACACTATGGATATAGGCAATGCCATCAAGACTTGCCGCATACGAAGAGGTCTTTCCCAAACCAAACTCGCCGAACTCTCGGAATGTTCGGTTTCCTATCTTTCACTGATCGAACACAACCAGCGTGACATCACCATTTCCACCCTGCAACGGATTTGCCATGCACTGAACGTTCCCATGGGCATCCTGCTGTTTCTTGGATCGTCACAAGACGAATTCGGCAACATCAGCAAGGAACTGGAAGCCGAACTTGCCAAAAACACGCTCTTCCTGCTCAGCGAAGCCTCCAATGAAAAAGCGGACTGAGTATCTGTCCGCTGTTCCTACACTTCTCCCATCATATCGAAACACACCCGTTTCAAGACGCAAAAAAAAATGCCAGATCATTTCGATCTGGCATTGATATTCAGGTTTGGCAATGCGTCTTACCAGTTACCGCGTGCTCTCTGAACAACTGCGCCGATTGCGCCCAAGATCATCAAAGCACCGCAGAATACGATTCCAAAGGTTTCCATAATTTCTCTCCTCGCAAAGTTGGTAAAGTTGGTACTGCACGTATCAGCTTCATCAGCTCAGGAAAGGAACTTGCTTGCTAGCGGCCAAACCAAGTGACCCTTATCCATGGCTTCAATTAAACCAGAATACATTACTGCTGTCAACTATTTTTTTACTTTGAGTGAAAAAATTTATCGAAAAGAATATAAAACCATTTATCAGAAAAACACCAGGTTTTCCGCCGATCGCGATATGTCATCGATCATCCACCATGCGCACACCAGAAAGACACATCATGCCACCCCGTATCATCGCCTCTGAAAGCCCGAGACGAGAATATATCTTTTCCTGCGGACAAAATCCCATCCGCCTCTGCGCAAAACGAGACGACACGAAAATAACCGGAAAAAAGGGGAAATG
>CAKQQG010000049.1 GCA_934270705.1 uncultured Oxalobacter sp. | reverse complement strand
ACACCTCGTCAGGGGCTTTTTCTTTTTACCCCCACCTCTGTCCTCTTTCTCTCTCACCACTTACCTCTCTTGCGCTTCTTCATGCATTTTCGGGATTATGGGGCGCTTTTGTTTTTTCGCGTGTGTCAGATAGGAGGTTTTCTTTACGATACATTCGGGACATGGTGTCATGTACTTGATATAAGCCTTATGTCTTATATGTTTTGGGTGTTCAGTCATCTTTGCCTTGCATCCAGGCGGCCAGTCCTGCTACCCATCTTTCTGCTCTCAGGCCATATGTTCGTTTGATTTGCTCAGAACGTTTTTGCAAATCATCAAACAGGACGGCTTCAAGCGAATTGCTGCAGAGCACTATCATGTTTTGTCCTTCTTCTACGATTGTCCAGATGACGGATTCGAAACAATCTTGCATTGCCTTGATGCTTTTCTGCCTGTCGGATGCTTCGCCAAATATGTTGACGGTCATCATACCGTCAGGTGACAGGGCATCGGCACAGCTTTGATAAAACTCCGGTGTATCGAAAACCGGAGCTACTGCATCTTCATCATACAAATCGATCTGGAGCACATCTATCGCTTTGCGGCGTTTCATGGATTCGATGTAAAGGGCAGCATCGTCTTCCAGTACGGTCAGGCGAGTGTCGTCCGGAGGCAAATGGAAGGTGCTACGGCAGATATCGATTACGTTCGGATTGAGTTCGACAGCGGTGACTTTCGTATTCGGGAAATTGTGGTAGCAAAATTTAGTCAATGCCGCACTCCCGAGTCCAAGCTGTACGATGTGACGCGGTGTATTTCTGAACAACATCCACATCATCATGTGCTGGACGTAGTCCAGTACGATAATATTGGGTTTTCCCAGTCGCATGGCACCCTGTATCCAGTCGGTACCGAGGTGCATATACAATATGCCGCGAAATTCGGTCAGTGTAACTTCAGGAAAAGAGTCTCGATTGGCCGGTGTCGGACGTTTTTTCATGGTATGAGAACGGTAGGCAATTATGTTGTCGTGACGAAATTGAAATCGAGAGAATATCGGCTCTCAAACTGGCGCATTTCTCCAGTAAACGGATCGGTAAACCGGATGGATTTTGCAACGAGCTGTAAGGGATGCCGGTATTCTTCTTCCTGCATGGCTGGTGTGAGCGCTTCAGGATAATGGATGGGGTAGATCCGGTCGTTGACGATGGGAATGCCGAGTGTACACATCTGGATACGGAGCTGGTGTTTTCGGCCCGTGACCGGTTTCAAATCATAGTGGGCATAGTTTTCTGAGCGACGAAGGATACGGATTTCCGTTTCGGCATTGTGTTTCCCCTCGACGGTTTCCATACGCATGAAGGCATCGCTCTGGACGATGCGGCTTTTGTATCGCAATGGCAGGGCCAGATCGGTACGATAAGCGGCGATAGCTTCATAATGCTTGCCGACGAAATTTTCCCTGAAAAGTCGTTGGTAACGATCCCGGCTCTCCGGTTTGACGGAAAAAAGGACAAGTCCTGCCGTTTCGCGGTCGATGCGATGCATCGGCGTCAGTGTGTCGATCCCGAGCTTTTGTCGAAGCCTGACCAGCAAGGTTTCCTGCAGGTAACGTCCCGATGGCGTGACAGGAAGAAAATGCGGTTTGTCTGCAACGACAATCCATTCATCCTGATACAAAACGCTTTCCTGAAACGGAATGGGGGTTTCATTGGCGATATAGCGATAATAATAGAGTGTCTGACCGGAGTGATATATGCTATCAGGCAGGAGTGGCTCTCCATTTGAATCAAGTACATGACCTTCTATAATACGTTGATGCCATTCGTTTTTTGTCAGAGCGGGAAATCGTTCAGCCAAAAAATCTTCATGAGTGCGCCATGTACCTTGCGGCAAAAATACCTTGCCTGGCGAGACACCGTTTCGGGATGGTATTGTGGTTTTTTTGTGAAGTTGTTGTATGCGGGTCATGTAATTAAAGGTGGTTTGCGATCTTCATTTCCCTGAAATCTGGAAATTTTAAATCATTCCGCGTGTTTTTTATGGATTATGAAGGTATATGCCTTGCAGTATGAGTCAGGCATGGAAGCGAGGTTTGCGACACGTCCGAACCATCGTTAAAGTTATCTGTATGTTTTGAGCTAGAGGGGGCAGAAGATGGTTAAAAACGCTTTTTATGCACAATCGGGTGGAGTGACGGCGGTAATCAATGCTTCTGCGTGTGGCGTTATCGAGACCGCGCGCAAATATCCGGACAAGATCGGAAAGATATTTGCAGGTAAAAACGGCATCGTTGGCGCCTTGACGGAAGAGCTGGTTAATACCGGGTATGAAACGCAGGAAGACATTGCTGCCTTGCGCTATACGCCGGGTGGCGCGTTTGGTTCCTGTCGTTACAAACTCGCCGATCCGAAAAAAGACCGACGCGAGTTTGAACGTTTGCTGGAAGTGTTCAAGGCTCATGATATCGGTTATTTTTTTTATAACGGTGGCGGCGATTCCGCAGATACCTGTTACAAGATTTCGCAATTTTCCACCTTGATGGGATATCCCGTACAGGCCATTCATATACCGAAAACAATCGATAACGATTTGCCTGTGACGGATTGTTGTCCGGGCTTCGGATCGGTTGCGAAATATATTGCCATTTCGACATTGGAGGCATCGCTGGACGTGAGATCGATGTGCCGGACATCGACACGGGTATTTGTACTGGAAGTTATGGGGCGTCATGCAGGCTGGATCGCTGCTGCTGGCGGGCTGGTTGTGGATCGTGGTATTCCTGTTGTGGTGCTGTTTCCGGAAAGAACCTTCGATGAGAAGGCATTTTTGTCACGCGTCGATGAAAATGTCCGGCGATTCGGATACTGCACAGTGGTGGTTTCGGAAGGTTGCCGCTATCCGGATGACCGTTTTCTTTCCGACCAGGGGGCACGCGATGCCTTCGGGCATGAGCACCTTGGCGGTGCGGCTCCAGTAATCGCCAATTTGGTCCGTGACAAGCTGAAACATCCTCTTCATTGGGCCGTAGCCAATTATCTGCAACGTTCGGCGCGTCATATTGCGTCGGCCATTGATGTAGAACAGGCATACGAATTGGGATGCGCTGCCGTTGAGTTGGCGTTGAAAGGGCATAATTCCGTGATGCCGACGATCGAACGTTTGGCAGACGCGCCGTATCGTTACGGGATCGGGACAGCTGATCTGAAAGATGTTGCCAATATCGAAAAAGTTATGCCGCAAGGTTTTATCAGTGAGGACGGATTCGGAATTACAGCGGAATGCAAACGATATTTGTATCCACTGATTCAGGGAGAGAATTTGCCACCTTGCAGGAACGGCCTTCCGGAGTATGTAACCTTGCAAAACAGACTTGTTCCCCGAAAACTGGATGCCTTTTATAAAACGATATAGAGCGAGACGAGAAACTATTTTTGCTGGAATATACAGCATAAAAAGTCGTTATTTTGCTTCTGGTTATGGCGCCTTGGTTCAGATCAACTTTTGACATTGTCACACAGACAGAATGTTTATCGGTGGGCGATGTGAATATCGGTGGTTCTGGTAAAAAATTTTGATTTTTGCTTTGGCGGGCGCTTTGCTCGTCGGAGCATCGCCAGTTTGGGCCGCTGAATTCGAGGAATTTCCTGTTGATCAGGAAAAGTCATCTGCCCATAGGAAATCGGTACAGTGTATTTCCAGCCAGTCGATATGAAGCCGCTGGATATGAGCGGATTACCTGCTGTGAAAGCGGAATTGTATCTGGAAACTGATGTCAAGGTGGCAAAAGACAATCAGCCGTGTTATGAGACTGGCAGCTTTGTGCTTTACCTGACAGTCAAATATGAGATTGCGAAAGAAGGCGGCAAGACGATTCTCATGAATAGTATCGGACGCATGGACTGGATGCCAACAGTTTCGAGCGGCGGGTTTGTCTGATGCGTGACTGCCGTTTGCGTGAACCGTCGTCCGATAGATAAACAGTGAAGATCAGGTTTCGGGATCGTCGTTTGCCCGACTGACGTCATAAAGACAAAAGCCCGAATGATGGACATTCGGGCTTTTTTTACTGGTGGGGTGGAAGATGGGGCTCGAACCCACGACAACAGGAATCACAATCCTGGACTCTACCAACTGAGCTACTTCCACCATCGGCTGGCTGGCCATTGAAACCAAACAGCTTACAAGACTTAAAATTATACGGCAGTTCAAAGGATATGACAAGATTCCTATTTCTTCAGCAGCAAATTGACCCGTTTGAGATCGTCTTCGTTGAGAATGCCAGCAGCCTGTTTCAGGCGTAATCCTTGTACAATGGTATTGTTGCGGGCCTGTGTGAGATCGCGGCGCGTCATGAAAACCTGTTGTTCGGCGTTGAGGACGTCGATATTGATACGAACGCCCACTTCATACCCCAGTTTGTTGGACTCGAGAGATGACAGGCTGGCAACTTCCGCCGCTTCCAGCGCACGTACTTGCGACAAACCGCTGTTGACGCTGAGGTACGATTGCCGAGCCTGCTGTGCCGCGCTGCGTCTGGATGCCTCCAGATCGTTGCGTGCCTTGTCTTCCAGCGCTACGGATTCCTTGACCTTGCTGGTGACGTCAAAACCGGAAAAGAGCGGAATATTCCACTGGATGCCGACCATCTTGGATGTATTGTAATCACGGATACCGCCACCGCTGTCGAAGATGTATTGATCTCGGTTGGTGTGATTGTACGAGGCAACCAGATCGACTGTCGGATAATGTCCTGCCTTGCTGATTTCGATATTGCGACGAGCCATTTCATGGGAAAGCCGGTACTGGATGACCTGGTAGTTTTGCTGTTCAGCCGAGCTGACCCAGTTGGACATCACGTTCGGTTCCGGTGCACTGAGCTTGACGTCTTTCTTGAGTGGATCAAGTATGCCTGGCGGGTGTCCGATGATCTGTTCCAGTGCGGTGCGCTTGACTTCAAGATCGTTGATGGCGGCGATTTCGTCTGATTCTGCGAGATTGTAGCGTGCCTGTGCTTCATGTGTGTCGGTGATGGTGACGGTGCCGACTTCAAAGCTGCGTTTCGCCAGCTCAAGCTGCTGGCTGACCGCAGCCTTTTGCGCCTGCGCGAATGTCAGGACATCTTCTGCCGCAAGAATGTCGAAGTATGCCTGTGCAACCCTTACCATCAGATCCTGTTGCGCCTGTGCGAATTGCGCTTCGCTGATCGAAACTTCGAGTTTGCTGTTGGCGTAATTCTGGAAGTCAGCCCAGTTGAATATCGGTTGTGTCAGGGCGATGGTATATTTGTTTTCGGAATAATCCAGTCCCTCTATGTAATTCCGTCCGTAGCCGCCAGATGCGCTCAGGTTCGGTAACAGTCTGGAGAGTCCTTGTACGCTTTTTTCCTGGCCGGCCATCAGGGCGGCGCGGGCGCTGGCATATTGCGGATCGTTGGCCAGCGCTTCCATATAGGTTTGCATGAGATCGGCGGCCAGCACATTGGTGGTGAGAATACAACCGGCAATAATGGATAGGACAGGGCGGTAGCGCATATTTGCTCCAGGGTAATCTGACGGTGTTCAATCCTGTTCAAAAACGGAAACGTGAATATGGAGGTTGCTCCCTCAACGGTTTTGCGAATGTATCAAATAATAGCCTGATATCCGGTTCAGTTGACGGATTTTTCTGTAACAAACAGGCCCGACATCGTGAATTTTCCGTGAGAAAGAACAACATCTTGCCATTTGGTGACAAATGCCGGACAAGCGGTTCGTGCGTAACCGAAACGGAGCCCGACAACACAATGATGTCAAACGGATGTTCCGGCACGTAGCGTTCAGGAGAAAAACCGTTTTCACAGACTACGGTGACGTTGCCGATTCCGTAGTTCGCCAGATTGTTTGCAGCTGTTTCTGCCAGAAACGGCTCGATTTCCAGAGTCGTGACATGTTGTGCGCCATGCGAGAGCAGAGCGGCCATATAACCGGAACCGCTGCCGATTTCGAGTACGGTATCGTTACGGCGGATGTCGGCGGCTTGCAGAATGCGAGCCTCGGTCAACGGCGCAAGCATGTTTTCTCCGCATGGCAGCGGGATTTCCATGTCGGCATAGGCGTAAGCACGGCAGGATGACGGTACGAAATCTTCCCTGCAAATTGCGTCCAGCGCATCGAACACACTTTGGAGATGGACACCTCCGGCACGGATCTGGTTTTCAATCATGTTGGCGCGTGCAGTACGCATGGGATCAGTTTTTATCGGTTCATGAACAGGAAAACATTTTAACAAAAGCGTGCCGACAGGCACGGCTGTTTGTATCGCATATGGCAAATTCCATCCTGATTTTGTTCTTGCGCAATCAGGACGGTGACATTTTGCAGGGATCAGGAGGCTTGTGCCGGTTGTCCGGGGTGTTCAGAGGATATGGTTGGTACCTGTGGTACGGTTTGCGGCGGTTGTGGATTGCCGGTCAGCCGTGCACCCAGTGCCTTGTAGATGGCATTTTCGTAATTGATCGTATTGTATTTGGTTTCCAGCAGTGTCAACCGTGACTGGTTTTCCACGCATTTTGCATCCAGCCACTCTTTCAGTTCATAGGAACCGGCTTCGTAACGTCGCTGGTTGTAAAGGCTGATCTGTGCATCTGTATCGTATTTGCGGTTGACGTTTTCAAGCAAGGAAAGAGACTTTCGGTAGGAATAGTAATAGGTATCCACTTCGTTCAATGCCGTGTTCACTGCGGAAACCAGATTCAGCTTTGCGTTTTCGAAATCCGCTTCCGAAATCTTGATGTTCCATTTGATCTTGTTCCATTGCAGAAACGGCAGATTGATTTGTACCGCACCGGCCAGAAACGGTATGTTGAACAGACTGCTGGATTCATCGGACGAGACACTCAAAGTGCTGCCGATTGTGATGCTCGGATATACACTGGCCTTGACGGACTCCCAATCAAGGAAAGCCGATTGTATCCGGTATTCGGCAGCCTTGACATCAGGACGCAGTCCCAATGCGGCGACAGGGACGTTCAAATCAACATAGGTCAGTGGTGTGGCGAGAATATCGGTGGATGCGATATCGAGCCGGTCTTCCGGTCTCAGATTCATGAGATTGCGCAAGGCCTGTTCGATGGTTTTACGGCTGGTTTCAAGCGTCATGAGGCTGTTTTGGGAAGCCAGCAGGGATTGTTCGGCCGTCAGCGGTTCGAGGGAGTCCACCTTCCCGGCGGTATATTTGTTGTTGATGATCTGCAAAAGTTCGGTATAAAACTGGATGTTTTCTTCGGTCAGTGCGATGGCCTGATTCAGATAGACCAGATGAAAGTAGCAATCGACGACATTGTTGATGAGGGCCAGTCGTACCGTTTCAAGATCTTCACGGGTGGCGTGGTATTCCCATTCCTGTGCCGATGCGGCATTGCTCAGTTTTCGCCACAAGTCCAGCTCGTAACTGACGCCCAGTTCGGCCATGTAGTTATGTGTCGTCTGGCCGGCCTTGGTGTTCGTGGTGGACGAAGCACCGGTTACGCCTGAAAATTCGGGAACGAGTTCCTGACCGAGCAGATTGGCTTCATACAATGCCTTGTTCATCGTGATGGCACTTTGTTTCAGGTCTGTATTGTTGAGAAGCGCCAGTTCGACGATATGGTTGAGCGTGTTGTCTCCGTAGGCTTTCCACCATTCATGATCGACCTGGAAACTGGCTGCAATGGTTTGCTGCGGGATGATGCCGGTATCGGGAATCGTGGCGGTTTGTGTGGCGCAACCGGCAACGGCAAGACTTAGCACAATGGAAGGGATCAGTCGCATAATGCATCCACCGGATTGAGGCGAGAGGCGTTGCGTGCCGGAATATAGCCGAAAATGACGCCAATCAGGGTTGAGCAAACCAGAGCCAGGATGATCGATGTTGCCGAATAGGACAGGGTAAATGTCTGTACGAACATGCTGAAAAACAGTCCGATGCCGAAAGCGAACAATATACCGATAAGTCCGCCGATAATACAGATCAGCACGGCTTCGATCAGGAATTGTTGCAATACACTGCTTCGGCGTGCGCCGACAGCCATCCGGATGCCGATTTCACGGGTTCGTTCCGTTACTGAAACCAGCATGATGTTCATGACGCCGATGCCGCCGACGACCAGCGAAATCAGCGCGATACAGGAAATCAGCAGACGCATGGTGCCGGTTGTGCTTTCGATGGTCTGACGGATACTGTCGGTGTTGACGGTGAAAAAGTCTTCCTTGCCGTGTTTGACTGTCAGAAACCGGATGATGTTTTTTTCGGCTGCAGCCATGCTGACATCGTCTTTTACCTTGACGGTAATCGACGAAATGTTGCGGTCGCCTGTAATGCGGTTCATGACGGCGGTATAGGGCGCCCACATGGTCAGGGTATCGGACGGTCCGAAATTGGCGTTCTGTTTTTCGGAAACGCCGATGATTTTCAGCGGCTGGCGGTTGAAAATGATGGTATTGCCGAGAATGTCGCCGCCGTGCGGAAACAGTTTTTCCTTGGTGTTCTGGTCGATCACGACGACGGCACTGCCTTTTTTGACGTCTTCACGATTGAAGAAACGGCCTTCTTCAGCGCCCAGTCCCTTGACGTCGAAGTATTGTTCGCCGACGCCTTGCAGCTGTGCCGTGACGGAAATGTTTTGCCAGGTGAGGGTTCCGGATGAACTGACGGCCGGTGTGGCGCTGTCCACATAGGTTTGGCGCGCCAGCAGATCGGAATCGTGCACGGTCAGGGTTTTGTACTTGCTGGAATTGCGATCCCCGAAACCATGTCCCGGCATGATGACGATCGTGTTCGTCCCCATGGAATTGATGTCTGCCAGGATTTTTTCCTGAGAGCCTTTGCCAAGTGCCACGACTGATACCACAGATGCAATGCCGATGATGATTCCGAGCATGGTCAGGATAGAACGCATCTTGTGCGCACGGATAGCCTGAATGGACATTCTGAAAGCTTCGGAAAACTGATCCTTGAAATAGGCGAGGGTATTGCGGTTGTCTTCTTTGGGATGGTATTCCTGTTTGCTGTTTTTGTTCGGCTTGCGGCGTTCGTCCGCGATGATGGCACCATCCTTGATTTCGATGATGCGATTCGCGTAATTGGCGACGTTTTTGTCATGCGTGACCAGAATGATGGTATGTCCCTTGTCATTAAGGGTCTTTAATATGGCCATCACGTTCTCTCCGCTTTTGGAGTCAAGTGCACCGGTCGGTTCATCCGCCAGAATGATGTCGCCGCCGTTCATGAGTGCACGAGCGATACTGACCCGTTGTTGCTGACCGCCGGACAATTCGGATGGCAAATGACTGGTACGGTTACCGAGCTCCAGGTCGGCAAGCAGTTGATCTGCTCTGGCCAGACGTGCCTGCTGCTTCAGGCCGGAATAAATCGCCGGCAGTTCGACATTGGCTTCTGCACTTAATGTGGAAAGCAGATTGTAACGCTGGAAAATGAAACCGATATACTGGCTGCGCAATGATGCCAGCTGATCCGGTGTCATGTCGGTGACGTTTTCACCGGCGATCTTGTAGTTGCCGGAACTGGCAGTATCCAGACAGCCGAGAATGTTCATCAGGGTTGATTTGCCGGAGCCGGACTGGCCGATGATGGCGACGAAGTCGCCCGATTCGATATCCAGATCGATATCTTTCAGAACACGAACCTGATTTTCACCGGTTCCATAGATCTTGTTGATACCGCGCAGTTCGATGATGTTCATGGTCAGATCCTCGGTCTGCGCATTCTGGACGAGCCGCTGACTTGTTCGCCCTTGATGACTTCGGACGATATGACACGTTCACCTTCTGCAAGTCCGGAACGGATTTCGGTATAGACACCGTCGGATATGCCGACTTCGACTTCACGCCGTTCGACATTGTCGTCGTCGGAAAGTATCCGTACGTAATGTTTGTCTTGCCGTGACGTGATGGTGATGCTGGGAACGATCAGTACGTTTTCGGCCGAAGTGACATGAATGGTGTTCTGGGTCATCATGCCGATACGGAGTTTTCCTTCAGGATTGTCAACATAAGCCCGGCCATAGTAATAAACGGCTTCTGTGCTGGATGAACTGCTGGCGGATGTGGATGAACTCTTGTCGTAACTGCCATCGGTCAGCGTGGTCAGTCCTGGGTCTATGGAATCAAGCTTCGCCCTGAAGATCGTGTTCGGCTCGGACAGGATGGTATAGGTCACATCCATGCCGGGTTTGACTTTGGTGATGTCGCCTTCGGAGATTTCGATGTCGATTTCCATATCGTTGAGATTGGCGATCTGGACGATCGTAGGCGTGGTCTGGTTGGCGTTGACGGTCTGTCCTTCTTCGACAGGAACAGATACGATGGTACCGTCCAGCGGTGCCCTGATCTTGGTGTAGCCCAGGTTTGTCTCGTCGGTATTGATGGCGATCTGGGTCTGGGTGATCAACGATTCCATTTCGTTGACGTTGGCTTTTGCAGTTGCATACGCGTTTCGTGCGTTTTCCAGATTTTCCTGTGATGTGGAATTGGTCTTTATCAGTACCAGTTCGCGGTCATACTGTTTCTTGGAAATGTTCAGGATGATTTTCCGCGCATCCAGCTGTGCCTTGTAGTTGCTCAGCTTGGCCTTGTCGGTGTTCAATGTGTTTTCCTGTGTCTGGGAGTCGATTTCGGCGATCATTTCCCCCTGTTTGACCTCCTGTCCGAGTACGACATAGAGTTTTTTGATCTGGCCGGATACCTGCGCACCGACGCTGACCAGATTCACGGCCGCAACCTCTCCGGTTGCCTCGACGACCTGGTTGATATTGCCGGAGCGGACGCGTTCGGTCATATAAGTGATGTCATCTTCACGGGTCATGGTCCAGAACAATACGGCGGCTGCAATCAAAACGGCGATTGTAACGGCACCGACCAAGACTTTGCGTTTTCCGAGTGGCCTGATTTTGTCTGCTATGTTCATGAAGCTGTGCTCGCGGCTGTATTGCGTCGTATCCCGTAGTTTCGTAAAAAGGACGGTCGGAATGAATGATGTATCCC
>CAKQQG010000048.1 GCA_934270705.1 uncultured Oxalobacter sp. | reverse complement strand
GGCTTTCTCTCCATCGGCAAAAGCCGCGCCAAAGTCTATGTCGAAAAAGACATCAAGGTCACCTTCGACGACGTCGCCGGTGTCGATGAAGCGAAAGAAGAATTGCAGGAAGTCGTCGGCTTTTTGCGCGATCCGGAAAAATACGGACGGCTGGGCGGACGCATTCCCCACGGCATATTGCTCGTCGGGCCGCCGGGAACCGGCAAAACCCTGCTCGCCAAGGCCGTCGCCGGTGAAGCGGGCGTCCCGTTCTTCTCCATCAACGGCTCCGAATTCGTCGAAATGTTCGTCGGCGTCGGTGCGGCGCGTGTGCGCGATTTGTTCGAACAGGCCAGAAAACAGGCGCCCGCCATCATCTTCATCGACGAAATCGACGCGCTGGGCAAGGCACGCGGCGCCTATGGCATCGGCGGACACGACGAAAAGGAACAGACGCTCAACCAGCTCCTCGCCGAACTCGACGGCTTCGACTCCCGCTCCGGACTGGTGTTGCTGGGCGCGACCAACCGGCCTGAAATCCTCGACCCGGCATTGTTGCGGGCAGGGCGCTTCGACCGGCAAATCCTCGTCGATCGTCCCGACAAGACCGGCCGTGTCCAGATATTGCGCGTCCACCTGAAAAAAATCCGCCTCGGCAACGACATCGACGTGGAAAAAATCGCCGCGCTCACCCCCGGATTTTCCGGCGCGGATCTGGCCAACCTCGTCAACGAAGCCGCCATCCTCGCCACACGTCGCCAGCACAACGCCGTCATGCTGGATGACTTCACCGGCGCCATCGAACGCATGGTCGCCGGGCTGGAAAAGAAAAACCGCCTCATCAACCCCAAGGAACGCGAAATCGTCGCCTGGCATGAAATGGGGCATGCGCTCGTCTCGCTGGCATTGCCGGGTTCCGAGACCGTCCACAAGGTCTCCATCATCCCGCGCGGCATCGGCTCGCTGGGCTACACCATCAACCGCCCGACCGAAGACCGCTACCTTATGACACAGCAGGAACTGGAAAACAAAATGGCGGTACTCCTCGGCGGCAGGGCGGCCGAAGCGCTGCAATTTTCCGAAGTCACCACCGGCGCGTCCGACGACCTCGTGCGCGCCACCGAAATCGCCCGCAGCATGGTCACCCGCTACGGCATGAGCGACAAACTCGGACAAATCGCCTACGAAACCACGCGCAACGTCTTTCTGGCGCAAGCCGGCGAAATCCAGCAGGAAAGCCGCAACTACTCCGACGAAACCGCCCGCGTCATCGACAGCGAAATCCGTCGCCTCTTGCAACAGGCATTCGAACGGGCGACCGGCATCCTGAAAGAACGGTATCAAGCCCTTCAGACCGGCGCGTCCGCGCTCCTTGAACAGGAAACCCTGACCGAAGCCGAAGTGCTGGCCATCTCGCAGGGACGCGACTGGCACAAGGTGGCAAAACACGCCGCACAAACCGGCGGCGCAACCGCTGACAAAACTGGCGGGAACGCAGGCAAGGGAAGCGGCAGCGACACCGGCAGCGACACCGGCAGCCCCACCGGCAGCCCCACCGGTAGCCCCACCGGCAGCGACACCCAAAACCCGACCGGCAAGGATACCGGAACCGCGCCGACCGGCAAAAACGCCTGAACGCGTCCGCCATCGCGCGGGCAGACCCGACCGCTCCCGCAAGGGAGCGGTTTTTTCATGCGTGCATCCGCCGGCGGACCGCCACGATATCGGCGACCGACACCACCGGAAAACCATGCGCCCGCGAAAACGCCTCGACCTGCGGCAAGCGCGCCATCGTCCCGTCCGCATTCATCAATTCGCACAACACTGCAAACGGCGGCAAACCCGCCAGCTTCACCGGATCGACACTGCCCCCGGTATGCCCGCCCCGGGACAACACCCCGTTTTCCCGCGCCACGGCGGAAACACATGCCCCGGCCGTGCCAGATCATCCGGCGCCGCGCCATCGGCGATCGCGGCACGGACAGTCGAGAGCCTGTCGGCGGCGGAAACCCCCGTCGTCACCCCGCGCGCCGCCTCGACAGACACCGTAAACGCCGTACCGAAACGGCGCGTATTGCGCGATACCATCGGAAGCAAGGCCAGACGCCGTGCCGCATCCGCTTCCATACACAAACAGACGATCCCGCTGCACAAACGGATCATCAGCGCCAGCTGCCCCACCGTCATTTCAGACGCGGCGAATACCGGATCGCTCTCATTCCCGCGGTCGGCATCGTCCACCAGCGACATCCCGCCACCGGCAGCCAGCGCCGAAACCGCTGCCGGCATCCGGCGTGCCGAAACCTCGCCGCACATCCCTTCATCAAGCATTGAATACGCCAGACAAACACAGGGCGAAACAGTAAGGAAAACAAGCCGGAAAAACGGCTGCCGATTTGCCGGAAACAGCACGGAATTTGCCCGTTCGGCAAAACGGCAGGCAAACATAAAACCGGAAAAAACCGCCCGTCGCCAAATTGTAAGAAATTGCAATAAACCCTTTTCGGGTACAGGCAAACCGCTATCATGACCATGAATCGTCAAACGAATGACATGATTCAAACTCGTTTCCTCTTTTATTCTGCAGTTTGCTCCTTGAGCCTCATGAAATGAATATTCATCGTCATTCATTTCATGAGGCCTTTTTTTGTCCCGCCGGCATGACCACCGTGCGCCATCCCCGGCAACGCGCCATTGACCGATATTCCCGCATATCCCCGCACATCCCCGAACGCGGGACAAACGCCCCCACCGGAACCCGCAGACCGGAAAAGGGCGGCAAAACCCGACCGGTCAGGGATCGCGGCACAGGCACCCGACAGAATCGCAGGCCGGATTGACAAGCCCGCAAACGGCTCCATGCACTTTCCACACCCGCGACAACCCGGCACCGGCAGACGAAAACCGGAAACGACATCGCGCCGGAAACAGGAGCGGACACCGGCAGACCGCACACCGCACGCGCCCCGGAACCCATGCGCCATGCCCCCGAAGTCGCATAACGAAAAATCATCCATGACACCGGCCCCCCGGCCAATACCGGAAAAACAGCCGCAGCGACGCGACGGCATCGCCGTAAGGCATACCGGAAAACCGTTCTCATCGAAAAAAAACGCCTTCCCGATACCGCATGCGACATACCTTGTCGCATCTATGTGGTATTAAAGAAAAAACGGACAGATAATCTGCCGTTTATCCATTCGTAAAATATCGAATCAATAAATCCGGTTATCGATAAAATCGCCGGAATATGAAACCCGTTTGATTTTGTATTTGAAATTCATTTAGAATGATAAAACCGGGTATTACCTGAAAAAACAAATCCAGGCAGGGAAATCATAATGAATACCAAAGCCCTTGCACATATTCGTAAAACCGACGGCGAAAAACAACTGCTGGAAAAACATTTGCTGTCGGTTGCCGGACTCACAGGATTTTTCGCAAAAAAAATCGGTTTGCCTTTGAGTGGGCAAATCGCGGGATGTTCGCACGATATGGGAAAATACACCGGTGTTTTCCAGCAATATCTGTTGTCTGCAAACGGGATGATCGATCAGGACAGCGATGAATTCATCGATCCGGTTTCCAGCAAGGGGAAAATCGATCATTCGACAGCCGGTGCGCAATATCTCTGGAACAGGCTGGGAAAATACAAACCGTTTGCACAGATGATGTTTCTGTCGGTCTGTTCGCATCATAGCGGTCTGATCGATTGCCTGACGCCGGATGGTGAAAACCGTTTCGACGAACGCCTGAAAAAGCAAGTGCCGTTGAACGAGGTCGTTTCGGCAATGGATGCGGCAGTCAGGGAAAAACTCGACAGCCTGTCGGATGAAGCCATATTGAAAGAATGGTACGAAAGATACAAAAGTATTCTTTCAACAGAAAAGGATTTCATGAACAGGCATGAAAATGCGAAGACAGTCAGTGCGGAATACCACAATACCGCCTGTTTCAAACTCGGCATGCTCTTGCGCTGTTTTTTCAGCTGCCTGCTGGATGCCGACCGTATCGACAGCGCCGCTTTTGAAAATGAACAATACAGACAGTTGCGCGACAGGCTGGGAAAACCGGACTGGAACAAACTGATCGACCGTCTGGAAAAAGCATTGTCGGATTTTCCGGACGATACGGAAATCCGGAAAATCAGACAAAAAGTCGCCGATAACTGCCTTGAACGCTCGGATTCGCCGCAAGGAATTTACACGTTGACCGTACCGACAGGGGGCGGCAAAACCCTTTCAAGCCTGCGTTTTGCATTGCACCATGCGAAAAAACACGAGCTGGAACGCATCTTTTTCATCATTCCCTATACCTCGATTATCGAACAGAACGCGCGGGTGGTGCGCGATATGCTCGAAAACGGCGAAGAACCCGGCACCGTCGTACTCGAACATCATTCCAACCTCGAACCGGAAAAGGAAACATGGCAGGGCAAACTTCTCTCATCCAACTGGGAAACCCCCGTCGTATTCACCACCATGGTCCAGTTTCTCGAAACCCTGTTCGGTTCGGGTACAGGTTCCGCACGACGCATGCACAATCTGGCCAATGCCGTTCTGGTTTTCGATGAAATCCAGACGTTGCCGGTACGTTGCGTCTATCTTTTCTGCAATGCCATCAATTTTCTGGTCGAACAATGTGGCAGCACAGCCGTACTGTGCACGGCGACACAGCCCTTGCTCGGAAAAGTGCCGCGCCCCGAAAAAGGGCAGCTCCGGCTGGCGTCCCACGCCGAACTGATGCCGGACTTGCAAGGCCTGTTCGAGGAACTCCGGCGCGTCAGCTTCATCGACCATACAGACACGCCGATGCATCTTGAACAGATCGGCGATCTGGCGATCGGCGAACAGCGGGACAGGAAAAATTGTCTGGTCATCGTCAATACCAAAAACTGGGCAAAAACACTTTACCGATACTGTCTCGACAAGGGAGCGGAAAACGTTTTTCACCTCAGCACATCCATGTGCGCAGCCCATCGTACCGAAATTCTCAATCTTGTCCGTCAAAAACTTGCGCAGGATGAACCGGTTTTGCTCATATCGACCCAGCTTGTCGAATGCGGCGTGGATATCAGTTTCAGAAGCGTCATCCGGCTGGCGGCAGGGCTGGACTCCATCTTGCAGGCGGCGGGACGTTGCAACCGCAATATGGAAAAAGCGGCGGGAACCGTCCATATCGTGAAAGTGGTGGAAGGACAGGAAAACATCTCGCGGCTCGATGACATACGTGAAGGCAGAAATGTTTTTCTGAGAGTATTGAATGAATATCGTGAACCGATACAGGCAAAAACGATGGACCTTTCCGATCCGGAAATCATCGAACGCTATTTTCAATATTATTTTTATCAACGCGATCATCTGATGGCGTATCCATGCAGACCGCGAAACAAAAAGGAAAACCTTCTGGATTTGCTGGGTGCCAACCAGGGCAATATCGCAAGAACGGAAGGAAGAATGCTTCGCCAGTCATTTGCGACAGCCGCGAACTGTTTTGCGGCGATCGATGCCGAAACGCAAGGCATTCTCGTTCCCTATGGCGAAGGACGCCGGATTATCGAACAACTTTGTTCATGGCAACCTGAAAATGCGGCGGCATTATCCGTGCAGAGAGAATTGTTGAAAAAGGCACAACGGTATTCAGTCAACCTGTATCCCGATGCATTGAAAAAACTGGGAAATGCAGTGGCATGCATACCGGAAACGGGAATCATGTATCTTCCTGAATCATATTACGACAAGGAAACCGGCGTAACGGCAGAAGCGACGGGAGAAATGGATTTTCTGCATTATTGAAAGGTCATTATGGCAAAAAACAGCATTACCTTTCTGGTTTACGGGCGCTATGCGCTCTTTACCGACCCCATCACCCATCTGGGCGGTGAAAAATGTTCCTATCATATTCCGACATATGAGGCATTGAAAGGAATCGTCAAATCGATTTACTGGAAGCCCACCCTGATCTGGTATATCAAACGTGTCAGGATCATGAAACCGTTCCGGACGCAAACCCGGAGCATGAAACCGATCGCCTACGATCAGGCAGGCAATACCCTTTCCATTTATACCTGTCTGGCCGATGTCGCCTATCAGGTCGAAGCCTGTTTCGAATGGAATACCCATCGACCGGAACTTGAGCATGACCGGATCGACGGAAAACATTACGAAATTGCGAAACGGATGCTTGCCAAAGGCGGCAGACAGGACATCTTTCTGGGCACCCGCGATTGCCAGGGATATGTCGAACCCTGTCGCTTCGGAGAAGGAAAAGGCGCATATGACGATCTGGACGAACTGGGATTCGGATTGATGTTTCACGGATTCGACTATCCCGATGAAACCGGTGAAAACATGCTCAAGGCCCGATTCTGGCGCCCCGTCATGAAAAACGGCATCATCGAATTCAACCGGCCGGAACAATGCGATATCGTCAAGCCGATACATCCCATGAAGCCGAAGGTCTTCGTCCGGGGCGAAAATTTCAGCGGTCTGCAAGAGGAGGGACTCTTATGACCTGGCTCAACCGCTTGTATGAAACATACGAAAATGTACAGAAAGATTCCCGTTACGACGATGACGAAGACAATCGCCTGATGCCTGTCGGGCATACCAGCCAGCAGGTTCACATCATCGTCAGGATAGATGGAAACGGAAACTTTCTGGGCGCCGAATTCATCAACAAACAATCGGTCATTCTGCCCGCGACCGAAGACTCCGCAGGCCGTACCAGCGGACGGGTCGCCCATCCGCTGATCGACCAGATCAAGTATTGCGCCGAGGATTATGCACACTACTCCGGCAATGAAGGTTACTTCAGCCAGGAAACCCTGTCGGAAGACACCCTGAAAAAACCGGAAGACAAACAGCCGAAAACCTATCTGGAAACCTTGCAGGGCTGGGTCAGCTCGCCGTACACCCATCCCATGGCACAGGCGGTATATGACTACGTCCGCAAGGGAACGCTGGTCGCCGATCTCGTCAGGGAAAACATCCTGCATCTGGATACCGATGGAAAACTCATGACCGTAGCCCCGGAAGGGCAGGAAATACCCGTATTCAAGGTATTGACAGCCAAAAAAGACACGGACGGCATCGCCCGGCGCGATCAGGGCAATCTGATGGTCGCCTGGCAAGTCGAAATACCCGGAGAACCGGAACCGAGAACCTGGAAAAACGACGGTTTGCAAAAAAGCTGGATCGCCTATGACGCCAGCCAGATGGATAAAAAAGGTCTCTGTATGGTTTCGGGCACGGAAATGCTGTTGGCGAACCAGCATCCGCGCAACATCCGGCGACCGGGTGACGGCGCCAAACTCGTATCGGCCAACGATAAAAGCGGGTTTACCTATCGCGGGCGTTTCACCACGGCCGAAGAAGCCTGCTCCATCGGCTACACCGTCAGTCACAAGGCACATAACGCCCTGCGCTGGCTCATCGCACGGCAGGGATACAAAAACGATACGCAAGTCATACTGGCATGGACACCGAAAGGCATCCCCTTGCCGCAGCCTTGCGACGATCTGATGGCCGATGATTTGCCGGATTTCGAGTCGATGGCGGACACGGCGGAAAAAGACCTTGCGGGTACAGGGCAGGGTACACAGGTCGATCATCGCAGGGATCTTGGCGCGACCTTTTCCGAAAAACTGAAAAGAAGCCTGCGCGGTTATGACGGCAAGATCGGCGATTCGGACACCGTCGCCATTCTGGGACTTGATTCAGCCACACCGGGACGATTGTCGGTCGTTTTCTATATGGAGCAATTCTGGTCCGAATACAGGGAAACGCTCGAAAGCTGGTACAACGACATGTCATGGTGGATCCGGCGGACGCGGGAAAGTGCGATCCAGACCGGCAAAAAAAAGAAAACGGAAGTTTTCTGGAAAGAAACGGCGCCGACACCCAATGAAATCGCCATGGCGGCCTATGGCAAGCGGATGGACACCCAGCTGAAGAAAAACACGGTTGAGCGGCTGCTTTCCTGCATCGCCGAAAAAAGACCGATACCGATTGATCTGGTGAATTGCTGTGTCAACAGGGCATGCAACCGTGCAGGACTGGAAAACTGGGAATGGGAAACCGTACTGGGGGTCGCCTGCGCCATGTACAAAGGATATTGCAAACGACATCCCGTCAAAACACAAAGGAGGGAATACACAATGGGGCTGGACGAAAACAACACGTCACGCGACTACCTCTACGGCAGATTGCTGGCGGTAGCCGAAAGAATGGAAAGAGTGGCGCTTGCCCGCGCCGATGAAAACCGGCCGACCAATGCCGAAAGACTGATGCAACGTTTCGCCGACTCGCCCTATACCACATGGCGCCAGCTCGAAATGGCGATCCAGCCTTACCGGCAGCGTTTGATGCAAGGCAGGGCAGGCTTCGTCAGCAATATGGACAAACTGATGGACAGCATACTGAACGCTTTCGAACCGGAAGCGTTCATGAAAGCAGGGCGCTTAAGCGGCGAATTCTTGCTGGGATACCATTGCCAGCGACAGGCATTCCGCAATGCAAAAGAATCCGGAAACGATGAACAGACACAGGGAGAAAACGAATGAATCCATTACAACACAAAATCGATTTTGCCGTCATATTGACCGTCGATCACGCCAACCCGAATGGCGACCCCTTGAACGGAAACCGGCCGCGTGTGGACTACGACGGCTTTGGCGAAATTACAGACGTCTGCATCAAGCGGAAATTGCGCGACAGACTTCAGGAAAACGGACAGGCCATCTTCGTCCAGTCCGATGAAAAGAAACAGGACGGCATGACATCCCTCAGAAACAGGGCCGAGTCGCCGGAATACGGACTGGGGAAAGAAACATTCAACGAAAAGAAAACGCCCAAGGACGTCGCCGCCAGAAAAGCCTGCGAAAAATGGTTCGACGTGCGCGCTTTCGGCCAGCTGTTCGCATTCGGAGGCGATGCCGCCGGTGTTTCCATCCCGATTCGCGGGCCGGTCACCATACAATCCGCTTTCAGTGTCGAACCGGTCAGCATCACCAGTACCCAGATCACGAAAAGCGTCAGCGGAGAAGGCGACGGCACCAAACGGGGTTCCGACACCATGGGTATGAAACATCGCGTCGATAAAGGCATCTATGTCTTTTACGGCAGCATGAATCCACAACTTGCGGAAAGAACCGGATTCAGCGACGAAGATGCGGAAACCATCAAATCGATCTTGCCGAAACTGTTCGAAAACGATGCATCCTCGGCACGTCCGGAAGGCAGCATGGCAGTCAAAAAAGTCTTCTGGTGGAAACATAACTGCAAATCCGGACAATACTCATCGGCCAAAGTCCATAAAAGCCTGACCGTTCATGCCGACGGTTCCTATACGATCGACACGGCAGCCACGGAAGGACTGGTACCGGAAGTGATCGACGGATTCTAGCCATGTCATACCCGGAAGCCGATTTCATCCCCATATCGGCGCTGCAACACTACCTGTATTGTCCGCGCCAGTGCGCCCTGATCCATCTGGACAGGGCATGGGAAGAAAACGTCTTTACGGCACAAGGGCGGCTCATGCATGAAAACGCCCATGCCGCCGGGACAGAAAGCCGGAAAAACATGCGGACAGCCACCGCGCTGATACTGGGCTCCGAACGGCTCGGCATCCGCGGGGTGGCCGACATCGTCGAATTTCACAGGATAAACGGCCACTGGCAACCGTATCCCGTCGAATACAAGCGCGGACGCCCGAAAAAGTCCGACGCCGATCGCGTCCAGCTCTGCGCACAGGCCATGTGTCTGGAAGAAATGCGCCAGACCACCATAACCGAAGGCGCACTGTATTACGGACAGACACGCCGGCGGGAAACCGTCCTGTTCGACCGGCAACTGCGCGAACTGACCGAAAAAACCATCGCCGACGTACATACACTGTTTTCACAAACCGGGCGACCGCCGCCCGTCAATGACAAACGGTGCCGGGACTGCTCGCTGAAAAACGACTGCATGCCGGAACTGGCCGGCGACCCGTCGCAGCGCTATCTGCAAACCCTGCTGGAAGCCACATGAAACAATACCTGAACACCCTGTATGTGACGACCCCGGAAAGCTATCTGTTCAAGGATGGCGAATGCGTCGCCATCCGGCAGGCAGGGCAGGTCAGGGGAAAAATCCCCATCCACACCCTGGGCAGTCTGGTACTCATCGGACAAATCTCATGCAGCCCCTTCCTGCTGGAACATTGTGCCGAAAACAGCGTCACCGTCACATGGCTGACCGAAAACGGCCGCTTTCTGGCAACCATGAACGGTGCGGTATCCGGCAATGTCCTGCTTCGGCGCGCGCAATACCGGCAAGCGGACGATCATGAAGCCAGCGCCCGGCTGGCGCGGGCATTCTGCATCGGCAAAATCATCAACAGCCGTACCGTACTGAGGCGGACAGCGCGGGAACGCCCCCATCCGGCGCTGACACAAGCCTGCGACCGGCTCAGCCGGTCGCTCGCACGTCTGAGACAATCCCCGGCACTGGATACCGTCCGTGGAATCGAAGGCGAAGCCGCCAGCACCTACTTCAGCGTATTCAACCACCTTGTCAGCGAAAAAAGCGGAACATTCACCTTCAACGGCAGAAGCAGAAGACCCCCGAAAGATGAAATCAACTGCCTGCTATCCTTCGGCTACACCCTGTTGGCCCATGACATCCGAAGCGCGCTCGAAACCGCCGGACTGGACCCGGCAGTCGGATTCCTGCACCGTGACCGGCCGGGCAGGCCGGGACTGGCGCTGGACATGATGGAAGAATTCAGACCCTATCTCGTGGACAGACTCGTCTGCACCCTGATCAACCGGGGACAAATCAGGGCGGAACAATTCCGGAAAACCGAATCCGGCGCCGTACTCATGGCAGACGACCTGCGCAAGGAAATGCTGCTGGCATGGCAAAACCGGAAAAAAGAAACCGTCGAGCACCCCTTTCTGAAAGAAAAAATGCCCATAGGCCTGCTCTGGCACATGCAGGCAAGATTGCTGGCACGGACACTGCGAGGCGATCAGACAGACTATCCGCCCTTTGTGATGAGGTGAACCATGATGGTATTGGTCAGTTACGACGTCAACACACAAGACAGGCAAGGGCAAAAACGCCTGCGCAAAATCGCCCGACTGTGCGAAAACTGGGGGCAACGGGTTCAGTATTCGGTCTTTGAATGTCTGGTGGAACCGGCACAGTGGACAGCGCTGCGAGCCTCGCTGATCGACAACATCGATCAGGAAAAAGACAGCCTGAGATTCTATTTTCTCGGCGCCAACTGGAAAAACAGACTGGAACATGTCGGCGCGAAAGCCGCTATCGATCCGGAAGGACCGCTGGTATTTTAAAAAACGGAAAATCAAAAGCGGGAAAAACAGGTAAAATGCCATGCGGGAACCTTCAGTTCACAAGCTTTTCCCAGACACGATGCCCGCAAAGCCATCTTGTTGAAAAACAAGGGAAAAAAGAAAACCGGCAAAAAACGGGCAGGCAAACCACCCTCAAAAAGAACAGGTTCCCGCAAGTATCTCTGGAAAGCCCCGGAATATCATGCTTTCCAGAGACACAGTCGCACCCCACGCGGGTGCGTGGATTGAAACTGCGCA
>CAKQQG010000047.1 GCA_934270705.1 uncultured Oxalobacter sp. | reverse complement strand
GGCCACGACGATGGCGGATGTGGCGATCAGTGTCGCGCGGTATTGCTGCAAGAAACCGTAGATGACGCCCACCACGATGAAAATGGCGATAATCAGCGTCTTGATGACTTCATGAATCGAAATCCGGACGAAATCGGTCGTATCCACCGCGATGACATAATCGATGCCTTCGGGGAAGCCGGACTTGAGCGTTTCCAGTTCGGCGCGGATGGCTTTCGAGACATCGAGGGCGTTCGCCCCGGGTTGCTGGACGATCTGGATAAATGTGGCCGACTTTCCGTTCATTTGCGTATCGACCAGATACGACTGTTTGCCCATGGCGGCACGCCCGATGTCTTTCATCTGCACAATGGCGCTGCCGTCGCTGTCGGCACGGATGATCATGTTTTCATAGCCCGATGCATCCTGAAAAGGCGAAGCCGTCACGGCCGGGTAGGTCAGCTGCGTCTCCGGCAGCGAAGGTTCCCCGCCGATCTGACCGGCGGAAAACAGCTTGTTTTGCATGGCGACGGCATTGGCGACATCGCTTGCCGTCACGCCCAGCGACGCCATCCTGTCCGGATCGAGCCACAAACGCATGGCCTGATCGGCCGAGCCGATGATCGAGGCCTGTCCCGCGCCGGGTACCCGCTTGATC
This sequence comes from uncultured Oxalobacter sp., assembly GCA_934270705.1. GTDB lineage: Bacteria > Pseudomonadota > Gammaproteobacteria > Burkholderiales > Burkholderiaceae_D > Oxalobacter. The sequence continues at coordinate 11,080 of CAKQQG010000047.1, read as the reverse complement.
GCGTCAAGCACATGGACGTTGGCATAATTGGAAACATATTCCTCGTCGAAACGTTCGGGATCGCCGTAAATGCCGACCAGCATGAGCATCGAGGACGATGCCTTGGCGACATCCACGCCGTTTTGCGTCACGGCGTCCGGCAACTGCGACATCGCCAGACTGACACGGTTTTGCACCTGCACCTGTGCGATATCCGGATCGGTACCGATATCGAAATAAACCGTCAGCGATAACTGGCCGGACGATGAGGAAGACGAGGACATATACAGCATGTTGTCGATACCGTTGATCTGGCTCTCGAGTGGAGCCGCCACCGATTCCGCAAGCGTCGCGGCATCCGCACCGGGATACTGTGCCGTCACCGTGATCTGCACCGGACTCATGTCCGGATACTGTTCCACCGGCAGCCTCGCCAGCGAAACGCCGCCCGCGATACAAATGATCAGCGATACGACGACGGCAAAGACCGGGCGTTCTATGAAGAATCTGGAAAACATCGTCATCCCCTTGCCGGCGTAACCGGCATACTGTGTTTGCCCGTATCGCCGGACGATGCATCGGTGCCGGAGCCGCCTGAGGATTCGTCAGGACGGCTTTCGGGTACGGACGGGACACCGTAAGGCGAGGGTACCTCGGCGGTCACATTGACGGCGACACCGCCGGAAAGGGACTGGACACCATCGACGACGACCTGTTCCCCGTCATTGAGGCCTTGCCGGATCACCCAGTCCGTGCCGGACATCTCGCCGACGACGACCGGCCGGTATTGCGCCTTGCCATCCTTGACGACCCAGACGAAATGGCCTTTCGATCCCTGTTGTACCGCCTTTTGCGGAACGGCAACCGCATTCGGACGGACAGCCCCCGTCAGTCGTACCCTGACAAACTGGTTCGGTTTCAGTACGCCATCGGGATTGTCCAGACTGGCGCGTAGCTGGTTCGTTCCGGTCGAGGCGTTGTAATCCGGGGAAGCGAAGACGATTTTTCCCCTGTGCGGAAAAACCGTTCCATCCTGCAAAATCGCCTCGACGACAAAACTGCCGTCTGCCGGAACTTTCAGCTGTCCGTCAAGAACCTGATTTTTCATATCGAGAATGCTGTTTTCCGACAGGCTGAAATTCACCCACATCGGAGACATGACATAAACGGTCGTCAGCTGGCTGTTGACGGCATAGACGTAACTGCCTTCGGAAATGGCTGCCGCAGCGGCCATGCCATCGACAGGGGATCGGATCGTGGTATAGGAAAGATTCAGTTTCGCCGCGTCGAGCTGCGCCCGGGCACGGTGCACTGCCGCCTGAGTCGTCAGAAACTGTCCCCGGGCATTGTCCAGATCCTTGCGTGACAAGGCATTGAGTTCGACAAGCGGTTTGATCCGTTCCAGATTGGCTTTTGCCGTGGCATGTGCCGCCGTACTGGAGGCCAGCGCTGCGCGCGCCTCATCGAGCTGTACCTGAAAGGGGCGCGGGTCTATCGTGAACAGGACTTGCCCGTTTTTGACCATGCCGCCTTCCTGATAGAGGCGCTTTTGCAAAAAACCGTTGACTCTGGCCTGGATATTGACCTTGTGCGAACTGGCCGTTTGCGCCACGTATTCCATCGTGACCGGCAAATCGGCAGCCCTGACCGTCATGGTCGTGACTTCCGGTTTTTTCATGGCGGCATCGTCCTGCCGCTTCCCGCAACCGGCCAGCAACAGCAATAACGCCATCGCCGCCACCATACCGGCCATTCGTCCCTGATTTTCCACCCGATTCTCCTGACAGTTGCCGTTTCATGGAACTTTCGACGTGCCGGTTTTTCCGCGATCCGGCACATCATTGGCACCACCATAGCCCAAGGGACGCCATGCGCCTTTTACTTAAATCAGAACACAGTGCGATTTCCGTCATTGCGGCATACCGGTACCGACCGTCCCGTGCAGGCGACGCATATGCAAAAAGGGGAGAAAAAACAGGGGAAAAAAAACAGGAGGAAAAAGCGTGGGAGGCAGCATCCGCCGACTTAACGTACAATGAGACATCCCGTCACGGGAAACTGTCCGACAGCACGCAACGGAAAACCCTATGATCGCCAACGTCCTGACTATCGCCGGAACCGACCCGAGCGGCGGCGCCGGCATATCCGCCGACCTGAAAACGTTTTCGGCACTCGGTACCTATGGCATGGCAGCCATTACGGCTGTCGTGGCGCAAAACACGCAAGGTGTCCGGTCTTTCCGGACACTGGAACCGGCTTTCGTCGCCGAACAGATCGACGCCGTTTTCGACGATGTCGAAGTGGCCGCCGTCAAGATCGGCATGGTCGCCACCGCCGCGATCGCCGAAGCGATTGCCGATACACTGGAAAAGCATCCCGCCTGTCCCATCGTCCTCGATCCCGTCATGGTCGCCAAAAGCGGGGATATCCTGCTCAGGCCGGACGCGATCGCCGCCATCCGCGACAGGCTGGTACCGATGGCGACCATCATCACGCCGAATTTGCCCGAAGCGGCCGTCCTGCTCGATACGGATGCACCCGATACACTGGAAGGCATGCGGGCGATGTTGCCGGAACTGCATGCACTCGGCGCACGATGGATCATGCTCAAAGGCGGCAGCCTGCCTGAAACCGTCTCGAAAGACAGTACCGATTTTCTGTCAGGCGATGGAAAAATCACCATGCTGACCGCCCCGCGCATCCGAACGAACAATCTCCACGGCACGGGATGCACCCTGTCGGCGGCCATCGCCGCGCTGATGACGCGCATGCCGCTGCCCGGGAGCGTCGCCGCCGCCAAACGGTACCTGACGGACGCGCTGCAAGCCTCGACATCCCTCAATGTCGGACACGGACACGGCCCGGTCCATCATTTCCATGCGTGCTGGAAATGATTTCGCAAAAAGCGCGAAGCGGCGACATGCGCCGCTTCAGATGAATCCGTTCAGGCGGCAGACATGCCGACCCACGAAACGGCAGGGCCTTCCGCCGACAGTGCATGGACGACGACACCGTTTTCCTTCGTCTCGAGATTCATGACCGCCAGAAAATCCGTCCGCCCGTCGTCACGCCGTGCCGACTGGAGCACCGTCCCGCAAGGATTGCCGTCCCCGTCGAACAAATCGGCGCCGGCAGGAATGGCGATCTCGCCGGATGTGACATAACCGTGGAACAGCTTGCGCTTGACCGCGCCGCGGTACTGGCTGCGCGCAATCACTTCCTGCCCGGGGTAACAACCCTTGGTGAACGAAAGTCCGCCGGCTTCTTCCAGATTGACCATCTGGGGAACGAAACGGTCCTGTACCGCCAGCGTGATGTCCGGCACACCCGCCTCGATATCGCCCAGTGTCCAGCCATCCGTGCCGCAAACCGGCAATTCCGAGGCGAGGGCGTCATATATCGCCTGATAGCGCGAGGCTGAAACGGCCAGCAGGTAGCGGGGCGCACCGAAGGCATCGGCCATGCGTACCAGCACGCCGTTTCCGTTTTCGGTCTTGCCATACATGACATCCGGCAAGTCCGGGAACCACCGCGAAAGCGCCGCCGCGGCACGCTTGCCGCCGATACCGGCAAGCCGGACATTGCCGCGCTCGTCGGACAAGGTCACTTTGGCACGCAAAATATAAATCTGAAGCCGTTTTTTCAGCGCGTCCAGTATATCGGCAGGCAGGCTCATCCAGACCTTGCCGGCGGATTTCCATACGCAAAAACGCGCCAGCATGCGTCCTTGCGGGGTGCAATACGCAGCCAGACGGGCGCTTTTTCCGTCAAGATGCTCGATGTCGTTGCTGAGCTGTCCGTGGATGAAACGCACGGCATCTTCGCCTTCCAGCGAAAGCAGGCCGGTTTGATCCATCGGGATGACATAACCGGATGCGAGGATATCCGGCGAACAGGAAGCAAGTGTCGGGTTCATGGTTTCCATAAAAACTGTTTTCGTATCGATGGAAGTCGAGTATATTCTCTTTTTCCCTTTCATGATGATCTTTGTCAAACCGTCCTGATACGACCGTTTTGCATGAAGCAGTCCGCCAAAAGAAAAATCCTTGTCGCCCTCACTGTGGCGATAACGGCCGTCTCTCTTGCCGTCATCGCGCTGTTTTGCTGGGCGCACATGCCGGTATTCGGACAGGGCAGGGCGATCGACTTCGAAATCGCGCCCGGCGCGACAGTCAAAAACGTGACGGCGCAGCTCGCCAGACAGGATGTTCCGCTCAATGAAACGCTGTTCGTCATACTGGTACGCCTCACCGGCAACAGTACCGCCTTGCGGGCCGGACCGTATGTGCTCAAGGCGGGCGAAACGCCGGCCAGACTGCTGGAAAAAATCACCAAAGGGATCTTCGCCATGGAGTCCCTGACCATCATCGAAGGCTGGAACTTCCGGCAGATGCGGAACGCCATCGCCAGGCATCCCGCCCTGAAACACGAAACGGCGACATTGTCCGAACGCGAACTCCTGAAAAAACTCGGTATCGACTACCGCGCAGGCGAAGGGCTGTTCTTCCCGGACACGTATCTGTTCCGCCGCGGTGCCGAAGACACAGAGATATACCGGCAAGCCTATCAGGCCATGATGATGCGGCTTGATGCTCTCTGGGAAAACCGCGATCCGGCATTGCCCTACAAGACACCTTACGAAGCCCTGATCATGGCCTCGATCATCGAAAAGGAAACCGGCCATCCGGGCGACCGCGACATGATTTCCGGCGTATTCGCCAACCGTCTGAAAATCGGCATGAAACTCCAGACCGATCCGACCGTGATCTACGGCATGGGAGAACGGTACAAGGGAAGAATCCGCAAAATCGACTTGCGAACCGATACACCCTACAATACCTATACCCGGTACGGATTGCCCCCGACACCGATCGCATTGCCGGGCAGCGAATCGCTGGAAGCCGCTTTCTATCCGGCGGAAACCGACGCGCTGTACTTCGTCGCACGCGGAGACGGCACCAGCCATTTTTCCCGGAGTCTTGACGAACACAACCGGGCAGTTGACAAATATATCCGATGAATCCGAACGCACAGCATTCATACAAAGGCCGTTTTCTGACATTCGAGGGAATCGACGGCGCAGGCAAATCGACCCATATCGACTATGTCGCCGGACTCTTGCGCGAACGCAATCTTACCGTCGTCGTCACCCGGGAACCGGGCGGCACGCCGCTGGGCGAAAAACTGCGCGAATTGCTGCTGCATACGCCCATGCACGCCGAAACGGAAGCGCTGCTGATGTTCGCCGCCAGACGCGAGCACATCGCACAAGTCATCGAACCGGCATTGCGTCGTGGCGACTGGGTGCTCTCAGACCGTTTCACCGACGCTTCTTTCGCCTATCAGGGCGGGGGACGCATGCTCGATGTCGCCAGACTCGAAGCGCTGGAACGCTGGGTGCATCCGCACTTGCAGCCGGATATGACCCTGCTGTTCGACGTGTCTCCAGAAACCGCCGCCGAACGCCTTGCCGCCGTGCGATCCCCCGACAAGTTCGAACGGGAAAAAGCCGTCTTTTTCAATCGGGTGCGGCAAGCCTACCTGAATCGTGCCGGGGCCTTTCCGCAGCGTTTCCGGATCATCGACAGCTCCCGTCCGATCGCCGAAATCCGCGATACGATCCGCACACTGATCGACACGATGACATCGACAGACATGGCTACAAAATAAAAGCAAAATATCAAGACAATGGCGCAACCTACTGAAAATACGGAAAATACCGTTTATCCATGGCATCTTGAAAAATGGCGGTTCATCAAACGGACCGAACCGAAACTGCCGCACGCGCTGTTGTTTTACGGTCCGTCAGGCACCGGCATCGACACCTTCGCCGAAACGTTCGCCAAAGCCTTGCTGTGCGAAAACCGTCCGGAAAACGGCGACCCCTGCAATGCCTGCGAATCCTGCCACTGGTTCGATTTGCGAACTCACCCCGACTATCGCGCGGTAATGCCAGAAGCGCTGGAAATCGCACGCGGTATCGAACCCTCAGGGGATTTTGCAGCATCCGCCGAAACAGAAACATCTTCGGCGAAAAGCTCGCGTGAACCGTCCCGCAAAATCGGGATCGACCGTATCCGTGCGCTGGCGGATTTCATCAATATTTCCACCCACCGCGGCGGGCGGCGCATCGTGTTCATCTATCCGGCGGAAGCCATGACGTCCGAATCCTCGAACGCACTGTTGAAAATGCTGGAAGAACCCCCACCGCAAACGCTCTTCATTTTGCTTGCGCATCATCCGGACGCCCTGTTGCCGACAATCATGTCGCGCTGCTTCAAGGTGGCTTTTTCCATGCCCGACCACGATCTGGCATGCGACTGGCTGACGCGACAGGGCATCGCAAACGCGGAAAACTGGCTGGCACAGGAAGGCGGCGCACCTGTCCAGGCGCTGATCCAGGCACAGCAGGGCGAACGCGAGGAAATGACGATTTTGCTCAATACCCTGTCCATGCCGGACGATGCAGCGCTGCTTGCCGCCGCGGAAAAACTCCAGAAAGTCCCGATGGGCGACATTCTCACCTGGTACCAGCGCTGGCTGTGCGACATGCTCTTGCTGCGTGGCGCAGGGCATATCCGTTATTATCCCGCATACCGCCAGCAACTGGAAAAAGCGGCCGCCCGCGCCGACAGCCTGCAACTTGCCGAAACCATCCGCGAAAGCGGAGAACGCAAACGGGTGGCCGACCATCCGCTGGTGGCCCGTCTGGCGATCGAGGATATGCTGCTTGACTACCGGAAGATTTTTTCGCCGTAAGCGGTGAATTTCTGTAAAATACCGGCCTGCTTCCAACCCAATCCGATTTGTCCGATTATGTACGTCGATTCACATTGCCACATCCATCTGCGGGAACTGGCCAAACGCCAGGACGAAGTATTGCGCAACATGGCCGAAAACAAGGTCAGCCATGCCCTGTGTGTTACCATCAGCCTTGCGGACTTTCCGGCCGCGCTGGCGCTGGCGGAAAAGCACGACAACATCCACGCGACCGTCGGGGTTCATCCCAATCCGGACCCGAAGGATGTCGGTGAAATCGATATCGACGAACTGGTGGAACTGGCACGTCACCCGAAAGTCGTCGCCATCGGCGAAACCGGACTGGACTACTATCGCGTCAAACCCCGCCAGAAATGGCAATGGGACCGTTTCCGTGCACAAATCCGCGCCTCGAGAAAGGTCGGCAAACCGCTGGTCATCCATACCCGGCAGGCGGCGGAAGATACCATCCAGGTACTTCAGGAAGAAGGGGCCGGACTGGACAAGGGCGGTTTCGGCGGCATCATGCACTGTTTTTCCGAAACCATGCCGATTGCGAAAGCCGCGCTGGACATGGGCTTTTACATTTCCTTTTCAGGTGTGCTGACCTATCCGGCATCCAAAAACCTGCGCTCGCTCGCCCGCCTGATTCCGCTGGACCGCATCCTGATCGAAACCGATTGTCCATGGCTGACGCCGCAACCGTACCGCGGCAAGACCAACGAACCGGCATTCGTCACCGAAGTCGCCAAACAGCTCGCCATGGTCAAGGGCATGTCAGTCGAACGTATCGCACGACACACATCCGAAAACTATTTCAGGCTTTTCGGTCTGGAAAATACAACCGTCAAGGACTGAAAAAACACCTTGAAACATCCTTGCATAAAAAACCGGTTTTTCATATCAAACCGGTTTTTCGGTTTTTTTGAACGATATTTGAAAAAAAACTACCCCTTTTGAAAAAAGGGGAGTAGAATTGTTTTCAACGTGAGCACCAACGATACTTCAAGCCGGAAGGCAATGTAAAAGAGGTGCATTTCATCACCAACTAACCAGAGAATTGTAAGGAATTTATCATGAAAAACTCTTCCATGATTCTGAGAACCCTGTTCATCGTAATCGCCGGTGTCGTTATCACCACTCTGTGGGTTCAGGCAGTCTGATCATCATGCCATATCAGGGAAGGAGATTGCACATGCAATCTCCGTTTTTGTTTCTGCCGTAAAAATCCTTTCAAATCAGTATCTTGCAAACGCTTCGAACAGCGTTTCCCTTTCTTCCCCGCTCTTGTTTCCAATTACATGAAATAATCCGAAACGGAATATCCATGTAAAAAACCACATATTATCCATTTCCGGATATATGTAAAAACAGACATGTCTTTTCTGAAAAAGACGATTTTCCGTTTTTTTATTTTCCTTAAAAAACTTTTCAAATACATCGTAAATCCCGATTATTTCCATTACCGCATTCCTGATTGATTCCATTTACAGAAAAATAATCGGGTTCACTGTCAGCAAACATTTTTCACCATTGGCAATGCAATCATTCCCGATCAAAAAAAACCGTCCATGATGATTTACATGTAAATATATTCATCATTATCCGGCGATTTATCCGGCACCGGAATATCCTGTTTCCCGCCGGCGATCGCGGACGGGATAAAAAGGCATTGCGCGGAAAGCGGCAGGCGCGGCAAGGACAAACCGCCGGCACCCGGCAAACCGGCCATCCGTTGCAGGAATGATGCATCGCATTTCGGGGACGATGAAATTTACCGCATAATACGCGACAATCGAACTTTCAATTTTCCCGCCATGACGACATCCATGACACTGCGCCGATTTGCCTTCCGTTTCTTCCTGTGTTTTCTGCTCATGTGGTGTTGCATGACGACATCGCACGCAGGATCGCTCGAAGACTGGTTCATCGCCGTCAAAAACGACCAGCCCGGAAAGGTCAGGGACTTGCTCAGACGCGGGTTCGACCCCAACACTGCCGAACCGGAAAGAGGGGATACGGGACTCATTCTGGCCATGCGTGAAAACGCGATGGATGTCATGGAGGTCTTGCTCGCCGACCGCAGAACCCGTATCGACGCGGAAGCGCGAAACGGCGACAATGCCCTGATGATCGCGTGTTACAACGGCAACGAAAAGGCCGTCAAGGCCCTTCTGGACAAGGGGGCGAAAGTCAACAAGAACGGCTGGGCGCCGCTGCATTATGCCGCCGCGAACGGCAATAACCGCATCGTCCAGATGCTGCTCGACAAGGATGCTTTCATCGACGCCGTATCGCCCAACGCCACCACACCGATCATGATGGCCGCCCGGGGAGGGCATATCTATACCGTCAAGCTGCTGCACGACAACGGCGCGGACGCCACACTGAAAAACCAGCGCGGCTACACAGCCATGGACTTCGCCAGGGAAAACAAGAATACGGACATCGCCAAGGGTCTGGAATACCGTATCAAAAAAGAAGCAGCGCTGGCAAAACGCAAGAACGTCCTGCCGAAATTTCCCTTTTGACGCAGATCAGACCGTAGTGGCGGAGGGGCGTTTCCTGAATGGCGTCAAAACAGTCGGCATGGCTTTCGGGAAGGTCGCCGGATAGTCCGAATTGAAGTGCAGCCCGCGGCTTTCCTTGCGCAGCAAGGCGCTTTCCACGATCATCGAGGCGACATCGACCAGATTGCGCAATTCCAGCAAATTGTTGCTGATGATGAAATTGGCGTAATACTCGTCGATTTCCTCACGCAACAGATGAATCCGGCGCTGCGCCCGTTCCAGCCGCTTCGTCGTCCTGACGATGCCGACATAATTCCACATGAAACGGCGCAATTCATCCCAGTTGTGCGAAATGACGACTTCCTCGTTGGCGTTCGATACCCGGCTTTCGTCCCATTGCGGCAACTGGTGGAACGGTTCCCGGGGCAGGCTGGCGATATGTTCCGCCGCCATCTTGCCGATGACCAGACATTCCAGCAGGGAGTTGCTTGCGAGCCGGTTCGCGCCGTGCAGTCCGGTGCAGGCCGTTTCGCCGACGGCGTAAAGATTCCTGATATCCGTACGTCCCAGCGTATCGGTAACGACGCCGCCGCAGGTGAAATGCGTCGCCGGAACGACAGGAATCGGCTCTTTCGTGATATCGATGCCCAGCTCCATGCAACGTGCATAAATCGTCGGGAAATGTTCCTTGAGAAATTCCGGACTCTGGTGGCTGATATCGAGATGGACATAGTCCAGACCGCGTTTTTTCATCTCGAAGTCGATGGAGCGCGCCACGATATCGCGCGGCGCGAGTTCGGCGCGCGGATCATGTTCCGGCATGAAACGCATGCCCGCATCGGCTCCCGCATCCGGCGGCAGTTTCAACAGACCGCCTTCGCCGCGCACCGATTCGGAAATCAGGAACGACTTGGCATACGGATGATACAGACAGGTCGGGTGGAACTGCACGAATTCCATATTGGAAACCCGGCAACCCGCGCGCCATGCCATCGCCACACCGTCGCCTGTCGAGGTGTCCGGATTGGTCGTATAAAGATAGACTTTTCCCGCACCGCCAGTCGCCAGCACAGTATGGCGTGCCGCGAAGGTATGTACCTTGCCTTCTTCCTCGTTCAGGACATAAAGCCCGTAACATTCGACAGGCTGGCTGCTTTCCGAGAGTTTTTCCGATGTGATCAGATCCACCGCGAAATGATTCTCGAAAAGATGGATGTTCGGACGGTTGCGGATGATTTTTTCCAGTGTCTGCTGGACGACATGACCGGTGGCGTCGGCGGCATGGATGATCCGCCGTTCGCTGTGGCCGCCTTCGCGGGTCAGATGATAACCCGTCTGTGTGGACTTGTCCCTGGAAAAGGGGACGCCCTGATCGATCAGCCAGTCGATCGCTTCCCGGCCGTGTTCGACGATGAATCGCGTGGCGACCTCATCGCACAGTCCGGCGCCCGCCGTCAGGGTATCCTTGACATGCTTTTCGATACTGTCCAGTGCCGGATCGAGTACGGCGGCGATCCCGCCCTGGGCGAAATTGCTCGCACTTTCCCATAAAGTGCGTTTGCAGATCAGTGCGATTTTATACGTTTCTGGAAGACGCAAGGCAACGGACAATCCTGCCAGTCCGCTGCCGACGATAACGACATCGAAATTCATGGCTTATTACCGGAACAATGATTGTTTCTGAAACGGACACTATATTCCATTGAGCGCGTTTCGTCATGTTTTTCGCACCGTCTTGTATCGCATGAAGTCCATTTTGGCACGTATCCACCCATAACGGCGCATTCTCGCCGGCAAGGCGTTGGCAAAGTAACAACAGTCACGCGATGCAG
>CAKQQG010000046.1 GCA_934270705.1 uncultured Oxalobacter sp. | reverse complement strand
GGCTATAATTCAAAAATCGACTTGACGCAGTCAAGACACTGTTTCCCGAAAGGGAAATCAAAAAAAGCTTGACAACGTCAAATGAATTGAATAAAATCTTTTTCTCAATTCCTCGATAGCTCAGTCGGTAGAGCGACGGACTGTTAATCCGCAGGTCCCTGGTTCGAGCCCAGGTCGAGGAGCCAGAATACGGGGGCTACGTTTTACGTAGTCCCCTTTTTCTTTTTCCGGAGAGTCGCACGACAGACGACCGCATTGCGCCGCAGGATGATTTTCCTTCGAAAAAATATTGTCTTGCGGAAAAAACGCTCCGGCAACTCGGTATATAATAAGCGGCAATCGATACATGACAGACATTGTCCTGTTCCACCTTAACGCACCCAAGGATGAAGATGAAAAACGAAATCGAAATGTACGTCGTGGAAGGTCACAAGGCCTGTGATCTGGCCTGTCAGTTTCTGGAATCCAGAGGTATTCCTTTCAAGAAAATCGTCGTCGGCGTCGATATGAATCTCGCTGTCGAAATGTGGGCACGTTCCGGCTGCCATACATTGCCGCAGATTTTCATCGGATATGACCATGTCGGCGGTCTCCCCGAATTGCTCGATATGGCCGAAAGCGGCGAACTCGACAAACGTCTGGGAAAATGAACCCGCGGCGTCCGTACCGCGAGCATGGTGCAAGTCATCCCTGCAAAACCGGACAGAACCTGAAAGGGTAACGGAAGTTACCCTTTTTTATGCGGTTTCCGTTCATTTGCCGTTTTCCGCGACATGCCCCTCTGATGGTTTGCCACAGAACAGCATGCGCCATATTGCGGCATGAACCGGATACCGGAATCGTACACCGGCAATCGGGACGTGACCGGCATGTGGCATCCCGTCAGTCCGGTATCCGCATGATTGCGGAAAAACATGCTGTCGCCATTGCCGATTCGTATTTTGACTTTCATGAAATTCGTCGTCATTGCCTTGCCTGTTCTGCTGGCTGCCGCCGGACTGGCCGGATGCAACCAGACATCCGAAAAACCTGCCGTCACGCAGGACGTCGCCCGTACGGCCTCCGCCACGAAACCGGAAAACGCTTTTTCGAAAAAACTCGACCTTTATACCCGGGCCTATTATCTGCTGATGAACGGTCCGGACAGCCTCCAGCCGGCATACAACACTTTCCATCTTGTCAGAAAAGCGAAATCCGCCGACGACATCCGCTTCTCGACATCCCGTTCCCTGCACCGCGGACTGGAACTTTTCGGACAGGGACTGGCCATCGAGGATGAAAACCTGGGCGATCTGGACGAGGCCGTACGCAATGCGTGGCTGGCAGGAAACAAGTTGCGTCAGGACGAACAGGAACTGGAACCGTATTTCCGCAACCGCGAATACGGCAAAGACCATCTTGCCAAAGCCAGAGCTTCGTACAACGCCATCCAGAACGACTATGAAACCATGTTCTCCCACATGGCGAAAATCGAGACCCTGCTGTTTCAGTACCGCAAGGAAGAATCCGTCAGACGGATGGACTTTTTCCGTGAAAAAGGCGACTGGTTGGGATACTACACCGAAGAAAGCATCCAGAACGCACAGGATTTGCTGGCTCTGTTTGCCGAATCGGACGAACCTCTGGACAGTGCCACGCTGTATGAAAAGGGCAACCAGCTTGTACGCAGGCTTGAAACTTCACTGGCAGCGCAACGCAAGGCCTACGAAGACGTGAAGGCGTCAGCCGGCAGGAATACCGCCGCCTCGCTCTCGGTTCACCGGATCCTGACCAGTCTTGTCGGCAGTTACCGCGACCTTCGCCAGCACAAGAAAACCGCCGATCTGGCCAGCATGCACAAAAAATTCAACGATGCACTGGTTGCGAACGAACGGGGAACGCGTCTGTCGGGCTGACAGCCGGCACATCCGGCAAAAATTCCCTGTCGCAACGGCCCGACATGGCTGGCATAATCGGTCCAATTCGGTTATCTTAACCCAGTCCTCTCCATCAAATGCCGCCATGAAGCATCCCGTTCTTATCCGGCTCGCCATGCTGGCCGCCGTGCCGCTGGTCTTGTCCGGATGCTACTATGCCATACCGACCGTCGTCGAAGCCGTCAACCAGAACCGACTCCAGAAAGAAGCCGACGGCGCATTGCCGGAATCCGCCACCGGCGCACTCAAACTGGTCAACAGGGACGATACCGCCCGGACGGAAAAACTCAACAACTGCATCACTGCATACAACAGCATCATGATCGGTTCCTGGAGCCTGTGGCCATCCTTTTATACGCTGAAAAACCATACCTTCAAGGCTCAATCGACCGATACCATTTCCTTTCCCGTCGTCGATGGCTTGCCCAAAGGCCTGATCCTGCTGAAAAAATGCCAGACAAGTGCCGATACGTCCATGCCGGAACTCGATGAAGCCATCGCGGCAGCCATCACGGCAGGCGAAAAACTCCGTACCGACGAACAAACCAGCCTGCCGTACTTCCGCAACCAGATGTACCGCCGCGACGATCTGGCAGGCGCGAAAAAAATCTTTCCGGTTCTGCAAAAAGACTACGAAAACATGATCGGCGCCATGAACCGGCTCGGCGCCATCCTGTTCGGCATGCAAAAAACGGAAACGGAAAAACGGATCGCCGCCTACCGCGCCAGCAAAAGCATGATCGGATACCATACCGAAACCGCGCTGTTGCTTGCGCAGGAACTGGTGACACAGCTCAACCAGCCGCAGCAAACCATCGCCATGAAGGCAAGCTGCACACCCTGCGACACAATCGTTGCCCAAATGGAAACGGCACTAAAAACACAACACACCATTCTGGACAACGCCTATCCGAAGCGTGACAAGGACGGCGGACTGGACACCATCCGTGAAAACATCATCCGGATGATCGCCTGTTACCGCGACATGAAAACCGACAGAAAAGCCAAATCATTCAACCGGATGATGAAACGGTACAGCGACGCCATCGAAAGCTACAACCGCATCGTCCGGTATTCACCGCTCGTCTGACAGACAGTCGAAAGCCGGAAGAACGGCACAACTTTCCACGGCAGGATACGAAAAACACCGCAAACGGGAGACAGTCAGCCGTTCTTTCCGGTATCATGGCGCACATGCCGGCATATACCGGTTTCCCGCTCAACACGCCCAATACCAGAAGGCATTTCATGACCACACCTTACGACAGTTTCAACGAATGGTTCACCCGGCTGCCACTCAAATACCGGCAGGATCTGGCATCGGAAATCGCCGCGCTGTTGCCGGGTATGGAAGTCAATCCGTACCATCGCAAATTTCTCGATGATTTTTCCGCGCAACTCGACGGCATCCGCAAAAAAGGCCACCGCGAGGAATACGGACTGATCTTGTGCCTGAAAACGCTCATCGACCATATCGTCAACGAAAAAAATCAGGCAAACAGCGGCTGGGAAAAAGAAAAAGCCGAACTCGATGAAATGGCCAGAATGACCGGCAGCTGCTCCATGGCGACCCATGCTTCCGAACTCGCCATGCAACACAGCCAATGGAAAACCATCGGCGAAATGTGGCAGGAACTCGCAAGCCACACCCTGACGCCGCAAGCCATCGAAAACTGGCGACGATCCGCATCGCCATCGGCACATATCCTCTGACACCAGCGCATCAAACCGGCGTTTCCTGCCTCCTTGCCACACAAGAGGGGCAGGGTAGCCGGGCGATTTTTCACAAACAACCGCTACACTCCACCGGACTGCACCGGTCTTCACGCAACCGTCATTTCTCCCGTCATTTCTCACCATTCCTGCCGTCACATCCTCTGTCCGATTCACCATCAGAACGTCCGTACGTCGAACAAAACGGCAACACGGCCCGAAAATCCCCGAATTTATTTTACCTGTCAAATTGTTGTTTGAGAACAATTGTCATTAACATCGTTTAATGATAATTGTTTTTATTTAGAGATTTTGTCTCTATAATGGCCTCCAGCATGCGCATGCGAGCAACGGTTCTTTAACAATCAGTTTAAGGATTTATCCGTTATGAATAAAACATTACTCGCATTCTTACTGGCGACAGGAATCGCCGGTACGGTGCATGCGCAGACCGGCGTGACCATCTACGGTATGGTCGATACCGGTTTCATCAGGGAAAGCGGTTCGGATGTTCGAATGGGAGGCAACGAAGACAGTATGATCGGCTTTCGCGGCACCGAAGAACTGGGTTCCGGCATGAAAGCGACATTCCAGCTTGAACGCCGCTTCAACCTGAACGACGGTATGAAATTTTCCGGCGGCAATGCGCTGGATATTCTGCAAGGGACCGACCCTGACGGAAAAAACGGCGCAGACTGGCAAGGCGCTGCCAATGTGGGCTTGCAAAGCGAAAATATGGGGACCATCCGTCTGGGCCGTGTCAATGACATCGCCATCGAAAACTTCGACGATATCGATCCGTTTGCCGTGACCGGCGTCGGTTCGGCACTGGTCGGATACAATATTCTGCGTTCCGAACAGCTGGCCAATACCGTCCGCTACGACAGCCCGACATGGGCAGGCTTCGGCATCAATCTGAGTTATACACTCGGACAGGATACACGCGGCAGCCAGAACCAATACCGCAACAACGGAAACGACGGCTTCGGTATCGGCATGAAATACGATGGCGGTGCGCTGATGCTGACCGCCAACTATGACAGGCTGGCCGACTCGGACAATTCCTGGCTCTGGAATATCGGCGGTGCTTATACGTACGGAGGCTTCACGGTATCCGCGGGTTATCAGGACACAAGGGTCAAACGGGCCGCCGCCGGCATCCTGATGGACAATTACGGCATGGAAACCGGCCAGAAAGACTGGCTGATCGGTCTGCAATACCACACCGGTCCGCATACCGTCAAATTCTCGTACAACCGTGGCGAGATCGAAAGCCACGGGGATTATGACGGCAAGGTCAACAAGTATGCTGTCGGATATACCTATGACCTTTCCAGACGGACTTCCCTGTATGCCATGGCGGCCTATACCGACAGCGACAACGAATCGGTCGGCGAAATCTACAACAGCAATGGGGTTGCTGACGATTCCGTCACCGGTGTCCAGATCGGTATTACCCACAACTTCTGACTTCCCATCAAAGCTGTGTCAAAACGGGTCGCCGGCTTTTGCCGGCAGCCCGTTTTCCGGATTCTGTCCAGCGGATATGGCGGGGGCCGTGTTTGCATTATAACGTAACCCTTTTCATCTCGCAGGCGACACCGTTTTCACCATCATTCACAAGCGAATCGAAAAACCGTACGGCACACATGTCCCGGCGTTGTGTCTTCAATGCCTTGCGCACGATCTCTCTTCTTGTGACGTCATCGCCCGGATCACAAGATTCCATCCTTCAAGCTCTCCGCAATTTATTTGAAAATATCCATTTTTATCAATATATTGAAACGTATTTATCATGTAATTTCATAAAAAATGCAAATCCTGCCGGATACACCCGCAAGCATCGGTGCCTCTCCGGCAGGCGACATAATGCCTGCCTGTCGGCAAACGATGATGTTAAGATAAAAGCATTGCGCCATCAGGAGCGGACATGCATTGCACAATCGAAATATTCTGGCAAGATCGCTGGCAACCCTGCTGTCTGGTCGAAACGGACGCGCCGGAAAAGGGCAAAACATCGCCATCGAAGCTCACGTATTTTCCCGACTACATCAAAACGGGGGCGCTTCCCGTCTCGCGTCATTATCCCGTCCGCCCCGAACCTTACCTGTTGCCGCACTGGCCGTCGTTTTTGTTCGACCTGATTCCTGACGGAGAAGGGCGCGATTACCTGTTATATGAACACCACTTGCCCGATACCGCCGCCATCGACTGGCAAATCATGCTGCTCGGCGCCATCAATCCCGTCGGCAACCTGCGTATCGCCGAAGCCTATGCAGCCTATACCCGGCACATCGAGAGCCGTTCGCCGGCATGGTTCAAGCGCGGTTTTACGATTAAGGAAATACTGGAGCGCAACGAAGATTTCGTCGAATATCTCGAAGAACACGGCATGCTGTCGGCCGGAACGACCAGTCTTCAGGGCAAAACGCCCAAATTCCTGATGACACAGGACAAAAACGGCCTGTGGTATGCCGATGCCGCGCTGCCGGACGAACGGGCCGCCGGCCACTTTCTGCTGAAACTCTCGTCAGGACGCAATCTGGCCGACTGGAAAGTATTGGAAAACGAAGCGGGATATTTCCGTGTGGCGCATGAAATGGGCATCGCCGTTTCCCGTTTGCCGACATGGCAAAGCGACATGCTGTTCATCCCGCGTTTCGACCGCGCGGTTTCCGGAAACCGCGTCATCCGCCACGCGATGGAAAGTCTGGTATCGCTATGCGACATAACCGATGAAACCGCCATGCCGAGCCAGAACAGCGTACTCGATACACTGCGTCATTTCACAAGCGCACCGGCAAGCGCCACACTGGAATACGTCAAACGCGACATGCTCAATGTCGCGCTGGGCAACACGGACAACCATCCGCACAATACCGCGATCCTGACATCGGGCGGACAGACCGGACTGGCCCCGATTTACGATTTTTCGCCATCCCATCTCATGACCGACGACATCGCACGCTCGCTGGAATGGGTCGATGAAAGAGGGGAAATTCTCGACGATTGGGGAGAAATCATCCGCCGGATCGCCATCCCGGACGACGAACGGGAATACTTCGAAAACGGCATCCGGAATTTCATCGAAAAACTTGCGACCCTGGAAGATCGGATGAAAAACGCCGGTATCGACGACGACATCATCGACGCGCGCTATTACAGCATCGCCAATTTGCGCGCACAGCTCAAAAGCCGGTCATGACGACTGGAAACGTGCCTTGAGCATGGCGATTTCATCGGCATAGCCCGGCAATTCGTTGGGCGTTTCCAGACAAAACGGCAAATGGCGCAAGCACGAATGGTTCACCAGCCGCACCAGCGCTTCCAGACCGATCGTGCCTTCCCCGATTTTCGCATGACGGTCCTTGCGACTGCCAAAAGGCGTCATGCTGTCGTTGAGATGAACGGCATGCAGGCGCGAAAGCCCGATGACCTTGTCGAAAGTTTCCAGCACGTCATCGAGCCGTTCGACGATATCGTATCCCGCCGCCCAGACATGGCAGGTATCCAGACAAACGCCTGTTTTCGGATGGTTGCCGCACGAATCCAGAATATCGCGGATTTCCTCGAAACGTCCGCCGATTTCGCTACCGCGTCCCGACATCGTCTCGAGAAGAATCATCGTTTCCGGTTCCGTCTCCAGCACCCGGCCGAGCAGGGCGGCCGTCAGCGCGATACCTTCCTCGACACCCTGACCGACATGACTGCCGGGATGGAAGTTGTACAGCGTACCCGGCATGAGCGAGAGCCTTTTCAGGTCGTCGCACATCACCGTATAGGCGTATTCCCGCAAGCGTTCGTCTTTCGCACAGGGATTGAGGGTATAGGGCGCATGCGCGATGACCGGAGCGAAACCGTTTTCCGCCATGAGCGTGCGCAATGCGGCAACATCATCGGGATCGAGCGCGCGGGCGGAACCGCCGCGGGGATTGCGCGTGAAAAACTGGAACGTCGTCGCGCCGATTGACAACGCATCCTGTCCCATCCGGTACATTCCCTTCGAAACCGACAAATGGCATCCTATACTGAACATGCATCCCCCCGAACCGCCGGCCGCCGGACCGGTCAAACCAGTCCCTCAAGCAAAACGACATCGACCCATTCTCCGGCACGAACGGCGCCGCCTTCCTCCGGCAACACGACAAAGGCGTTCGCCTCGGTCATGGAGCGCAATATCCCCGACCCCTGTTCGCCGGTCGTCCTGACCGTCAGACTGCCGTCGGCGTTCTGGCTCAACACGCCGCGCTGGAACTCGGTTCTGCCGGCACGCTTGGAAAAATTCGTCGCCGCCTGCGCCCTGACCGTCAGCGGCGGAGCGGGCAGGGCGCCCATCATATGCATGAGTGCATCGCGTACGAAAAAGTAGAAAGATACCATCACCGCCACCGGATTGCCCGGCAAGCCGAACAGACAGGCATGATCGCCGCCGGCATGAATCCTGCCGAACGCCATCGGACGACCGGGACGCATCCTGATCGACCAGAAAACCACATCGCCCATCGCTGCCATGACCTGTTTCGTATAATCGGCGGCGCCGACCGACACGCCGCCCGACGTCACGATGGCATCGGCATTGCGGCAGGCGTTTTGCAGTGCCGTTTCCAGTTCCGCCGGATCGTCGCCGACGATTCCCATATCCAGCACTTCGCAACCGAGACGTTCCATCAGCCCGGCCAGCACCGTGCGGTTGCTGTCGTACACCGCGCCGGCGTCCAGTTCCATCCCGGCAGTGCGCAATTCGTCACCCGTCGAAAAAAGAGCGACCCGGACTTTTCTGCGCACCGACACATCCGGCCACCCCGCCGAAGCCAGCAAACCCAGATGGGCAGGGCGCAAAACCGTCCCTTCGGCGAGAAACGTCGCCCCTTCGCGCAGATTTTCACCCGCCTTGCGGATATTGTCGCCGCGCGTCACCGTACCCGCGGGAATGACCAGATGCGATTCATCATCCGCCATCTCGACATGTTCCTGTTGCACCACCGTATCGCATCCTGCCGGAACAGGCGCCCCCGTCATGATCCGGATACATTCACCGTCACCGACATCCCCGCGATAAGGATGCCCCGCATAGGCATAGCCGGCCACTTCCAGCGCAAGCGGCGCCGACAAATCCGCATCCTGTGCGCAAAATGCGAAACCGTCCATCGCCGCATTGTCGAACCCCGGCACCGAGACCGGAGAAACGACATCTTCCGCAAGCACCCGTCCCAGCGCATACCGCAACGGCAGTCGCTCGGTACCGGTTACCGGTGTGACGAAACCCGTGATCAGATCATGCGCCATCTTCACGGAAATCGCATCGGGATTGTAAGAGGGCAGAGACGCCGTCAGTTCCGCCATCGTCATCGGAGATCCGCTCATACCGTACCATCCTGTTTTTTACCGGACATTCCCTGCAAACGCGCCAGTTCGTCCGGTGTATTGATATTTTCGAAACCGTGCCGCTCGTTGAAACAGGCGGTCGCCACCTTCAATGTCGCATACCACTGTTCGATCCTGCGACCGCCGCCCGCCAGAAAACTTTCCAGATGCGGCGCAAGTGAGGCTTTCATCAGACAAAACGCCGGCTGCACCCGGCAATATTCCTCATCTTTGGAGACCGCCACCGCCAGATCGGCCTGTTTTTCTTCCAGCGAACGATGCAAATCCTCGACAAGCCGCAATGGCAAAAAAGGCGCGTCGCACGGCGCGGTCACCAGATACAGCGTCTTGCAATGGCGCAATCCTGTCAGAAAACCCGCCAGCGGGCCTGACCAGTCCAGCGGTTCATCGGAACAGACCGGATAACCGAATGCGGCATAAGCCGACTGGTTCCGGTTGGCATTGACGATCAGGGTACTGACCTGGGGACGCAGCCTGTCGATCACATGGGCGACAAGCGGCTTGCCGTCCAGAAGCTGCAACCCCTTGTCCGCCAACCCCATTCTCTTGCCCTGACCGCCGGCGAGAATGACACCGGTCACATCGTCATACAGGCACGAATCGGGAATATCCGTCAATCCCGAAAGCATCCAGACCATCACTATCCTCCAATATAGGACATTTCGATTTTCCGTTCAGTGACCGGCGGCGATCCCAGTCCGCGCAATTCGGAATAACGATCGTCACGCTGGCGCCACAACGCCGCCATCGCCGCAACC
The DNA here is from genome assembly GCA_934270705.1 of uncultured Oxalobacter sp. Classification (GTDB taxonomy): domain Bacteria; phylum Pseudomonadota; class Gammaproteobacteria; order Burkholderiales; family Burkholderiaceae_D; genus Oxalobacter. Next base: position 2,067 of record CAKQQG010000046.1, on the reverse strand, counting down.
AGTTCCGTATCCGAAGCGCCGCCCCTGAGCAGACTTCCCAGATCGAAACCTTCCGTTGCGAATAGGCATTTGTAGAGTTTGCCATCCGTAGAAAGGCGCAATCGGGTGCAATCCCGGCAAAAAGCCTGTGTGACACTGGCGATCACGCCGATTTCGCCGCTGCCGTCACGATACCGCCACCGCGCTGCCGTTTCGCCGCGATAATGGGGCTCGACAGGCTCCAGCGGCATTTCCGCATGAATGGCCTGCACCATCTCCGAAGCCGGAACGACTTGCCGGTTCGTCCAGTCGTTTGAAGAACCGACATCCATATATTCGATAAACCGGACAATGACCGGCGTATTCCGGAAATGCCGTGCCAACGGCAATATCTCCCCCTCGTTCATGCCTTTTTTGACCACCGTATTGACCTTGACCGGCGAAAAACCGGCAGCCAGCGCCGCATCGATTCCTTTCAGGACATCGGACACACCGACCCCGACATCGTTCATCTTCATGAAAACGGCATCATCCAGCGCATCGAGCGACACAGTAATACGACGCAGCCCGGCATCGAAAAGGGCGCGCGCCTTTTTCACCAGCAACGAACCGTTCGTCGTCAGCGTCACATCGACCGGACGACCGTCCGGTGTTTGAAGCTGCGAGAGCATTCCGACCAGCCGCTCGATATGCCGCCGCAACAGCGGTTCACCGCCGGTCAGCCGGATTTTTTCCACTCCCATCGACACGAACAGGCGCGAAAGTCTGGCGACTTCTTCAAAGGAAAGCATGCCGGAATGGGGAATGAAACGGAAATCCTTGCCGAACACTTGCTTGGGCATGCAATAGACGCAACGGAAATTGCAACGGTCCGTGACGGAAATGCGCAAGTCGCGCAGGGGACGCCCAAGCCTGTCGGCCAGCGTATCGCCGGACACGGACTGCCGCGCCGGATGCGGCACGTCATTTGGCAGGACAATCGGACTGGACATCAGGAAAAGCACCCGGAAACGACACAAATTCCAAAGATACCACGAACTGCCGTTTGTTTCATGACCCCGCGGCAGACCGGTACGCGCCACCGGTTTGGTCTGCAAGACACACCCTTTCGCACAGGCAAAAAGTACCTTCAGGCAAACGGCAGGCGAAGGATAAGCCTGCCTGCGCATATCCTTTGCCGAATGTCATTACGTCCGCCACCGCCATGCCTATGCTGAAAGGGCAGTATCAGAAAACTTCTTTTCACCTCTTTTTTGACTGGAAAATTATGGCTACCAAACCTACCATCATTCTCGTACACGGCGCATGGTCCGACGCCTGTCACTGGGAAAACGTCATTCTCGGTCTCTATGCACGCGGCTACAAGGTGCGTGCCGTCGAAAATTCGCTCAAATCGCTTGACGACGATATCGACAACACCATCCGCATGATCGGCCATCAATCGGAACCCGTTTTGCTTGTCGGCCACGACTACGGCGGCGCCGTCATTACCCGCGCCGGCAATGAAGACAACGTCGCCGGCCTGGTCTATTGCGCTGCCTATTCGCTTGACGAAAGCGAAACGATCAACGATGTGCTGACTTACCGCGATCCGTCACCCAGCGCCATGAATTTCACCGAAACGCTGGACGACTACATCTGGATCAAGTACGACAAGTTCAAGGAAAGTTATTGCCATGACGTCGCAGACAACAAGGCATATGTCATGAGCGTCACGCAACAACCGATCCATGCCAGCACCATGAACAACCCGTCCGGCGAAGCGGCATGGAAAAAACTGCCGTGCTGGTACCAGATTTCGTCTGCCGACAAGATCATTCCCGTCGAAACCCAGCAGTGGCTGGCGAACCGGATGGCGGCGAAAAAAGTCGTCACCCTCAATTCCAGCCATGCCTCTATCGTCTCGCACGCCGATGACATCGTCGCGCTCATCGACGAAGCCGCAAAATCACTCGGCTGAAAACGGCGATCCCGCCAAAGGAAAAACGCCTTTTTCCGTAAATCGGAAAAGGGCGTTTTCTTTCCGGCTCCACCCGCCGGCTTGTGCGATGCCATACATCGGCCGTCCGGCTCCGCACAAGAAAAAAC
>CAKQQG010000045.1 GCA_934270705.1 uncultured Oxalobacter sp. | reverse complement strand
GCAAAACCCTGCTCTCGATCGCCGCAGGTTGGCAATACAGCCGTCTGCGCCGCCTGCTCGATACCTCGACGCACGTCTGCGCCATCATGCCCAATACCCCGGCACTTGTCGGCGAGGGCATGACCATCATCGAAGCCACCAACGATCTGTCGCAAAAAGAATTGATCTTCACCCGCCGCCTGTTCGGCTCGCTGGGTCAGGTCGAGGAACTTTCCAGCGAAATGATGGCGGTCGGCGGCACGCTCTCCGGATGCGCCCCCGCCTGGATATTCATGGTCATCGAGGCGCTGGCGGACGGCGCCGTCTATTACGGCCTGCCGAGAGACATCGCCTACAAACTGGCCAGCCAGACCGTACTGGGGGCCGGCAAGATGGTGCGCGACACCAAAACCCATCCCGGCAAACTCAAAGACGATGTCTGCTCTCCGGGCGGTATCACCATCCGCGGCGTGAAGGCGCTCGAAGCGGGCGGTTTGCGCATTGCGATGATGAACGCCATGGAAGCCGCATTCAAAAAACCGGACTGACTTTCCGGTTCTCCCTGTCGCGGCGATACGAAATCGTGCGGTAATACAAAACGGCGCCATGGGCATGGCGCCGTTTTTTGTCCGGTTTCTGCACGCACGGAGCATATGCGGGCTTCATGACCGCGCCAAACCTCCGTCAGCCTTCACCACCTGTTTCATCGGACACGCGGCAGGGCTCGGCATGTTCGACCATGATCTGCACGGATGTGCGCCCGTTGTATTCGTTGGCATCAAGCCGGTATGCAAGCAATACCCGTTCCGGCAGCCGTTCGGGATTGCCGAAACGGATCGCGCTGTAATGACGGCCGTTTCGCTCCAGCTGCAATTTCAGGTGCTTCTCTTTCAGCACACGCTGGTTGCGCACCGTGAATGCATCGCAAAAGAGCGGGGGAGGGAAACCATGTCCCCAGACCTGCGCATCCAGCATGTCGATAAACGGCAACGTGAAACAGTCGTCGTCAAGCGAACCGTCCGTCTCGATCTGACGCTCCAGCTGCGATTGCGTCAGCCATTCGCGCGCCACATTTTCGAACGCATCCGAAAACGTGGCGAATCCATCCGGTCTCAGCGTCAGACCTGCCGCCATGGCATGCCCGCCGAACTGCACGATCAGCCCGGGATGGCGCTTGGCGACCAGATCGAGAGCATCCCGCAAATGGAATTCCGGAATCGATCGCCCCGACCCCTTGAGCATGCCATCCTTTCCGACGGCGAACGCCATCGTCGGTCTGAAATGCTTCTCCTTGATACGCGAAGCCAGAATGCCGACGATCCCCTGATGCCAGTCCGCCGACTGCACACAGATCGTCGCACGGTTTTCCGGATGGATGTGCGCGATCTTTTCGCGTGCATCCATCCGCATGTCCGCCTCGATTTCACGCCGTTCGATATTGATCCGGTTCAATTCTTCCGCCATCGAAAGCGCGCGATCGAAATCATCGGTCAGCAAACATTCGATCCCCAGCGCCATATCCGAAAGCCGTCCCGCCGCATTCAGACGCGGCCCCAGTGCGAAACCGAGATCGAAAGGGGAAGCCTTGCGGTAATCGCGCCCGGAAACACGGAAAAGCGCCGCGATACCGGGCTGCATGTTGCCGCTCCGGATGCGGCGCAATCCCTGCGCCACCAGAATCCGGTTGTTGGCGTCGAGTCGCACGACATCGGCGAAAGTCCCCAGCGCGACCAGATCCAGCAGGGAATCGAGACGGGGTTGCGTGCGTTCGTCGAACACATGACGCGCGCGCAATTCCGAACGCAAGGCCAGCAAGACGTAAAACATGACGCCGACCCCCGCCAGATGCTTGCTGGGAAAAGCGCATCCCGGCTGGTTCGGATTGACGACGATACAGTGTTGCGGCAAACGTTCGCCCGGCAAATGGTGATCCGTCACCAGCACTTCCATACCCAGCGCGACCGCGCGTTCGATACCATCGAGACTGGCAATACCGTTATCGACCGTGACCAGCACGTCCGTCCCGTGATTTTTCCGCGCCATATCGACGATGGCCGGCGTCAGCCCGTAACCGTTGTCGAAACGGTTCGGCACCATGAAATCCGCGCGTGCGCCCATCAACCGCAAACCCCGAAGCGCCAGCGCACAGGCCGTCGCACCATCGCAATCGTAATCGGCGATCACGGTGATTTTTTTCCCCGCCGCAATGGTATCGGCCAGAAAAGCCGCCGCCTTGCCGATACCGTACAGTCGCGCCGGATGAATCATGCCCGTCAATCCCGTGGCAAGCTGTGCCGGTTCCGTAATGCCGCGCGAAGCGAAAATCCTGGCCAGCACAGGATGGATGCCGGCATCGCACAAATGCCGGAAAGCGGGATCAGGGCAGGAACGGACGACGATTCGGGTCATGAGAGAATGAAAACGGACCCATACCGCCCATGCGGCGATATGGACACCCAAAAAAGAAAATTCTCGCACTTTTCCACGCATTCTGGAATATCCGTGGCGATTTGTTTTTCATTTTCATATGGATACCGCACTTGTCTTGCCGTCGGGAAAACCGTTTCCGAACCGCATGTCATGCGTTGCGACAAAAGACGATACCGTCTGTATGTGACGGCAGGGCGAATATATGGCAAACTGTCCTGTCTTGCCGGGAGTCTCACATTGAAACTGTTTTCCAATCTGCCGTTCGAGTGGCTTGTCGGTCTGCGTTATATCCGTTCCGGAAAACGCAGCGGCCGGAACCGCTTCATTTCCTTCATCTCGCTCATCTCGATGGCCGGTATCGCACTGGGCGTGGCTGCGCTCATCATCGTCTTGTCCGTCATGAACGGCTTCCAGAAAGAAGTGCGGGACCGGATGCTTTCGGTTCTGCCGCATATCGAGGTACAGGATATCTACGGCTCGTTGCCCGACTGGCAAAAAACCGCCGCCCATGTCCGCGCGCATCCTGACGTGACCGGTACCGCTCCTTATGTGATCGGACAGGCACTCGTCACCCGAAACGACCTCATGCGCGGCGTCATCGTGCGCGGCATCGATCCCTCGGAAGAACCCAACGTGTCCGATATCGCCCGGCAGTTCCGCTACGGCAAACTCGGCGACTTGCAGCCCGGTACCTTCAACATCGCCATCGGCAAGGAACTCGCACGCGTTTTGCGTATCGGCCCGGGCGACAAACTGACCGTCATCATCCCGCAAGGGCAGGTGACGCCGGCCGGAGTCTTGCCGCGTCTGAAACAATTCACCGTCACCGGTGTGTTCGAAGCAGGGCATTTCGAATTCGATTCCTCTTTCGCGTTCGTCAACATGCAAGACGCCATGCGCATGTTCCGCACAGCATCTCCGACAGGATTGCGAGTACAAATCAAAGACATGCAGGAAGCACCTCAGGTAGCACATGAACTCTCGCTCATGCTCTCCGGCGATGACGTCATCGTCCGCGACTGGTCGAAACAGAACCGTAACTGGTTCGCCGCCGTCCAGACCGAAAAGAAAATGATGTTCATCATCCTCATGCTCATCATCGCCGTGGCGACCTTCAATCTGGTCTCGACACTGGTCATGACCGTCACGGAAAAACAGGCCGACATCGCCATTTTGCGCACACTGGGCGCCTCGCCGCGCTCCATCATGAAAATCTTCATGATACAAGGCGCGATCGCCGGTATCTTCGGCACCCTGATCGGCACCGGATTCGGCATACTGGTTGCCGTCAACATCGACGTCATCGTCCCGTTCATCGAACGTCTGTTCGGCTTCCAGTTCCTGCCCAAGGACATCTACCTCATCAGTTCGCTGCCATCGGACTTGCGCTGGACGGACGTGCTGGTCATCGGCGGATCGTCCATCGTCCTGTCCTTTCTGGCTACGCTGTATCCGAGCTGGAGCGCAGCCAAAGTCAACCCGGCGGAGGCACTGCGCTATGAATGAACCCGTCTTGTCCTGCGAAGGACTGTGCAAAACCTTCCGGCAGGGCAGCTACACCGTCGAAGTCCTCTCCGGCATCCGTTTCGCCGTCTCCGAAGGAGAACGCATCGCCATCGTCGGCGCTTCCGGTTCCGGCAAATCGACGCTTTTGCACCTTCTGGGCGGACTGGATACCCCGACAGCCGGTTCGGTCACACTGCTGGGCAATAATCTTGCCGACCTCAACGAAACGCAGCGCGGCGAACTGCGCAACCGCGCCCTGGGCTTCGTCTATCAATTCCACCATCTGCTACCTGAATTTTCAGCGCTGGACAATGTCGCCATGCCGCTGATGATCCGCCGCGAAAAACGGGAAAAGGCACATGAGACAGCCATCGCCATGCTTGCACGTGTCGGACTGGAAAACCGCGCCATCCACGTTCCGGGCGAACTCTCGGGCGGCGAGCGGCAACGGGTCGCGCTGGCGCGCGCGCTGGTGACGCACCCTTGCTGCGTACTGGCCGACGAACCGACGGGCAATCTCGACCGTGAAACGGCGCAACAGATTTTCGATCTGATGATGGAACTTTCCGTCACGCTCAAGACCGCGTTCGTCATCGTCACGCATGACAACGAACTGGCCAGCCGCTGCGACAGGATTTACCGCATGTCCGGAAAAGGCCTGCAAAAAGTGACGGAATAGGGTAGAGTACCTTGTTGTTTCCCGTCACCTGTCGCCGCCATGTGGATAGATACGCATTGCCATCTCGACGCCCCCGAATTTTCGGGCCATGAACGGCAAATCGCCGCCGAAGCGGCGAAAGCGGGCGTTTGCCATATCGTCATCCCGTCCATCAACCGTCCGGGATTCGCCAGCGTGACCGAACTGGCGCATGCCTGTCCCAACTGTTCCTGTGCGCTGGGCATTCATCCGCTCTATGTCGCCGGCAGCGACGAAAGCGACTTGCGCATACTCGACGAAACGCTGCAAAAAAACCTTGCCGATCCGCATCTCGTGGCGATCGGCGAAATCGGACTGGATTTTTACCTTCCCGAACTGACACGTCCCCCCTTGCGCGAAAAGCAGGAATTTTTCTTTGTCGAACAGCTGAAGATGGCGAAAAAACACGGCTTGCCCGTATTGCTGCATACCCGCCGCGCCGTCGATACCGTCCTGAAATACCTCAGACGCCATGACATCCACAGCGGTATCGCCCACGCCTTCAGCGGCAGCCTGCAACAGGCGCAAGCCTTCATCGAACAGGGCTTCAAACTGAGCTTTTGCGGCACCGCCACCCACGAACGCGCGCGGCAACTCCGCCAGCTCGTCGCTACCTTGCCGATCGACACCATCGTCGTCGAAACCGATTCCCCCGATTTGCCGCCGGCATGGAAAAACCGCAAGGAAAACAGTCCGCTGGAATTGCCGCGCATCGGGGAAGCCCTTGCCGCATTGCGCGGCATCCCGACCGGTGAACTGGCGCAACACACCCGGCAAAACGCCATAAAAGCCATCCCGAAACTGGCGCAACGGCTTTCCGCGTAAATGTACAGCATCATTACCGGTTTCATCCTCGGCATCGCAGCTCTGCAACAACAAGCCGCCTTGCCCGGCAAAACCGTATCGCTGATCCTGTCGTCGCTTGCTGTCGCATTCCTTGCCGTTTCCTTCGTTTTGGCACGCAAGCAACGCTTCAGATCCGCCATCATACCTGTGCGCATCATGGCAGGATGTTGTGCCGGCATCGTCTGGGCATCCACTCTCGCGCACATCACGCTGTCGGAAAACCTGCCGTCATCGCTCGAAAACCGCCCGATCACCGTCGTCGGCACCATCGACGATCTGCCGCAGATAACGGAAAACGGCATACGCTTCGCATTCCATGCCGAACAGGCTTTCTGCGAAAACAAGCCCGTCGCCATCCCCGAAAACCTTTTGCTTCACTGGCGAAACACATCCGAAGCCTCCGGCGGCGAAAATACGCGCCGACTCTTTCCGGGACAGAAATGGCGACTCGACGTCCGCCTGAAACGCCCGCACGGCCATGCCAATCCCGGCGGCTTCGACTACGAATACCAGCTTTTCGCCAGAAAAATCCGCGCAACCGGCTATGTCGTCAACGACAGAAAAGCGGCGACACGCAATATTCTGATCGATCCGTTCGTATGGAGTCCGATGCATGTCGTCGATGCCCTGCGCTTTCACATCCGCGCCCGCATCGCCGCCGCATTGCCTGAACATGCCTACGCCGGCGTCATCATCGCGCTCGTCATCGGCGACCAGAACGCCATCTCACGATCCGACTGGCAACTGTTCAACCAGACCGGCATTTCCCATCTCGTGGCCATATCGGGCTTGCATATCACACTCGTGGCGGGACTATTCGCCATCCTGACCGGTGCGCTTTGGCGACGTTCCTTTTTCACGAACATCCCGTTGCCGCTGATACTCCCCGCACAAAAAGCTGCCGCCATCGCCGGCCTTGTCATGGCGCTGGTTTACGTGGCGCTGGCAGGCTTCGGCGTACCGGCAAGGCGGACACTGTGCATGCTCGCCATCGTCGCCGCAGCCCTGTGGAGCGGACGCCAGATCCGTATTTCCCGCGTTCTGCTCGCCGCGGCAGGACTGGTTTTGCTCACCGATCCGCCAGCCGTCATGAAACCCGGCTTCTGGCTCTCGTTCGGAGCCGTCGGCATCATCCTGTACGCCACCGTCGGCAGGACACATGCCGTCATGCAAAACACGTCCCGCCTGCGGAAATGGCGGCAAAGTCTCATCACCGCCGCACGCACACAGTGGGCCGTCACGGCAGGCCTCGTCCCGCTGACCATGCTCTTTTTCGGACGCATCTCCATCATCAGCCCCATCGCCAACGCCATCGCCATTCCCGTCGTCACCCTGCTGGTCACGCCGTTGTCACTGATCGGAAGCATCCTGCCCGAACCGCTGTGCACATATACCCTCAAAACCGCCCATCTCGCCTTCGACTGGCTCGCCGTTTTCCTCGACTGGCTGGCATCCTTTCCCTTCGCCGTCTGGCACGCGCCATCACCGCCGCTTTACCTTATCGCCTTCGCAATCGCCGGCACCCTGTGGATGCTCGCCCCCAAAGGATGGCCACTGCGCGCACTGGGAATCCTGTGCTGGCTGCCCCTGTTTCTGGCCGCGCCCGAACATCCCGGAAAAGGGGAAATGCACGTCACCGTACTCGATGTCGGGCAGGGCGGGGCCGTACTCGTCGAAACGCAACATCACCGCCTGCTGTTCGATACCGGGCCGGCATATTCCCCTGAATCCGATGCGGCAGGGCATATCATCCTGCCTTATCTCCGGACACGCGGCATCCGTGAACTGGATACCGTCATCGTCTCGCATGGCGACGACGACCATGCCGGCGGACTGCTGGCCATCATCCGGACATTGCCTGTCGGCGATATCCTCACATCCATCCCGCCGGACAAACTGCTGGTCAAAGTATTGCCGACACACCGGCCATGTCTGGCCGGACAACACTGGGAATGGGACGGCATCCGTTTCGACATCCTCTATCCATCCAGCGATGATTACCTTGAAAAATCGTCTAAAACCAATAGCTTGAGCTGTGTTCTTAAAGTATCTAACGAAAATCATTCCGTGCTGTTGACCGGCGACATCGAAGGCGGGGAAGAACAGGAACTCGTCGCGCGTTACGGAAAAACGCTGCACGCAGACATCCTGTCCGTCCCGCATCACGGCAGCAAAACATCATCGACCTGGCCCTTCATTCTTGCCGTCTCCCCGGAAATCGCCATCACCCAGACCGGATATCTCAACCGCTACGGTCATCCGCATCCCCGCATCACCGACCGCTACGACATCATGAAAACACGCCTTTACCGAAGCGACCGGGACGGTGCCGTCCTCATGAAAATCGGCCAGCGAATCGAGACGGCCACACAGCGATCGCAAAATGCCCGTTACTGGCATACACCATGACATGCGCATGCCGTCATCGGGACAATCCCGCATGGTATCCCGCCACGCCATTCCGGTATTCCCTGAAAGACTTTAATTTGAAAATCATTTTGAAACATATAATTGGAAAGCAAACCGAAAGTGAATTGACAGATACGGAACACTCACGCAAAAACCGCTGCGTTCCCGTGAAAGGGCATGATGCCATCTGCCTGCACACCCTCTGCGCGACACATGCGAGGGCGATGCAAAGCATCGGCAGCCCTGAATTAAATTGCCATGACATTATTACTTTTAAGTTATAATTTGGATTTCCTGCTACGTGCCTAGAGCACCTTCTGTAATGACCAAATTCGTATTCGTCACGGGCGGAGTCGTTTCGTCCCTCGGAAAGGGTATTGCCGCCGCCTCACTTGCCGCCATCCTCGAATCGCGCGGCCTCAAAGTCACCATGATCAAGCTGGACCCGTACATCAACGTGGACCCCGGCACGATGAGTCCGTTCCAGCACGGCGAAGTCTTCGTCACCGACGACGGCGCGGAAACCGATCTGGATCTGGGCCATTATGAACGTTTCATTTCCACCCGGATGCACAAGGTGAACAACTTCACCACCGGGCAGATTTACGAATCCGTCATCCGCAAGGAACGGCGCGGCGAATATCTGGGCAAAACCGTCCAGGTCATTCCCCATATCACCAACGAAATCCAGAACTTCATCCATCGTGGTGCGAAAGGCTACGAAGTCGCGCTTGTCGAAATCGGAGGAACCGTCGGCGATATCGAATCCCTGCCGTTTCTGGAAGCCGCACGCCAGCTGAGCCTGCGTGCGGAAAAGAACTCGACGGTTTTCATCCATCTGACGCTCGTTCCGTACATCGCTTCGGCGGGTGAGCTGAAAACCAAGCCGACCCAGCACAGTGTCCAGAAGCTGCGTGAAATCGGGATTTATCCGGACGCGCTTTTGTGCCGCGCGGACAGGCCGATTCCGGAAGACGAACGCGCCAAGATCTCGCTGTTTTCCAACGTCCGCGAAGACGCCGTCATCTCCGTCTGGGACGCCGACACCATCTACAAGATTCCGCAAATGCTGCACGATCAGGGGCTGGACGCCATCGTCTGCGACAAGCTGGGTCTGAACCCGCCGCCGGCCGATCTGTCCATGTGGAGCAAACTCGTCTATGCCCTCGAACATCCGGAAACGGAAGTCTCGATCTGCATGGTCGGCAAATACGTCGATCTGACGGAATCCTACAAATCGCTCATCGAAGCGATCCGTCATGCCGGCATCCATACCGGCTGCAAGGTCAACATCGACTTCCTCGATTCCGAAGAAATCGAAGACAAAGGCACGGCGCATCTGTCCATATACGATGCCATTCTCGTACCGGGCGGCTTCGGCAAGCGCGGCGTCGAAGGCAAGATCGCCACGGCACAATACGCCAGAGAACACAAGGTTCCCTATCTGGGCATCTGTCTGGGCATGCAGGTCGCCCTGATCGAATTCGCACGGCATGTCGCCGGCCTGACGCACGCCAACTCGACGGAATTCGATCCGGACACCGACCAGCCGGTCGTCGCCCTGATCACCGAATGGCAGAACCGCAGCGGCGAACTGGAACATCGTGACGAAAATTCCGATCTGGGCGGTACCATGCGGCTGGGCGCGCAAACCTGCGCCGTCGAACCCGGTACGCTGGCGTCCGAAATCTACGGCAATGTCGTCACCGAACGCCATCGCCACCGCTATGAAGCCAACAACCTGTATCTGGAACGCCTCAAACAGGCAGGTCTTGTCGTCTCGGCCATGACGCCGACCGAAAAATTGTGCGAAATCATGGAACTGCCGAGAACCGGCGAACATGCGCACCCATGGTTCATCGGCGTGCAGTATCATCCTGAATTCAAATCGACGCCGCGTGACGGCCATCCGCTCTTTACGGCCTTCATCAAGGCGGCGATCGCCAACAAACAGGCAAAAGAAGCCAAAGGACAACAAGCATGAAACTCTGCGGTTTTGACATCGGACTCGACAAACCGTTTTTCCTGATCGCCGGTCCCTGCGTGATCGAATCGCGCCAGCTGGCGATCGATACGGCCGGCACCCTCAAGGAAATGACCGGCGCGCTGGGCATTCCGTTCATCTACAAGTCGTCCTACGACAAGGCCAACCGTTCCTCGTCCTCGTCGTTTCGCGGCCCCGGAATGGATAAAGGACTCGACATACTGGCCGACGTCAAAAAACAGTTCGGCGTTCCCGTTCTGACCGACGTCCACACCGAAGCCGAAGTCGGTCCGGTCTCCGAAGTCGTCGATGTCTTGCAGACGCCGGCATTTTTGTGTCGCCAGACCGACTTCATCCAGGCATGCGCCCGCAGCGGCAAACCGGTCAACATCAAGAAAGGGCAGTTTCTCGCCCCCGGCGACATGATCAATGTCGTCAGAAAAGCACGCGAGGCCGCCCGCGAGGCAGGCGTCGCCGAAGACAACTTCACCGTATGCGAACGCGGCGCATCGTTCGGCTACAACAATCTGGTTTCCGACATGCGCTCGCTGGCCATCATGCGCCAGACGGATTGTCCTGTCGTATTCGACGCGACACATTCCGTCCAGCTGCCCGGCGGACTGGGCAACGCATCCGGCGGCCAGCGCGAATTCGTCCCTGTGCTGGCGCGTGCCGCACTGGCGGTCGGCGTAGCCGGACTCTTTATGGAAACACACCCGAATCCTGCCGAAGCCAAGTCGGACGGCCCGAATGCCGTCCCGCTGGGCAGAATGAAAGACCTGCTCACACAGCTTGTCGCACTGGACAAGGCCGTCAAGCAGGCAGGTATGCCGGCATTCGGTTTCTGAGAACAAAATACAAAAGATACTAGTTAGTTTGGGAGACACATATTTATGAGCGCTATCGTTGACCTTATCGGACGCGAAATCCTCGATTCCCGCGGCAACCCGACCGTCGAATGCGACGTCCTTCTGGAATCGGGCGTCATGGGACGGGCAGCCGTTCCATCAGGTGCATCCACCGGTTCGCGCGAAGCCATCGAACTGCGTGACGGCGATGCCGGCCGCTACAACGGCAAGGGCGTCAGAAAAGCCATCGAACACATCAACACGGAAATCGCCGAAGCGATCATCGGACTGGATGCCAGCGAACAGGCGTTTCTGGATCGTACCCTGATCGATCTGGACGGCACCGAAAACAAAAGCCGTCTCGGCGCCAACGCGATGCTCGCCGTATCCATGGCCGTAGCCAAGGCGGCGGCTGAAGAAGCCGGTCTGCCGCTGTACCGCTATTTCGGCGGTTCCGGCATCATGCAGCTGCCGGTTCCGATGATGAACATCATCAACGGCGGCGCCCACGCCGACAACAATCTCAATATCCAGGAATTCATGATCATTCCTGTCGGCGCCAGTTCTTTCTCGACCGCACTCCAGTGCGGCGCGGAAATTTTCCACACCCTGAAAAAAATCCTTCAGGAAAAAGGCCTGCCCACTTCGGTCGGCGACGAAGGCGGTTTCGCCCCCTCGGTCGCCCATCATGAAGAAGCCATCCAGCTTATCATCACGGCCATCGAAAAAGCCGGCTACGTACCCGGAACCGATGTCTGCATCGGTCTGGACTGCGCCGCCAGCGAATTCTACAAGGACGGCAAATACCACCTGACCGGGGAAGGGCTGGTGCTCTCGGCCGAAGAATTCACCCATCTGCTCGAAACATGGTGCGACAAATATCCGATCCTCTCGATCGAGGACGCCATGTCCGAAGACGACTGGGAAGGCTGGGCATACCTGACCGGAAAACTCGGCAAGCGCGTGCAGCTCGTCGGCGACGACCTGTTCGTCACCAACACCCGCATCCTGCGAGAAGGCATCGAGAAGGGCATCGCCAATTCGATCCTCATCAAGATCAACCAGATCGGCACCCTGACCGAAACCTTCGCCGCCATTGAAATGGCGAAACGCGCCGGTTATACCGCAGTCGTATCCCACCGTTCCGGTGAAACGGAAGATTCGACCATTGCAGACATCGCCGTCGGAACCAATGCCTTGCAAATCAAGACCGGTTCGCTTTCGCGCTCCGACCGGATCGCCAAATACAACCAGCTTCTTCGCATCGAGGAAGATCTGGGAGAAGTCGCAAGCTATCCGGGCAGAAGTGCCTTTTACAATCTCAAATAACACACCGGGCCGGTTGTTTTCCGAATAACCGGCCCGGCTTCCCGCTTTTCCAGTTAGCGGTACATTTTCCGAGACTGCGCCAAGCATTATGCGACTGATTACCATTGCGCTAGCCGTTCTGCTGGTTCTGATCCAGTATCCGCTCTGGATGGGGAAGGGCGGATGGCTTCGCGTATGGGATCTGCATCGCCAGCTCCAGGCCGTACAGGAAAAAAACGAGGCACAAAAACTGAAAAACGCCAGACTGGCATCCGAAGTCCGCTCCCTCAGCGAAGGCACGGAAGCCATCGAGGAACGGGCACGTAGCGAACTGTCCATGATCCGCAAGGGCGAAATCTTCATCCAGCTGCTGGAAGAAACCGATGATGCTAAAGAAGCAACTACGGATGATGTCAAAAAAGCAACACCCGCACCCGAAACACCCTCTGAAAAACAGTAAAACCTCCCGCAGCCCTTCAGAAT
>CAKQQG010000044.1 GCA_934270705.1 uncultured Oxalobacter sp. | reverse complement strand
CGGCGACAGCCCGGCCTCCATGGTTTACGTACTGAACAAGGAACGCGCCTGCAAGGCGAACGGCATCCGTTCCATTCTGGAAAAATACGATGCCAGCTTTACCGAAGAACAGTTGCTTGACCGTATCCGCGTCCTCAACGCCGATCCGACCGTTCACGGCATTCTGGTTCAGTTGCCACTTCCGGACCATATCGATCCGCGCAAGGTGATCGAAGCGATCGATCCCGAAAAAGACATGGACTGTTTCAGTGTCTTTAACACCGGCATGCTGATGACCGGCCAGCCGAGAATCAAGCCCTGTACACCACACGGCGTCATGAAAATGCTGGAATCGATCAATTATCCGATCCGCGGCGCTCATGCCGTGATCGTCGGTGCATCCAATATCGTCGGCAAGCCGATGTCCATGCTGCTGCTTCAGGCCGGCGCGACGATCACCATCTGCAATTCCAAAACCCGTGATCTGGGTTACCATACACGGCTGGCGGACATCCTGATCGCCGCCACCGGCCAGCGCAACATCATCAAGGCCGATATGGTCAAACCGGGCGCCGTCGTCATCGACGTCGGTGTGGAACGTGATGAAAACGGCAAGCTCTGGAGCGATGTCGATTTTCCGAACGTCAAGGAAGTCGCCGGCTATATCACGCCGGTTCCTGGCGGTGTCGGTCCGATGACCATTACCATGCTGCTGGAAAACGCCGTCGAAGCGGCCGAGAAAAAACTGCAAAGCCGGCAGAAACAATAACCGGCAAACCGTTTGGGAAGGTACGCGACAGCGTACCTTTTTCATTTGAACCGATCGCATCCTGAAGGAGTATCCGATGTCCAATCCACTGCTGAACTTCGAAGGTCTGCCGCTGTTCGACGCCATCCGGCCGGAACATGTCACACCGGCTATCGGAACCCTGCTTGAACGCTGCAAAGCCGTTGTCGCGGAACTGGAAGCGCCCATGGCGGAAGTCACCTGGGACAATTTCGTCACGCCACTTGACGACTGTACCGAACAACTCAGTCGCGCATGGGGTATCGTCGGCCACCTGAGCGCCGTCGTCGATACCCCCGAACTGCGAGCCGCCTACAATGAGAACATTCCTCGCATCACCGAATTCTGGACATCCCTTTCGCAGAATCAGGCACTCTTCGAAAAATACAAGGCACTTCGCAATGCCGCCTCGTTCGGCTCGCTGAGTCCGGCACGCCGCCGTGTCATCGAAAACACGCTGCGCGACTTCCGTCTGGGTGGTGCCGAATTGCCGGATGACAAAAAGAAACGCTTCGCACAAATCCAGGAAAAAACAGCGTCGCTCTCGACACGCTTTTCGGAAAACATTCTGGATGCCACCAACAACTTCGAACTGCTCGTCGAAGATGTATCCGAACTGAAAGGATTGCCTGAAGACATCCTGCTTGCCGCACGCGCCGCCGCACAGGCCGAAAACAAGTCCGGTTACAAGTTCACGCTGCATTTCCCATCCTTCTATCCGGTCATGCAATATGCCGACAACCGGGCCATCCGCGAAAAGATGTATCGCGCAAACGCGACCCGCGCATCGGAATTCGGCGCGAAACCGGAATGGGATAATACTGGCATCATCCGCGAGCTCTTGCAGCTACGCAAGGAAGAAGCCTTGCTTTTGGGGTATCCGAATTTTGCCGAGGTCTCGCTGGTACCGAAAATGGCACGTTCTCCAGCCGAAGTCATTTCCTTTCTGGAAAACCTGGCGACAAAAGCGCGCCCCTATGCCGAAAAAGACCTTGCCGAGCTGAAACGGTTCGCCGGCGAAAAACTGGGTATGGACGATTTGCAGGCGTGGGACTTGGCATATGTCTCCGAAAAAATGCGACAGGAGCGTTATGCCTTCTCGGTACAGGAAGTCAAACAGTATTTTCCGGAACCGGAAGTGCTGGCCGGTCTTTTCCGTGTCGTCCAGACACTGTATTCCGTCTCCATCCGTCCCGATTCCGCACCGGTATGGCATCCGGACGTCAAGTTTTTCCGTATCGAGAAAGACGGCAAACTGCTCGGCCAATTCTATATGGATTTATACGCACGTCCCGGCAAACGGGGCGGCGCATGGATGGACGACGCACGTAGCCGCCGTGTCACGGTACACGGCATCCAGACACCGGTCGCCTATCTGACATGCAACTTCTCATCGCCACTCGAAAAAGACGGCAAGCGGCAACCCGCGCTTTTCACGCACGATGAAGTCATGACGCTCTTCCATGAATTCGGTCACGGCATGCATCACCTGCTGACCCGTGTCGATGAACTGGGTGTCTCAGGCATTTCAGGCGTTGAATGGGATGCCGTCGAATTGCCTTCGCAATTCATGGAAAACTTCTGTTGGGAATGGCAAGTCGTTTCCCACATGAGTTCGCATATCGACACCGGCAAACCTTTGCCGAAAGCCCTGTTCGACAAAATGCTGGCCGCCAGAAATTACCAGTCCGGCCTGCAGATGCTGCGCCAGGTCGAATTTTCGCTGGCAGACATGCATCTGCATTACGACTACGATCCGGACGGTTCCCGCACACCGCAAGATGTTCTGGACGACATCCGGCGCCGCTATGCCGTCGTCATTCCACCATCGTTCAACCGTTTCCTGCAATCGTTCAGCCATATCTTTGCAGGCGGCTACGCAGCGGGTTATTACAGCTACAAATGGGCGGAAGTCCTCTCGGCCGATGTTTACAGTGCATTCGAGGAATCGCTGGCACAGGGAAACGATTTGCTTTCTCCTGTCATGGGTGCAAGGCTGCTGGAAGAAATCCTCTCGGTCGGCGGTTCTCGCCCTGCACTGGAATCGTTCATCGCTTTCAGAGGTCGCCCGCCGTTCATCGATGCACTGTTGCGGCACAACGGACTGGTCGCGCAAACGAATCAGGCATCATGAGAACAACAGGGGCGGCACGACTTGCCGCCCTGCTTGTCCGACATATGCATGCTGCCATGCAAACCGCCCTGCACCACAAGCATTGCCAGAATCTTTACTAAACGCCGGGAATCGTTTCATAATGAACCCCGCTTTCCGGACCATCCAGAGCCAATTGCACTGACAGATCGCGTATTACATGACCAGAATTGAATTTCGCACACATATCGCCGACAAGATCGGATATACCTGCCGCCTGGTACGGAAGGCATTGTCCAGCGCACCGGAGAGCAAGATTATCCTGTTCTCAACGGATAAGGCCCTGTTGAACCGGCTCGACGAGATGCTCTGGACATTTTCCGAGTCCGACTTCCTGCCGCATGCCATGATCGGTGACAGCCAGTCCCCCTATTCGCCAGTCATACTGGCTGCCGACGATCACGCCGACATGCCGCATCATGATATTCTGATCAACCTGTCCACCATCGTTCCGGCTTGCTTTGCACAGTTCGACCGTATCATCGAGCTGGTATCATCAGACCCTGACGATACTCAGGCAGGTCGGCAACGATACATCCATTACCGCGAACAGGGATATACCCTGCATCATGAAACAGCACAATCATGAATAACCCGAACGACTCCATGGCTGCCGGCCGTCTGCCATATCCGGATCAGGAAAACCATGATACCGGTATGGCATCATCTGCTTCCGACGACTACCCGGTACTGACCGATATTCTTTCCGAACTGCCTGATCTGACCGATGCCCTGCAAAACGAAACAGCATGGAACGAACTCGAACAACGCCTTTCGGACCGAATCCTCCAACGCATTGAAGATCGTATCCAGTTCATTCTTGAGGAAAGCATCCGGCAAAACCTGACCGACAGCATCGGCAAAATGACCGGCATGCTGGTTTCCGAAATCAAAAACGATCTGCAAAGCACACTGGATGTCGTCGTCACCCATGCAGTGACGGATGAGCTGCACCGGTTACGACAAAAAGAATTTTTTTCCGAAGGCAATCATCTTAAAATAACGGAGAAAAACGGTTCCGCAAACTGACCGGAACCCAAACAGATCGACAAAGAGGCAAATTGTGAAAGTCATCGTATTAGGATCGGGTATAACGGGAACTGCTGCCGCCTGGTTTTTGCGTCAGGCCGGACACGAAGTCACGGTCATCGAGCGCCGTCCGGGAGCAGCACAGGAAACCACGTTCGGAAACGGCTCGCAAATCTCTGTTTCCCATTCGGAACCCTGGGCCAACCCTTCCGCGCCCTCGAAAATCCTGAAATGGCTGGGCAAGGACGATGCACCGCTTCTCTACCGTTTCCGTGCGGAACAGCTCCAGTGGGAATGGGGTGCACGTTTCCTGCTGGAATGCACCCCGAAACGGACAGCACACAATACACGCCAGTGCGTTGCCATGGCCGATTTCAGCAAACGTACCTTGCGCGCGCTCCGGGAAGAAGCCAATATCGAATACACGCATTTAAGCCGCGGCATCATGCACTTTTACACCGACAAGGCCGACTACGAAGCCTCGAAAGCCGGCGCGAAACTGATGACTTCGCTGGGATGTCCCCGCAATACGATCACACCGGACGAAGTGGTACAACTCGAACCGGCGCTTTCTCCGGTCAGAGACAAGCTGGTCGGTGGTGATTTCACGCCTGACGATGAACACGGCGACTCGCGCGAATTCACGATCGCACTCTCGCAAAAGGCGGCCGAACAAGGGATCGACTTCCGTTTCAATACGACGGCCACACGGCTTTTGACCACCGGTACCGGCTCCGCCGCACGTATCGCCGCAGTGGAAACGATTTCACCGACAGGCGAATTCGAAGTATTCCAGGCCGATGCTTTCGTCATTTCTCTGGGCAGCTTCTCGGCGCCTTTCCTCAAACCGCTCGACATCCATCTGATGATCTATCCTGCCAAAGGCTACTCGGCGACATTCCCGGTCATCGAACCCGACAAGGCGCCTTACGTATCGCTGATCGACGCCGGACACAAGCTCGTCTTCTCCCGGCTGGGCAACCGTCTCCGTGTGGGCGGAACCGCCGAAATGAACAGTTACGGTCGCCAGCTCAACGAGGCACGTTGTCAGGCGCTGGTACGTCGCACTTCCGAACTTTTCCCGGAAGCATGTGATTACAGTCAGCCGCATTTCTGGACCGGACTGCGTCCGATGACGCCATCCAACATTCCCTACATCGGCAAGACACAGTACGGCAACCTTTTCCTCAATACCGGTCATGGCACGCTGGGCTGGACAATGGGTTGCGGTTCCGGACGCGCCATTGCCGACATCGTCTCCGGCAGACAACCGGAAGTCGATTTCGAATTTTGCGGAATGAAATAAAAGACATGCCAAAAAAGAAAACGTCCGCACAGCAACCGTGTCCATGCGGCAATCCGTCATTCGAGACATGCTGCAAACCTTATCTGACCGGAGAAGCGACCGCCGGGGATGCATTGTCACTCATGCGTTCCCGGTACAGTGCCTATGTGACGGAAAACGAAGACTATCTTCGTGAGACATGGGCCGAAGAAAACCGTCCTTCCGGAACCATCATCGAAAAAAATTCGCCGGTCAAATGGGTCGGTCTGAAAATCATCGGTCACCAGGAACATGAAGACCGCGCGACCGTGGAATTCATCGCGCAATACAAGCAAAACGGCCGCATGCAAAAACTGCATGAAATCAGCCGTTTCATCCGCAAGGATGCGCAATGGTACTATTTCGACGGCACCTATTTTTAACCTTTCGATTCCATTCGTTCAAGTGAACTCTACGCATTCCCGATCATCGGACTGGATCCGGCGCAGTCTGGCAAGTGTCTGGCATCCATGTACCCAGATGCAGCACCATGAAACCCGTCCGCTTGTGGCACTGAAAAGCGGCAAAGGCGTCTGGCTGTACGATCAGGACGGCAACCGCTATTTCGACGCCATCAGCTCATGGTGGACAAACCTGTTCGGTCACAGCAATCCTTTCATCAATCAGGCGCTGAAAAAACAGCTCGACACGCTGGAACATGCGATGCTGGCAGGCTGCACCCACGAACCGGTCGTCGAATTGTCGGAAAAACTGTCTGCACTGACATCCCATGCGCTCGGACATTGTTTCTACGCATCCGACGGTGCATCGGCCGTCGAAATTGCGCTCAAGATGAGCTTTCATTACTGGAAAAACAGCGGACAACCCCAAAAACAGGAATTCGTCTGTCTGGAAAACAGTTATCATGGCGAAACCATCGGCGCCTTGTCCGTCACGGACGTCCCCCTGTTCAGGGATGCCTATGCCCCCCTGATTCGCAACGCCCATATCATCGCATCGCCTGACAATCGCAAGGCCGCGGCAAGACAAACGGCAGACGATATCGCAGTTGCGGCGGCCGCCAGACTGGAAGCGCTTCTTGTGCAAAACGCCGATCGTATCGCAGCCGTCATCGTCGAACCGCTCATCCAGTGTGCCGCGGGATTCGTCATGTATTCCCCGGAATATCTGAGGCGCGTCCGCGCCTTGTGCGATCGCTACCATGTCCACCTGATTGCCGATGAAATCGCCGTCGGCTTCGGCCGTACCGGCAGTTTCTTCGCCTGCGAACAGGCAGGTATCTGGCCGGACATGCTCTGTCTGTCCAAAGGTATTACAGGCGGTTACCTGCCGCTTTCTCTCGTCATGACGACCGACACCGTATTCCGTGCCTTTTACGACCATGACATTACACGCGGCTTCCTGCATTCCCACTCCTATACCGGTAATCCGCTGGCTTGCCGCGCAGCGCTGGCCGTTCTTGAACTTTTCCGGCGGGATGATGTGATCCGCCATAACCGGACTGTCGCAGAAAAACTCGATCAGGCGCTGGCGCCGCTGAAAACCCATCCTGCCATCCGGCATTTCCGCCATCTCGGCATGATCTGGGCATTCGACGTCATGATGACACCCGAGAAACAGGCAACCTTTGCCGGACGTTTTTTCGAAACCGCCCTCAAACACGAACTGTTGATGCGCCCGATCGGCAATACCGTTTACCTGATGCCGCCCTATATCGTCCGGGACGGTGACATCGAACTGCTGGCAGACAGGGTGACTGCCGTACTGAAAGAGGTGATACCGTCATGAACCCGCTATCGTATTTCATTACCGGAACAGATACTGAAATCGGCAAAACCACCTTGTCCTGTACCCTGATCCGCAATCTGGCCGGCAAGGGCTTGCGTGTCGCGCCGATGAAACCGGTCGCAGCCGGTGCCTCACAAGTCGATGGCGTCTGGCACAACGAAGATGTGGATGCTCTCATGGCGGCATCGAACCTGACCCTGCCCGTTTCCCTGGTCTCGCCTTTTTTGCTGAGAACCCCCATCGCACCTCACCTGTCGGCTGAACTTGACGGACAAGTCATCGACTTGCAGCGTATCCTTTCCTGCTACCGTACGCTATGCGAACAGGCAGATGCCGTCATCGTCGAAGGTGTCGGAGGTTTTTGCGTACCGTTCACGCAAGATACGTCAAGCGCCGATCTCGCGGTACAATTGAACCTCCCTGTCATTCTGGTCGTCGGTGTGAAACTCGGTTGCATCAACCATGCCCTGCTGACGGCCGAGGCGATCCGTGCACGCGGTCTGAAACTGGCCGGATGGATCGCCAACCGGATAGAACCCTTCATGCCTTACGGCGACGAAAACATCCAGACGCTCGATGCGCTTCTGGGTGCGCCAAGGCTTGGAACCATGCCTTATCTCGAGTCATTTGCGCAGGCCGACAGTTACCTGGACTTTCATCGCCTGCCCGACTGGCCCTTGTAAAACCGACACAAAGAAAGAGTGTTATGTCACAACCGATTACGTTTTATCCACGCACACCCGCGTCTCCCGCTTCCGAACCGGAAACATGGCCAGTAAAAGACATTCTGGAACTGTATGAACTCCCGTTTCACGAACTGATGTTCCGTGCACAAGAAGTCCATCGCGCCCACTTTCCCGACGGTGATATCGAACTGGCGACACTGATTTCGCTCAAAACCGGCGCATGTACCGAGGACTGCGGCTATTGCTCGCAATCCATCCATCACAAAACGGATGTCACACCCAGCAAGATGCTCAGTCTGGACACGGTACTGGCTGCCGCACAAAAAGCGAAAGACAACGGCGCGACACGGTTTTGCATGGGCGCATCCGGACGATCCCCCAACGACCGAGATTTCGACAAGTATCTGGAAATCGTCCGCGCCGTCAAGTCACTCGGTCTTGAAACCTGCATGACACTGGGCATGCTCAAGGAAGAACAGGCTGAAAAGCTCAAGGAAGCCGGTCTGGATTACTACAATCACAATCTGGACACTGCACCCAGTCACTATGGCAACATCATCTCCACGCGAACCTATCAGGATCGTCTCGACACGCTTGGCCGCGTCCGCAAGGCCGGCATCAAGGTATGCTGCGGCGGCATCATCGGCATGGGCGAATCGCGGCAACAGCGTGCCGAGCTGATTTCCCAGCTGGCCAATCTGAACCCGTACCCGGAAGCGGTACCGATCAACCATCTGGTCCCGATTGAGGGCACGCCATTGTATAACGTCGAACCGCTCGATCCGCTGGAATTCGTCCGGACGATCGCCGTGACCCGTATCGTCATGCCGGAAGCCCGCGTACGGATGTCGGCCGGCCGTCATGAACTGGGCGAAGCCATCCAGGCGCTTTGCTTCCTGGCTGGCGCGAACTCCATCTTCTACGGTGAAAAACTGCTGACTACCGACAATTCCGAAGCCAACGAAGACCGTGCTCTTTTGGCACGTCTGGGTCTGAAAACCCATGAATCCACCGAAGTCAAGGCAAGAATGCCCGGAATCGAAGAACATGACCATACGCATTCTGTACTATAACGAAGGCGAGAATCCCAACGAATGGCTGCCCGCACTGGCAGCCGCATTGCCGCACGCCGATATCCGCCTGTGGCAAAAGGGAGATGACGAGCCAGCAGACTATGCGCTGGTCTGGCATCCACCTGACGAACTGTTACATAACCGCCGCGGCCTGAAAGCCGTCTTCAATCTGGCTGCCGGTGTCGATGCCTTGCTGTCGCAAAACCATCTCATTCCGGAAAACGTTCCGGTTTTCAGACTGGAAGACGCCGGTATGGCCATTCAGATGGCGGAATATGCCACATATGCGACATTGCGTTATTACCGGCGATTCGATGAATATGAGCGACAGGCACGCATGAAAGTCTGGGATATGTTAAATCCCGAAGTGCGCGAACATTTCACGGTCGGTATCATGGGCATGGGCGTTATGGGAACTGCCATTGCAAAAGCGCTTGTGCCGTTTCGCTTTCCGCTTCGTGGCTGGAGCCGAACCCGAAAGGAAAGAGATGGCGTCACCTGCTATTACGGCGACGATCAGCTCACGCGATTTCTGGACGGTCTGCGCTTGATCATCTGCGTGATGCCGCTGACACCTGAAACGGCCGGTATCCTCAATCTGGCGAATTTCCGCCATCTCGGACATGGCGCCTGCCTCATCAATCTGGGGCGTGGCGAACATCTCGTGGATGGCGACCTGCTTTGCGCCATGGCTGAAGGCCGGATACGTGCCGCCATGCTGGATGTCACATCGAGCGAACCGCTTCCTCCGGAACATCCGTTCTGGAAACACGACAATATCACGATCACCCCACACATCGCCGGACTTACCTTCTGTCATGAAACAGTTTCGCAAATCGCCAGTATGATCGCCGCCTTCGAGCGGGGTGAAGAGCTGACTGCCCGAGTCGATCGCAATACCGGGTACTGAAAAACGAAAAGGCTGCATGCAAGGCATGCAGCCCATCAAAAAAGGAACCCCGCCTGTGCCGCTTATGTCGGCATCTTGAACCGAAGGTTCAAGGTGGTCACGGTAAGTCGGATTTCGGGTTCATCGAACGAGCGATGATCACGCCCACCCGTCAAGATTCCGCAACCTGTGCTCAGAAATGGTTCAAAGAATATATGACAATCACGAACACCGCAGGGTGGTTTTAGTCTACCTGAATAAGGGTATCTGTCAACTGCCGGTTTTCAAAAAATCCCACATCGTCAGAAAAGGGCATCCTGCGGGACCAGTGCCTGATCCAGCACACTGTTCATGGCATCTATTTTCTGCTTGATTTCCGCCATGGACATCCCCGAAAGCGGACCACTCGGGGACTTGATCGCCAACAGTTCCGCTGCAATCGACAACGATGCCATAATTGCGATCCGGTCATTGCCCTTGATTTTTCCGGTATCCCGAATCGCGCACATTTTCTTGTCGAGATACGCCACCGCTTCTTTCAACTTGTCCTTCTCGTCATCACGGCATGCCAGACGATAGGGCTGTCCCATAATGGTTACATCAATTTGTATCATTGGACACTCCTTCTGCATTTTCCAGGGCAGGCAAGGTTTGTATCAGCGAAGACACACGCTGCCGTGCACCTTCCATCCGTTCCGAGAGCTGCTGGTTTTCCAGCGCCAGTTCCGCATTCTTCAAACGCAGATCGGCATTCTCCCGTCTCAAGGCCTGAGTCAGACTGGCCAGCTGGCTGATTTTTTCCGACAATACATCAAATTCTGAAATCATTTTCAAAGGTCACCAATCGAATAAACATTGACACCCGGCAAAAACGGCTGGTTGCGTGCTGGCACGCTCTTGTGTAGCATTTTTACCCCGAATTCTAACGCGGTCCGGACAATATCCGGAATATTTTGTTCGGTCCGTATAACATATCGCTATCGTCAACGCAGAAAGACGCGTTTTCCATTTCATCTGGTATATCACGCCGTGTCAAACCCATCCATGAACATTTCCATCATCACCATCGACGGTCCGACTGCATCCGGAAAAGGTACTGTCGCCCGAATCGTTGCCGAAAAGCTTCATTTCCATTATCTCGACTCCGGAGCATTGTATCGTCTGACCGCACTATCCGTCATGCGTTCCGGCATCAACCCTGATGATACCGATCAAATTGCAGAAACGGCACGCCACATGCCCTGCCGTTTCGAAAAAGAACGCATTTTTCTCGGAAACGAAGATGTCACCGATGCCATCCGCTCGGAAGCCATCGGCAACATGGCCTCGAAAATCGCCGCCATTCCCGAAGTACGGCGGGCACTGACCGATTTGCAAACCCGTTTCAAAAAAGCCCCCGGACTGGTAGCGGACGGACGCGATATGGGAACCGTCATTTTCCCGGAAGCCGACCTCAAGATATTTCTGACCGCCAGTGTCGATATCCGTGCGGAAAGAAGATATAAGCAGTTGTTGGAAAAAGGGATTTCTGCTAATATTGAAAGTCTGCGAAACGATTTGATCGAACGGGACAAACGCGATACCCAACGTCAGACTGCACCACTTGTCGCAGCGCCAGACGCCATCACGCTTGACACGTCTGCCATGAATATTCATGAAACGGTCGAACGTGTACTGGAGCTGTTTGCCTGTGCCATCCGATCACGCAGTTGAGGTTTATACCTCTTTGGCCCCGCCAGGGTGCAACGCCTTTGCGGGTATTTGAAACCTGACCCGGTTCGTTCCACATGGAATGACCGGTTTTTCACAACTAATATATGCCTACTGCTGCATCTACCCAGGATTCCGGAATGGAAAGTTTTGCCGCTTTATTTGAAGAATCTCTTGCCCGTCATGACATGCGCTCCGGCGAAGTCATCTCGGCTGAAGTCGTCCGTATCGACCACAATTTCGTCGTCGTCAATGCGGGACTGAAATCCGAATCCTTTATTCCTATCGACGAATTCAAAAACGACGTCGGCGAACTGGAAGTCAAGGTCGGCGACTATGTTTCCGTCGCCATCGAATCGCTTGAAAACGGTTACGGCGACACTATCCTGTCGCGTGACAAGGCCAAACGTCTCGCTTCCTGGCTGGCTCTGGAAAAAGCCATGGAATCGGGCGAAATCGTCACCGGTACCGTTAACGGCAAAGTCAAGGGCGGTCTCACCGTGCTGACCAACGGTATCCGTGCCTTCCTGCCGGGCTCTCTGGTGGATACCCGTCCTGTCAAGGACACCACGCCTTATGAAGGCAAGACCCTGGAATTCAAGGTCATCAAGCTCGATCGCAAACGCAACAATGTCGTTCTGTCCCGCCGTGCAGTCGTCGAAGCATCCATGGGCGAAGAACGCCAGAAACTGATGGAAACCCTGAAAGAAGGCACCATCGTCAACGGTATCGTCAAGAACATCACCGATTACGGCGCATTCATCGACCTCGGCGGTATCGATGGTCTGCTGCACATCACCGACCTTGCATGGCGCCGCGTTCGCCATCCGTCCGAAATGCTCACGGTAGGTCAGGAAATCACCGCCAAGGTTCTGAAATACGATCAGGAAAAGAACCGTGTTTCACTCGGCGTCAAGCAGCTCGGCGACGATCCATGGACCGGTCTTTCCCGTCGCTATCCGCAGGGAACCCGCCTGTTCGGCAAGGTCACCAACCTGACCGACTATGGCGCTTTCGTTGAAGTGGAACAGGGCATCGAAGGTCTGGTTCACGTTTCCGAAATGGACTGGACCAACAAGAACGTCGCACCGAACAAGGTCGTCAAGCTGGGCGATGAAGTCGAAGTCATGGTACTGGAAATCGACGAAGAACGTCGTCGTATCAGCCTGGGTATGAAACAGTGCAAACCGAATCCCTGGGAAGAATTCGCCGACACCCACAAGAAGGGTGACAAGGTCAGCGGCGCCATCAAATCCATCACCGACTTCGGCGTATTCATTGGCCTGCCGGGCAATATCGACGGTCTGGTTCATCTTTCCGATCTTTCCTGGACGGAAC
>CAKQQG010000043.1 GCA_934270705.1 uncultured Oxalobacter sp. | reverse complement strand
CCACACCGCCACATTCAAACAACTGCTCATCGAACCCAACGGCGAACGCATGCTCATGGCACTGAACCCCTCATGGCCCGACCGCATCATCCGCGTCAACAAAAACGCCACCATCTGCGGCGTCGTCATCGGCAAATGGACAGCCGAAGACCTCTGAAACGCGGCAACCGCCCCACACACACCGTGCCACGCACGCGCCGAACTTGCAATCGGACCACAGGCACGGTACAGTAACCGGCAAGACACGCGCCATCGGCAAACGCACCGTGGGGAAACCGGCATCCGGAACGACATGCGCCATGAACGGCGAAAAAGCCGCCGCAACCGGAAAACACCGCATCGCGCAACCGCGAAGCGCATACCACCCGAACAAGGCCACCGAACAAGGGAGCGAACATGACCAATCAGGAAACCTGTCCCCTATCCAACCCATTAAACGTCGATCATCTGGCGCTGGTCATCGACGCACGCAAAGTCATCGGACTCGTATTCGATCTGGCGATCGAAGCCAAACGCGGTCTGACCCCCGAAGAATGCGAATGTCTGGCAGCCGTCAACCGGCTCTTCGACGAATGCGCCGAAACCTGTCTGGAACACTTCTACGCCTCGAAAAAAACACGCCAGACCGGACACGGCGCCACCCCGACGGACTGAAAACCGCCGGCGCGCCATCCCGCCACACCACGCGGGCGCACCGCCGCGTCCGGCAAAACGCGCATTCACGCCGGCAAAACCGCATCCCCCCGACACCCCCGCCCCGACAAGCGAACGACACACATCCGGACGACAACCGGCGCCATGCCCCCGTCATGCGACAACGGCAACACAACCCCGACACCCGTCCCGGATCGACGAAACACCCGCAAACACCAGCCCGCGCCACCGAACCACGCCACCGAACCGCGCCACCGAACCGCGCCACCGAACCGCGCCACCGAACCACGCCACCGAACCACGCCACCGAACCGCGCCACCGAACCGCGCCACCGAACCACGCCACCGAACCGCGCCACCGAACCACGCCACCGAACCGCGCCACCGAACCACGTCACCGAACCACGTCACCGAACCACGTCACCGAACCACGCCACCGAACCACGCCACCGAACCACGTCACCGAACCGCGCCACCGAACCGCGCCACCGAACCACGAACACCCCGCGGCGCGCCGTCACCGGACAAAAAAAACCGCCCGGCACACACAACGGGCGACACATCACGCCAACCAACCACTGCCCACCGGAAACGGCGGCGACATCCGGTCAAATCCCCCGTCCCGCATCGTCAACCCGGCCCCGACAAGACGACAAAAAAGGCGACCCCGCAGGATCGCCCTTCACACACACACACACAGCCCGCAACGCACCCGGACACTGCCGGACGCAGCCGCCAAAGCCGGCTAATGCCTGACCGCAAAAAAACGCAAGCGCACATAATCCACGAACCAGCGCCCGTCCGGCCGCAACAACTTCGGCTTGCAAAGCGCCGTCACCTCGTCGAGAAACACCTCGCGCTCCTTCGGATGCAGACACGACAAATAATTGGTCGCAAACACCGAAAGCCACTGCGCGATCGTCCCGGGCAACACCGTCGGCCGCTCGATCACCTCGACAGAACGCACATCGAAACCGCCCGCCTCCAGCAAAGCCGTCGCATCCTGCTTCGTCACGAACACCCAGGGATGCAGGTTATCGACCTCGATACCGCGCTTTTCCAGCGCGACAGTCACCGCATCGACAACCGTCTTCACATTACTTTGCTCGCCGCACTCCCCGACGAAACGCCCGCCGGACTTCAGCGCACGCGCCACACACGCGATCACCCGTCCCGGATGACGCATCCAGTGCAGCGACGCATTGGAAAACACCGCATCGAACTCCGCATTGAAAGCCAGCGACTCGGCATTGATCAGCCGCGCATCCACCCCGCGCGCCTTCGCCGCCTCGACGGCACGGGGATTCGTATCCACCCCGACCACCTCGCAACCGCGCTTCATCATCTCCTCGGCCCAGACCCCCGAACCACACCCCAGATCGAGAATCCGTTCCCCCGCCTTCGGAGCCAGAAGCGCCAGAACCGGCGGCCCCATATCCGTCAGCATACTCGACATCTTCAGCAAATCGGCATCTCTGCCGGCCTGACCATCGTTCACCATACACACACTCCGGAAAAAAACGACAGCAACCGGGCGATCCCCACCCCCGAACCGGGGCAGCAAAACCACGACCGCCCACCCCAACAGACAGGACAACATAACGCCATTCCATCAGAAACCCGCGTTACCCCGACACTTTACCATGCACACAACCAAATCACCCAAAATATTGTCCAAAATTACAAATCGTGTATCCTATAACTTTCGACAACGAGGAGTCTCCGACAAACCGCCATGCCAGAACACCCTGAACACAGTCAAAACACCCACAAACCCGCCAGAACCTTTCTCGACAAACTGGCCTCGTTCATCTCATCCGAACCGGACACCCGCACCGAGCTGCTGCAAATCCTCCAGGACGCCCAGGAACGCAAACTCATCGACTCCGAATGCCTCTCCATGATCGAAGGCGTCTTCCGCCTGTTCGACTCCGCCGTGCGCGACATCATGGTGCCCCGCTCCAGAATGTACGTCATCGACATCACCCGCCCCCTTGCCGAATGGCTGGGCGACGTCTGCGAAAACGGGCACTCGCGCTACCCCGCCATCGAAGGCGACAGCGAAAAAATCGTCGGCATCCTGCACGCCAAGGACCTGCTGCACACCGGAGACGAACAATACGTCCCCCGCGACATCCTGCACCCGGCCATATTCATCCCCGAATCCAAACGGCTCAACGTCCTCTTGCGCGACTTCCGCAACAACCACAACCACATGGCCATCGTCGTCGATGAATTCGGCAACATCTCCGGACTCGTCACCATCGAAGACGTCCTCGAACAAATCGTCGGCGACATCGAAGACGAATTCGACAACGACGACGAAGACGAAGACCGCATCGTCCCCGTCAAGACACCGGCAGGCACACCGCGCTGGCGCATCCCCGCCCTGACCGAAATGGAAGACTTCAACCGCACCCTGGGCACCGCCCTCGAAGACAGCCGCGTGGACACCATCGGCGGCTACATCGCCAACCACCTCGGACGCGTCCCCCACAAAGGCGACACCTTCGACATCGGCGACCTGCACTTCGAAGTCCTGCGCGCGGACGCACGACGCATCCACACCCTGCTCGTCGAAAAAAAGAACACCGCAACGGACAAAAACCCCGCGAAGCTGTAAAATAACGCAAACGCCATTCCGCAGGTTTCCAGACAACAGCGAAAAAACCCGAATTCACGGCAAACAGCCACAACCTGTCGCGCCGGTAGCGGAAAGCAAGGCACAACCCATTAGCCAGCGAGGTATATATGAACCCAGACAAAGACACCGAACTGCACGATGCCGACGATACCGGCATCTGCCTGACCTTCATCGAAAAAGAGGCAGACGACCCGACCACCGACGTGGACTGCACCGGCACCAGCGTCAACCACATCGAACCGGACGACGATCCCACCACCGATGTGGACTACACCGGCACCAGCGTCAACCACATCGAACCGGACGACGACCCGACCACCGACGTGGACTACACCGGCACCAGCGTCAACCACATCGAAACCGATGACGACGCCGGCTACACCCTGCGCGGACGCAACCACATCGACGCCCAGTGCGAAGGCATCGACATGGACCCCATGTTCACCTTCGGTTCCGTCTCCTATCAGGACCCGCTGGGCGACGTCGAACTCGGCGACTCCGACGACACCGGCATCTGCCTGCACTCCCTCGACACCGACACGGACGAGTTCGAACCCGATCTGAACCTGACGGGAACCGGCTCCATGCACATGGACGACGACGACACCGACCCGACCACGGACGTGGACGTCACCGGACGCGCCATCGGCAAAATGATCCAGTAACCGCCGTCAGGCAGGCACGGCGAAAAGTCCGGCACCCGCCGGACAAAAGACACTTTTTTCTGAACGATCGGGACACAACCGGCACATGAAGCGACAACACACCCTGATACTGCCTGCCATCGCCCTGGCCGCCGGTCTTGTGACCCCGCTCGCCTTCTCCCCCTTCAACCTCTGGCCCATCCAGATCATCGCACTGGCGATACTCGCCGGCGTCATCACGCACACCGGCGGCCCGCGCGCCGCCCTGACCGCCGGCTGGGCCTACGGATTCGGACACCTCGCCGCCGGCCTGTACTGGCTCACCGTCAGCATGCACACCTACGGCGGCATGCACCGCATCCTCGCCGCCATCGCCGTCGGCCTGCTCGCCCTCTTTCTCGGCTCGCTCACCGGAATCGCCGGCATGCTCACCCGCTTTCTGGCCAACCGCTGGAAAGCCGGCACAGCCATCACCTGCATGCTCATCTTCCCCGCCTTCTGGACACTCGCCGAATGGACACGCGGCTGGATCGTCACCGGACTCCCCTGGCTCGCCAGCGGCTACGCCCACACCGCCAGCCCACTGGCCGGATACGCCCCCGTCGCCGGCGTCTATGGCACCGGCTTCATCGCCGCCATCGCCGCCGGCGCCATCGCCAGCTTCTGCCACATCGGACGGGAACACTGGAAAGCCCCCCTCATCACCGTCGCCGCAGCCCTCATCCTCACCTTCGGCGGCGGCGCCATCCTCCGGCACATCGACTGGACACACCCGCAC
Source organism: uncultured Oxalobacter sp. (assembly GCA_934270705.1). Lineage (GTDB taxonomy): Bacteria > Pseudomonadota > Gammaproteobacteria > Burkholderiales > Burkholderiaceae_D > Oxalobacter. The sequence continues at coordinate 8,129 of CAKQQG010000043.1, read as the reverse complement.
GGCGACCCCATCCGCGTCCGCCTCCTGCAAGGCAACATCCCGCAAGAATTCAAATTCACCCCATGGCAAATCCAGAACGCACTGGCCATGTACACCCGCATGATCACCGCCAGCCCGGCCGACCTCACCGTCACCCCCGAAACCGCCATCCCCATCTATCCGCAACAACTCCCGGACGGCTACCTTGACATGCTCGCCGCCTACGCCGCACAAACCGGCACACGAATCGCCATCGGCATCCCCCTTGCCGACAGCCCCATCCGCTACACCAACAGCCTCGTCCTCATGACACCGGAAAGCGCCGGCACCCCCGGCCACTTCCGCTACCGCTACAACAAACACCACCTCGTCCCCTTCGGCGAATTCATCCCCACCGGATTCCGCTGGTTCGTCAACCTCATGCGCATCCCGCTGGGCGACTTCACCCGCGGCGAAGCCCTGCAAAAACCCTTCCGCGTCAACGACCAGTGGATACTGCCCGACATCTGCTACGAAGACATCTTCGGCGAAGAAATCGCCGCCCAGATACGCAACGAATACAAGGCAGACCACCCGACCCCGACAATCCTGCTCAACATCTCCAACATCGCATGGTTCGGCGACACCATCGCCCTGCCCCAACACCTGCAAATCTCACGCATGCGCGCCATCGAAACCGGCCGCCCCATGCTGCGCGCCACCAACACCGGCGCCACCGCCGCCATCGGCCCCAAAGGCGACATCATCGCCGACCTGCCCGCCTACACCCGCGGCGAACTCGCCCTCACCATACAAGGCATGCGCGGCGCCACCCCCTACATCCGCTTCGGCAACACCCTCATCCTCATCATCGCCCTGCTCACCCTGTCCGCCGCCAGCATCCTCACCGCCCGCAAACGCCACTGACCCGCCGGCAACACCCGTCAAACCCCGCCCTGCGCAGCCGGCATCGCCGATATACACCCCATCGCCAGCCACTTTCGCTTCCGGACAAATCATCCCCCTTTCACCGGTCACGTCTTGACCCGCCGGAACGGAATCGCCCCTGATCGACCGTTTGCCCTGCGCAGCCATCCCCGTCCTGCGCCAGACACCCCCGATCCCCTGCACCGGCAAACCGGCCGCCCGTCGCGCCCTCCGTGACGAACCGGCGCACGCCACCCCCGTCCTGCCTATCGCACCCCGCACGCCGGACACGAAAAAACCGCCTGTTCCCTCACGAAACAGGCGGCTTGCCAGAAAACGACCGCATTCGCCGGAACACCGCCCCGTACCGGCCGGAGCCAGCGCACCGGAATACCCTGCCCGGTATGATAACCGAGGAATTTATTGCTTGCAGGACACAAGCCGGCAACACAGAACCCCGGTAAAAAAACACCCCCCGTCAAAAACCGCGCGGCAACCGCAAAAAACCGCCATCCGGTTTTGTAAAACATCCCCCGGCGATGCTATCATGTCCGCTAACCGGGCAACCTCACACGAGAAAACCCGCCGCATGCCGTACGGGCACGCGTACAAACAGCCCGCCAGACCGGAAAAGTCTGGCGCAGGCTGATTGCACGCGTGTATCCGGCAAAACCGGAACCCGAACGACCGCCCCGAACAGGTTGCATCCGACCGACGGACTATGGAAACGACAGAAGGCTTACTCAACAGGCTCAAGACCGACGCAGACACCGGCCTGACCCCGCAACAGGTACAGGAAAACCGTCAGCGATACGGCGCCAACACCCTGACACGCAGCCAGCCGGAAACCCTGTTGGACCGGATACGCGACGCCGTGACAGAACCCATGATCATCATGCTCATCATCGCCTGGATGATCGCCCTGTCCGTCAACATCTACGAAAGCCTCACCGGCGGCGAAGCCGACCTGCTCGAATGCACCGGCATCCTCATCGCCATCATCCTGTCTGTCGCCATCAGCGTCTTCATGGAAGGCAAAAGCGCGCGCGCCTTCGAAACCCTCTCGCGCATCAGCGACGACATCATCATCCGCGCCATCCGGGGAGGCGAAACCGTCCGGCTCCACCAGAGCGACATCGTCGCCGGAGACATCCTGCTGCTGGCGACCGGCGACCGCATCCCCGCCGACTGCCGCCTGATAGACGCCGCCAGCCTCGCCGTGGACGAATCGGCGCTGACCGGCGAAAGCGTCCCCGCCGAAAAAGACCCCGCACGCGCCAGCGACGACGACACCCCCATGGCCGAACGCGCCGACACCCTCTACGGCGGCACCTTCATCGTCAGCGGACACTGCAAAGCCGTCGTCACCGCCACCGGCGACGCCACCGAATTCGGCCAGATCGCCCGCGAACTCGGCAAAACCGCAAAAACCACCACCCCCCTTCAGGAAAAACTCGCGCGGCTCGGCAAAATCATCTCCGTCTTCGGCATCATCGCCGCATCCATCGTCTTCGCCGCCCAGATCATCACCTTCGCATGGCACGGCAACCTGCGCATCGAAGACATCATGGAAGCCTTCGTCACCAGCATCGTCCTCATCGTCGCCGTCGTCCCCGAAGGACTGCCCACCATCGTCGCCATCTCGCTGTCCATCAACATCATCAAACTCTCACGCGAAAACGCCCTGGTCAAAAAACTCATCGCATCGGAAACCATCGGCGCCATCAACGTCATCTGCTCCGACAAAACCGGCACCCTCACCGAAAACCGCATGACCGTCAAAGGCTACTACGACACCGCCTGGCATACCGACCTTTCGCGCATGGACAACGAATGGCTCATGCACAACTTCTGCCTGAACACCACCGCCGACATCGGCGAAAACGGCGCCTTCATCGGCAACCCCACCGAATGCGCCATGCTCAACTTCCACGAACGCTCCGCCATCCGCGCGAAAACCGGCAAAAGCTACCGTGACGAACGTGCAGACCACGACATCCTGCACACCTTCCCCTTCTCGTCCGAACTCCAGCACATGACCACCATCACCCGCGTGGACGGCAAAATCATCGCCTACGTCAAAGGCAGCCCCGAAAGCATCTTCGCCATGTGCGACATCGCGCCCGACCAAAAAGCCGACATCGAACACCACATGCGACAGGCACAGGAACAAGCCATGCGCATCATCGCCTTCGCCCACAAGGAACTGCCCGGCATGCAGGACTACGAAGACGAAACCGCCCACCGCGCCATGGAAAGCCACATGACCTTCGACGGCTTCATCGCCATCGCCGACCCCCTGCGCGCCGACGTCCTCACCGCCGTCCAGTCCTGCCGCAAAGCCGGCATCGCCCTGAAAATCCTCACCGGCGACAACATCGTCACCGCCCGCGCCATCGCCCGCGAACTCGGCCTGCTCGACACCGGCGGCATCGCCGTCGAAGCCCGCGACATCGCCCGCATGAACGATGACGAACTCCAGACGAAACTCCCGACCATCGCCGTCATCGCCCGCAGCACCCCCATCACCAAACTGCGCGTCGTCAACCTGCTCAAGGCCGCCGGCAACGTCGTCGCCGTCACCGGAGACGGCATCAACGACGCCCCCTCGCTCAAAAACGCCGACATCGGCATCGCCATGGGCATCACCGGCACCGAAGTCTCCAAACAGGCCAGCGACATCGTACTGCTCGACGACTCCTTCGCCACCATCGTCCGCGCCATCGAATGGGGCCGCAACATCTACGAAAACTTCAAACGCTTCATCACCTTCCAGCTCACCGTCAACCTCGCGTCCGTCATGGTCGTGCTGACATCCGTACTCATCGGACTGAAAGCCCCCTTCACCGCGCTCGAACTCCTCTGGATCAACATCATCATGGACGGCCCGCCCGCCCTCACCCTCGGCCTCGAACCCGGCCACAAAGACATCATGCAACGCCAGCCCGTCCGGCGAAACGCCAGCATCATCACCCGGGCCATGCTCGCGCGCATCATCCTGACCGCCCTGTACATGTCCGCCCTGTTCCTCGCCCAATACCGCTACAACATCCTCGGCGCACAACCCGGACAAACGGGAACCGTCCTGTTCACCCTGTTCGTCTTCTTCCAGCTCTTCAACGCCTTCAACTGCCGCGAACTGCACAGCGCATCCATCCTGCCCTACCTGTTCTCAAACCGCCCCATGCTGATCGCCACCGGCTGCACCCTCATCCTGCAAATCCTCATCATCCAGTATGCCGGCGCATTCTTCGGCACCGTCCCCCTCGAACTCGCCATGTGGCTCAAAATCACCGCAGCCGCAGCCAGCACCCTCATCCTCTCCGAAATCGCCCGCTTCATCTGGCGGCAATCCGTCCGCCACACCTGAGCCCCCCGCTCCTTCCGAAATACAGATAGCATAACCACACCCTGCCCCCATCTTGCATCCTTGCCAAAAACGAAAACCATGATAAAACAATACATAGTTGACGCCTTCACCGACAAGATTTTCCATGGAAACCCCGCAGCGATATGCGTACTGGACAAATGGCCGACCGAAAAAACGATGATAAACATGGCCCGTGAAAACAACCTCTCCGAAACCGCCTTTACCGTCAGGGAAGGCAGCCGTTACCACTTGCGATGGTTCACCCCCGCCGGAGAAATCGACCTCTGTGGTCATGCCACCCTGGCCTGCGCCTTTGTCCTGCTGAAATTTTATGAACCCGATACCAGCCAGATCGCTTTTCAGACCCAAAGCGGCACACTCACCGTCAGAAAACAGGACGACCTTTACGAAATGGATTTTCCGGCATACGACCTGACCCCCGTTCCTGTGACACAGGAAATGATCGATGCGATTGGCGCAAAACCCGTAGAAGCTTACATGGGACGCGACCTGCTTTGCATCTTCGAAGATGCCCGAACCATTCGAGAATTGAATCCCGACCAGAAAAAACTGCTGAAACTGGAAGGACTGTTACTCCATGCCACAGCCAAAGCCATGGACACCGACTGCATTTCCCGATCCTTCGCCCCCAAATGCAACATCGCAGAAGACCCTGTTTGCGGCTCAGGCCATTGTCATATCGCCCCCTACTGGGCAAAACGTCTGGGAAAAAAACGGATCATTGCCTGTCAGGCATCACAGCGAGGTGGAACCCTGTACTGTCAAATCGATGGCAACCGGGTAAAACTGGCCGGAAAAGCCGTCCTTTACTCGATTGCCGAAATACACACAGCATAACCGTCATGACCCCGCAAAATACATACCACCAGCTACCCGCCGCCATGCGTTCCCGCTTGCCGTTCGTCCCGTTTCACGCACTCGCCTGTCTCCTGCACCCGCACCATCCACCATTTCCCCCATCACCCCCTGTCCCGTCACACACCGTCCCCGACCCACCCCGTAAACCGCCCCTTGCTTTGTAAACGGCAACGCCGCAGTGCATCCGTCCGGCAACGGATCACAAAAGTGCCACGATTGTCCGAAGTCCCCTTCTTCCGGCCGTATCATCGTTTTCATACATGAATCCGGGACACGCTTTTTCCGTCCCGTTCCGTTTGTCCGGTCACGATGGGGGGTTTTATGAATTTTCCGGATGGTTCCGACAAAAAGTCCGGCCAGTCTTTTTTCCCTGTTTCTTCAATTCCGCCTTCGCGGCGTGAATCTTCTCCTTTCGGTACCGATCGTCCCGATCGGGCCGACTTCGACAAGACGCTGTCCGATCCTTTTCGATGGCTGTCCTCTTCCCAGGTCGATGGACTTCTCGCTTCCCGTTTCAGGGACGATCCTCCAAGGGATTTGATGGGAAAGCCGCTACCGGAGCCTGAGGCCGGGCAGTATGCGAAGCGCTGGCTGGATCGTGTCGCTTCTTTTTCCCCCGATTTGCGTGACATGGCTTTCGGTGTGCAATACCGTTCGAATCCGGTTTTCCGGCAGCGGGCCAACCGGTCTGTTTTCGGGAACTGGCTTGCGCTTTCGGGTTCGCCGGATTCGGCTTCCCGTTCCGATACGGACAAACCGGTTTTTCCGGTTTCCGGTTCGGCTTCGCGTTCCGTGACGTCAAGCCGTTTTTCCGGTCGGCCGGTTTCGTCCGGTGTGTCCGGTTCGGGTGGAGGGGTTTCTTTGCCGGATGATGAGGTTTCGGTGTCTGTGCCACGGGGTGCCGGGAAGAGGTCTTTTCTGGATGATATGCTGGATATGATCGAAAATGGTCTGGGGGCGTCGAGCCGGGTGCATGGGGATCGTCCTGTCGGGCATGCCGATGAGAGTACGATTCAGGCTTTCCGGTCTTTAGGTGATGTGGCTTACCAAAATCTCGGGCAGGATTCCGCCGTGAATGGCAACGGGCGTTTTCCTGTCGGGCATGCCGATGAGAGTGCGACGCCCGCTGTTCAGACTGCCAAGGCGGCTGCGAACCGGAATCTCGGGCAGGATTCCGCCGTGAATGGCAACGGGCGTTTTCCTGTCGGGCATGCCGATGAGAGTATGGGATTGCTGGAGCAGGCGGGTTTTTCTTCCTTGCAGCATGAGGCTGTCGCGGATTCCATGCTGGACACTTTCGAGAGAGAGGGGTTTTCTTATGACCGTGACAAGGTCGATAGGCAGTCCAGGGCGTTTTCCGGGGGAGTGGAAAACGCTGCAAAGGCCGCACAACGTTCGTTTTATTCTTTTGCTCATGTGTCCGGCAGCTGGCTTTATGATTTGACCGGTGGGGACCCGGTTGCCTTGCGCAAGATGGAGGCGGATATCGCACGTCTGGACAGGGAACTCAAGGATATGCCTGTTCTTTCTCCTTCGGAGATCTGGGTCAAGGGGGATCCTGTGAAGACCAAGGAGAATCTGACGGTTTATTTTTATCAGCAGTTGGGCGATTGTCTGGTGAATGTTCCCATCGAGCTGGTGTTCGGGCATATCAACGGTCTTGCCGCGACTGTCGGGGTGTCTTCCGCACGGCTTGCTTCCCGTATCCATGCCGATGTCATCGGCAAACAGGGGCATGGCGATCATCGGGCCGCGACGCTTTATGCTATCCCGCTCGGGCTTCTCGCCGCCGCCAAAATCCCGTTGCCTTTCCCCCCTTCGATCAGCAACGGAAAGGAATTCCGTTCATGGCTGGAAGGTACTCTTAACAATTCGGCTATCGACTGGCTTCAGGAGGAGGGGGTTCAGAAAGCAGTTGAGCAAAGTACACAACTGAAGGAAAACACAGATGACCCTGATGCTTTTATAAATTTCCTTGACCACTTAAAACAAGACTAACCATAATAGCTCATTCAGGCATTCCCAGCTGTGAGCATTGCCATGAAATCAGTGTCTATAAAAGCTCTTTTCCTGCTGTTTTGTTTTTTGCCGCTATACGCCAGCGCAAACAGTATTCGTGAAGGCGACAGCCTCTATCATGCCGGTCGCTATCAGGAAGCTCTGGCATACTATCTGAAACCGGATGCCGTAAGTAACCCTGCCATCATGAACCGTATCGGCAACATGCATGATCGTGGGCGAGGTACTCCGGAAAATCCACAGGAAGCCATCCACTGGTACCGCCGCTCGGCGGAAACCGGTTTTGCTGCTGCACAGTTCAATCTGGGACTTATGTACAATAAAGGTCGAGGAGTTCCACAGAATTTTTCGGAAGCCGCCCGATGGTTCATGAGAGCCGCAGAACAGGGACATGCCGATGCCGCATATAATCTGGGCTATTACTATGCCACCGGCACCGGCGTTCCTCAAGATTACAAAAAAGCCCTGTACTACTACCACAAAGCCGTAAAACATGGCGATACCACCGCTTACGCCAACATTGGTCTCATCTACGATAAAGGAAACGGCGTCCCGCGAGACCCCAACCGCGCCGTCCAGTACTACATCATGGGCGCCATGGCCGGTCATGCCCATGCGCAAGCATTGCTCGCCGTGCAATATCTCGTCGGCGACGGTGTTCCAAAAGACAAGCGCCGTGCCGCCTACTGGTTCGAAAAAGCCGCCAACAACGGCTATCCCGTCGCCATGCAACAAATGGTGAAAATCTATACCTACGGACGGTACGGCTACGACCGCGACCCCGAAAAAGCCGCATACTGGCAGAACCGCTACAACCAAACAATCGACGAACAGCGCAAAAACGCTTCCCACACCGCCGAACCGCCCCTGCCTTTGCCGAACGATTGACTTTTTTCCTGTTGACCCGCCGGAACCCGACCGCCCATAATAGACCGGTTCCGTTGACGACCTGATACCCATGGCTTTTTCCAGAACC
>CAKQQG010000042.1 GCA_934270705.1 uncultured Oxalobacter sp. | reverse complement strand
AAAATAGGTGAACAAGCTGTTTTTCTATCGGGGAATTATCCATTGGTAACAGTGCTGCAGGAAGCATTGGCTCGAGATAAAGTGGTGCAGGAAAAGAGCAATGGAAATCATCTGACAAAAAAGGATGCTTTACGAGCAACGTCCGCTTTTATCCAGATTATTCATAAATATCGAGATACGTTTGTTGGAAATAATAATATGCCTCCGGAACATATTGTCATTTTTGATGAGGCACAACGTGCATGGACTCATGAAATGATTAAAAAATTTATGTCATCTAAGAAAGGTATTGATGACTTCTTATATAGTGAGCCAGAATTTTTGATTAGCACAATGGACCGACATAAGGATTGGGCTGTAGTTATTTGCCTAATTGGCGGTGGTCAGGAAATCAATACAGGCGAAGCTGGATTACCAGAATGGTTTGATTCTTTAAGAAGATCATTTCTTAATTGGGATGTCTATATTGCACCGCAGCTTGACGATGAAGAATATCGTTTTGGTAGAACATGGGATGATCTGATAGCTAAATTAAATGTGAAAGTCTGTAATGGGTTACATTTGGCAAATTCTGTTCGTTCATTCCGTACGCCAGAAGTTCCAAAATTGATTAAATCTATATTAGATTGTGATATTGTATTGGCGCGGTTCTTGTATATGAGAATTTTTGAAAAATTCCCTATATTTATCACACGTGATTTTAAAAAAGCAAAAGAGTGGGTTAGGATGAAGTCGCGCGGAACAGTGCGTTTTGGATTGCTAGCTAGTAGTGGTGCATTGAGGTTAAAGCCGGAAGGAATATTTGTAAAAAATGAAGTTTCTATTGCAGATTGGTTTTTAAATAACAAAGAAGATGTGCGATCTAGTTATGCTTTAGAGGATGTTGTTACTGAATTTGATGTGCAGGGTTTAGAGTTAGATTATACCATTGTGGCGTGGGATGGCGATTTTTATTTTGATAACAACTCGTGGGTTTATAAGAAATTCTCTGGTAGTCATTGGCAAGATGTAAAAAAGAATGAAAATCGTATGTATATTAAAAATGCTTATCGAGTACTTTTGACGCGCGCAAGGCAAGGTATGGTGATCTTTGTGCCTTATGGCAACGATACTGATAAAACACGATTAAATAAATTTTATGATGAAACATTTAATTATTTAAGGCAAATAGGTATTAAGGAGTTGCCTTAATATATGGTTATCCTATATTAAAATATATATAGACAAAGTTTTGCTGATGGTCAATGTTTTTGGCTCTTTTTATGGGACGATAGCTATCTGATAGATGTTTCAATTTTTTAAGCTACTGTCGAAAATTTAACAGGTATAATCTTCATATCCGGTCGTGACCGCTGTGGCGTGGTGCCGGGCGGTCACGGGTATCTGGCCTGTGCGGGAAGCAGGCGTGCTGGCGGAAGCCGGGCGGGAAGGGATTTCCGCCGTTTCCGCAAAGGAAAAGGTGAGCATCATGATGCAGGAATACCAGGACAATTCGTATCTGTTCGCGGGCAATGCGCCTTATGTGGAAGATCTTTACGAATCGTATCTCGACGATCCCGCTTCGGTTCCGGAGAACTGGCGGGCTTATTTCAATTCGATGCAGAATGTCCCGGCCGTCGATGGCAGCAACCGTTCAGACGTGCGGCACGGGCCGGTGCTGGCGGCTTATGCGGAGCGGGCGCGGCATTCTCCCTTCAAGATTCTGGTTCCCAAAGGCAATGCCGAACTGGAGCGCAAGCGTATCGCCGCGCAGCAGATGACGGCGGCTTACCGTTTTCTGGGGACTTATCGCGCGAAACTCGATCCGCTGGAACGGCATGAGCGTCCCTATATTCCGGAGCTGGACCCGTCCTTTTACGGGTTCACCGATACGGATATGGATCTGGTGTTCAATATCAGCAATACCTATTTCGGCCGGGAAACGGCGACGCTGCGCGAGTTGCTCGACCTGTTGCGCGAGACGTATTGCCGTTCGATCGGTGCGGAATTCATGTATATCACCGATCATGCGCAAAAACGCTGGATGCAGGAGCGTCTGGAGTCAATTCAGGCCACGCCGGATTTTTCGCCGGAGAAAAAACGCCGCATTCTGGAACAGGTGACGTCTGCGGAATGCATGGAGCGCTATCTGCATACGAAATATGTCGGACAGAAACGTTTTTCGCTGGAAGGCGGGGAAAGTTTCATCGTGTCGCTCGACGAGGTCATCCAGCGGGCGGGAACTAAGGGCATTCAGGAAATCGTGCTGGGGATGGCGCACCGCGGGCGGCTCAATGTGCTGGTCAATATCATGGGCAAGATGCCTGCCGATCTGTTCGCCGAGTTCGAGGGGAGTTTGCCAGAGAAGGAATTGCCGGCGGGCGATGTGAAATACCATCAGGGGTTCGTGCGCGATATTTCCACGCCGGGTGGGCCGGTTCATCTGTCGCTGGCGTTCAATCCGTCCCATCTGGAGATCGTCGATCCTGTGGTCGAGGGGTCCACGAAGGCGCGGATGATGCATCGCGGGGATACCGACGGCTCGCAAGTCATGCCGGTGCTGGTGCATGGCGACGCCTCGTTTTCGGGGCAGGGCGTGGTACAGGAAACGCTCAATATGGCGCAGACGCGCGGGTACAGCACTGGCGGAACGGTGCATATCGTGCTGAACAACCAGATCGGTTTCACGACGTCGGATTTGCGTGACGCGCGTTCGTCCCTGTATTGCACCGATGTCGCCAAGATGATCGAGGCACCGATTCTGCATGTGAACGGGGATGACCCGGAAGCCGTGGCGCTGGCGACGCAGATCGCGCTGGATTTCCGCATGGAATTCCGGAAAGATGTGGTGATCGATATCGTCTGCTACCGCAAGCTCGGTCATAACGAACAGGATACGCCGGCGATGACGCAACCGCTGATGTACAAGAAGATCGCGGTGCATCCCGGTGTGCGCAGCCTGTATGCGGAACGTCTGGTCAGCCAGGGTGTCGTCACGCCGGCGGATGTGGATGCGCTGGTGACAGGGTATCGCGCCAGAATGGATGCCGGCACGCCGATCGTCTCGCCGGTCATGACGAATGTGAAAAGCCAGTCGGCGCTGCAATGGCAGCCGATTCTCAAGCAGCAGGGCGAGACGGAAGAAGCCGTGACCGCCATGCCGGTGGAAGAACTCAAACGGCTTTCGGAGCGGATCACGACGATGCCGGAATGGCTGACGTTGCATCCGCTGGTCGAACGGGTCATTCGGGATCGTGCCGCGATGGGACGCGGCGAGATGCCGGTGGACTGGGGCATGGCCGAGCATCTGGCGTATGCCTCGCTGGTATCGGCCGGTTTTTCGGTGCGGCTCGCCGGTGAGGATTCCGGGCGCGGGACTTTCGTGCATCGTCATGCCGAATTGCATGACCAGAACCGCGAACGCTGGGATGCGGGGGTCTATATCCCGCTTCAGCATGTTTCGAAGAATCAGGCGAATTTCACGGTCATCAATTCACCGCTGTCTGAAGAGGCGGCACTGGCGTTCGAATACGGGTTCGCCACTTCCGCACCGAATACGCTGACGCTGTGGGAAGCGCAGTTCGGCGATTTCGCCAACGGCGCGCAAGTGGTGATCGACCAGTTCATCAGTTCGGGCGAAGCCAAATGGGGACGCGCATGCGGGCTGGTCATGCTGCTGCCGCACGGATTCGAGGGGCAGGGGCCGGAACATTCCTCGGCGCGTCTGGAACGGTATCTGCATCTGTGTGCCGACAACAATATGGAAGTCGTGCAGCCGACGACGGCGGCGCAGATTTTCCATGTCCTGCGTCGCCAGATGCTCAGGATGCAGCGCAAGCCGCTGATCGTCATGACGCCGAAGTCGCTGTTGCGGCACAAGGATGCCGCCTCGCCGCTGTCGGAGCTGGCGGGCGGTGCGTTCAGGCCGGTGCTGAAGGAAACGGACGACACGATAGACGCCGCACAGGTGACGCGCTTGCTGATCTGTACCGGCCGCGTCTATTACGATCTGGCACATCGCCGTTCCGAACTGGGTCGGCGCGATGTGGCGATCGTCCGGCTGGAACAGATGTATCCGTTCCCGCATGCGGAATTGTCGGCGGTGCTGGCCGGTTATCCTGAATTGAAAGAAGTGATGTGGGTGCAGGACGAACCGGAAAACCAAGGGGGATGGCTCCAGTTGTTGCGACCGATTTACGATTGCATGCAGCCCGGACAGAAGCTGTCGTTTTCTTCGCGGCCAGCCTCGTCTTCCCCGGCCGTGGGGTATTTCCAGAAACATACGGCACAACAGAAAGAGCTGGTCAACGCCGCTTTCGGCACCATGCCGGATATGGTCATCGTCAGATAGGAACAACATGGCGCCGGTATGTGAACCGGCGCCGGTATATTAGTGGAGAAATATATGGCGGTACTTGAAGTGAAAGTTCCACAGTTATCGGAGTCGGTAACGGAAGCCACGCTGTTGCAGTGGCACAAAAAGGCGGGTGAGGCCGTCGCGCTGGATGAAAATCTGGTCGATATCGAAACGGACAAGGTTGTGCTGGAGTTGCCTTCTCCGGGCGCCGGGGTGCTGGTCTCGGTATTGAAGGGGGACGGCGCGACTGTCGTCGCGGGCGAAGTCATTGCGACAGTCGATACGGCGGCTGTCGCTGCGGCACCCGCTGCGGCTCCCGTCGCACAGGCGAGTGCGGTACCGGCCGAACCGGCAAAACCCCCTGTCGCCGTTCAGCCAGCACCGGTCGCACCGGCGGCTGCACCGTCGTCCGCGTCGTCGTCGTCCGTTGCTTTCGACAGCGAACGGGACATGCCCGATCCGGCGGACTATCCGTCCGGTATCGTCATGCCGGCTGCGGCACGGATGCTGGCTGAACTGGGGATGGACGAGGCCGAAGTCGTCGGTACCGGCACGGACGGACGGGTGACGAAACAGGCTGTGGAACGCGCCCGGGCGGCACGCGGTGCGGAACAGGCCGAGGACGAAAAGGCGGCGGAACAGGCCGTACGCCGTCCTGCGCCCGTTGTGCAGACGCCTTATGCGCCGTCGGGTTCGACGGGACAACAGACGGTGTATGGTGCTGCCAACCGTACGGAAAACCGTGTGCCGATGCGTCGCTTGCGTGCCCGTGTGGCGGAGCGGCTGATCCAGTCGCAGCAGACGACGGCATCGCTGACGACGTTCAACGAAGTGAACATGCAGCCGGTACTGGATTTGCGCAAGAAATTCGGCGAACAGTTCGAAAAGGAACACGGTGTCCGGCTGGGGCTGATGTCGTTTTTCGTGAAAGCTTCCATCGCCGCGCTCAAACGTTTCCCGGTGGTCAATGCCTCGATCGACGGCAACGACATCGTCTATCACGGTTATTACGATATCGGTATCGCCATCAGTTCGCCGCGCGGACTGGTCGTGCCGATCATGCGGGATGCCGATCTGATGACGATTGCGGAAATCGAGAAGAAAATCAACGAGTTGTCGATTCGCGCGCGTGAAGGCCAGTTGACGCTGGAAGATTTGACGGGCGGAACGTTCTCCATCTCCAACGGCGGTATTTTCGGCTCGATGCTTTCCACGCCGATCATCAATCCGCCGCAATCCGCGATTCTGGGCATTCATGCCACGAAGGAACGGCCGGTCGTGGAAAACGGCCAGATCGTCATCCGTCCGATGAATTATCTGGCGCTTTCCTACGATCATCGTCTGATCGACGGACGCGAAGCGGTACAGACCTTGCGCACGATCAAGGAAACGCTGGAAGATCCGGCACGTCTGTTGCTGGATTTGTAAGGACTGGCGAAAGGACAGGACATGAGTGTGGATTTCGATGTAGCGGTGATCGGCGGCGGGCCGGGCGGATATATCGCGGCGATCCGTGCCGCACAGCTGGGTCTGAAAACGGTGTGTGTCGATGACTGGAAAACGGACGGCAAACCGGCGCCGGGCGGTACCTGCACCAATGTGGGATGCATTCCGTCCAAGGCGCTTCTGGAAGCGTCGGCGCATTACGAAATGGCGCGGGACGGACTGGGGCATTTCGGTGTCGATATCCGGGGCGTCGGGCTGGATATGGCGCGCATGCAGGCGCGGCGTGCTTCCATCGTGCGGCAAAGCAACGACGGTATCGCTTTTCTGTTCCGCAAGAACAAGGTCACGTTTTTCAACGGTACCGCCACGTTCGCGGGGTGCCGCGACGGGGAATACCGGATCGGTGTGACGGGCGACGAAGTGCGGCAGTTCACCTGCACGCATGTCATCGTGGCGACCGGCTCGAAGCCGCGGCCATGGCCCGGTGTGCCGTTCGATGAAAAGCGGGTATTGTCCAATGCCGGCGTGCTGGCGATGGATGCCGTACCTGAGACGCTGGCGATCATCGGTGCGGGTGTCGTCGGGCTGGAAATGGGTTCCGTCTGGCGGCGGCTGGGGTCTGCCGTGACCCTGTTCGAGGCGCAACCGACGCTTTTGGCAGGCGCCGACCGGCAAATCGCGCAGGAAGCGCAAAAACAGCTGACCCGGCAGGGACTGACGATTTATACCGGCGCGATGGTGAGACAGGTCAAGCCGGTCAGCGGCGGTGTCGCCATCGAATACGACGACGCGCAGGGACAGGTCAAAAAGGCTGTGTATGACAAATTGCTGGTTTCCATCGGCAGGACGCCCTATACGGACGGACTGGGCGTGGAAAACGTCGGACTGGCGCTGGACGAGCGTGGCTTCGTCAAAGTGGACGGCATGTGTCGCACGAACCTGAAAAACGTCTGGGCCATCGGCGATGTGGTGCGCGGGCCGATGCTGGCGCACAAGGCCGAGGAAGAAGGCGTGGCCGTGGCCGAGCGCATCGCCGGCAAGTACGGGCATGTCGATTACCGCAACATTCCCTGGGTGGTCTATACCCATCCGGAAATCGCATGGGCGGGCAAGACCGAGGAAGAACTGGCGGCGCAGGGGACGGCGTTCCGCACGGGAGTGTTCCCATTCATGGCCAACGGGCGGGCGCGCACGATGGGTTCGACCGAAGGTTTCGTCAAGATCATCGCCGATGCGGCGACAGACGAAGTGCTGGGCGTCCACATGATCGGGCCGATGGTTTCCGAACTGATCGCCGAGGCGGTCATGGCGATGACGTTCAAGGCGACGTCCGAAGATATCGCCCGTATCTGCCACGCGCATCCGACGCTTTCCGAAACGGTGCATGAAGCGGCGCTGGCCGTCGATGGCAGGGCGCTCAATATCTGAACGCAAGTCGTCGGTTCACGTGACGGAGCCGGAAAATACGCTGTGACGGTTCCGCTCCGTTACGATGTCCGGCGAGGTCTGTCGTCAGAATGAACGCTCGGCCCTGATGACGACGATCATGTCCGGTTTCCGATCCGCTTTTTTCAGCTCGGACGGCAGCTGTTCCAGCTTTTTGGACCAGTGACCGATATACCGGGTTTTGCTGAATACGGCATTGAAATAGGGCCTTAGGGCGTGATTGAACGAATCGCCGATAATCCAGATGTATTTGTCGGAAAGGGGTTGCGGGTTCGTGACGGATACAAGCGGGCCGAAAGATTCGCTGATGGTATCCGATATGGCTTCTTCCGTCAGTACAGGCCTGTTTTTCCAGACGATTTCCCAGTTGTCCCCGGCATGCAGCGGGAAGTCTTCCTGTTTCGAAATGTCGATCAGATCGCCTTTGTGAGGCATACCCTGTCTGAAACGGATATCAGGTACTGGCAGTCCGAACAGTTTCGCAAAACCGGTATATGTCAGGAATGCGCCCTTCGCGTTCCAGTGTGTATCGGTCATCCAGTAGAGAAGTCCTTCCGATTGCTTGCGTTCCAGCAAATCGGCGGTGGGATCATATACGGTAAGGTTGGGGATTTTCCTGAGTTTTTCCAGAAAGAAGCTGCTGTACTTCTGTGGGGAAGGAACGAATTGATCCGGCAGATATTCAGGATAAATGGATGATTTGTTCGGTCCCACGATCAATACGACGGGAATATTGTATTCCGCTGCGGTTTCGGCGAGTTTCGAGAATCGCGCTACGGTAGAACGGATGGTTTTCCGGTTAGGCGTGATGGCCAGTCTCATTTTCGCCACCGTATCGTCATAGGCGTTGCCAAGAAACAGCCAGTCGTTTTTTCCGCGATACCATGTCATGGAAGAACCGATGCCGTGTTCGAAATTTCTTCTGTGAATCAGCAGCTTGCTGAACGAATGCGACTTGCTCAGGTCGGTCTGGCTGACCGCCAGTCCCAGTATTCCGGTGATGAAAAGCGCGCTGCAAAGTACGATGACTTTCAGGCGGACATGCCGGTTGCCGAACCGGAACGGTTTTTCGATCACTTTCACGGTGAGCCATGCCAGCAGAACCGACGCGAAAACCAGCAGGACACGGATGAGATAAGTGGGCGTCCTGTCGTAGAGGATCCTTGCGAACGAAAACAGCGGCCAGTGCCATAAATACAACGGGTAACTGATGAGACCCAGCCAGACGAGCACCTTGCAGGAAAGGATTTTCTTGTTGAACCATCCGTTGTCGCCGGCGGCGATCAGCATGACGGTTGCGATGACCGGAAGCAGCGCAGCCGCACCCGGAAAGCGTTCCGGTTTCGTCACGACAATCGAGACGGCCAGCAACATCACGCCGACTGCGGACAGAATATGGTTTGGCAGGACGGAATCAGGCGTTTTTTCACTGTCGGAAGTGGCGCGGCGCAAGAGGATGCCGTTCAGTTTTGCCTTGACCCTTGCCAGACGGTCTTTCCAGTGTAGGTTGGTATAGGCCAGCATGGCGCCGGCGATCAGTTCCCAGAACCGTGTCTGGGGAGAAAAATAGTCTGCCACGCTGTCCGTTTTGTACCAGTACATGTTCCAGCCGAATGAGACGATGGCCAGCATCAGGCAGACAGCGAAGATATTGAAGCGTTTTTTCCATGATGCCCAGAGCAAAAGCGGCCAGACAAGATAGAATTGCTCCTCGATACCCAGACTCCAGAGATGCAGGAGCGGTTTGGTTTCGGCGGAGTTGTCGAAATATCCTGCTTCGCTCCATAACACGAGATTCGAGATGAAACCGGCGCCTGCCGCGATGTGTTTGCCCAGCTGGTTCAGTTCGTCGGCGGTCAGCGCGAGCCAGCCGAAAACCAGACAGGAAAACAAAACGGTGGCGAGTACCGGAAAGATGCGTCTGATACGACGGATATAAAACTGTCGGAAACTGAACTGCTTTCTTTCCAGATCATTCAGAATGATGCCGGAAATCAGATAGCCGGAAATCACGAAAAAAATATCGACGCCGATAAATCCGCCTTTGAGATGTTTTGGGAAGGCGTGGAAAACGAGTACGCAAAGTACGGCGATGGCTCTCAAACCGTCGATATCCGGACGGTAAGCCATGTTTTGTGAAGAGCGGGGGGATGTCTGTATATCCGGATCGTTTTTTATATTATTGTGAACCGACATTATTCTGTGAGTTTGTCCGATAAAAACAATCGTGATTCTATCGAGTTGCAAACTGTTGGACAATTTTTTGTTGTGGCGGACGACGGCGTTTTCCGGTCAGGTCGCCAACTCCCGATAACGTCCCGGCACGGGTCGCTGTTTCTGTTCGCGCGGCGTCATGCACCAACATGCGCGGACGTTTCGCCGGCGATGACCGTGTGACGGCATACAAATCTTTTCCGACTGTCTGTTCTCTTTCCGTTTTCCTGACATACTCGGCATGTCCGTGCCTGTCATCCGCTTGCGGGCAAGCGGGGAGGCTGTTTCCGGTGCGATACCGGATACGGCGGCATGTGCGCGGAGAGGGTTTTGCCGATTTGTCCGGCGATCATGGCATCCGTTAATGCGGCGTATTAACGGATGTTTGTTTTTGGATATCGGCAGATTTTGAATCGACAACGATGATGACGGTGATGGAAAAGCTGTCTGATGAAGGCGTTTGTTCCAGCCGTTTTCATTGCCATGAAAGGATTATCGAGAATATGGGTACATCAATCGCGCCTGTTTCCACAAGCACCGCGTTTTTTGACGATCTGGCTTTCCGTTTTCTGCATTCGTCAGAGTTCAGTCCGACGACGGTACGGACATACCGTACGGCGCTCAATGCGTTTTTCGGCTGGCTGGCGGATTCCGGTATCGGGGTGCCGGGAAAAGATCATGTCGTATCCTGGAAAATGCATCTCAGGGAACGTCATTCCCTGTCCACGGTGCAGACATATCTTGCAGCCATACGCCTGTTTTTCAAATGGACGTCGCAACAGGGGATGTATGCCGATATCGCCTCGTCCGTGAAGAACGTCAGGGTGGGGCATTTGCCCAAGCGGGATTTCCTGTTGCCGGAACAGGTGCTGAAAGTGTTGAAAACGGCGCAGTCCGGTCCGTTCGCCTTGCGTGACTATACGATGATCCTGCTGATGGTGACTTGCGGCTTGCGGGTGTCGGAAGTGGCGCGTGCCGATGTGGGGGATATCAGGGATTCCGGCGGCACCACGGTTTTGTATATCCACGGCAAGGGACGGGACGGCAAGACCGATATGGTCAATGTCCCGCGGCAGGTGGCTTCGGCGCTGAGCCGGTATCTGGCGTCGCGTTCCATGCTGACGATGCATTCGCCGCTGTTCGCATCGGCCAGCCATAACAATCATGACGGACGTTTGTCGGTGCGCAGCGTCAGTCGTATCGTGAAAGGGCATCTGGAGCGCTCGGGATTCAGCGACAGACGGATCACGGCGCATTCGCTGCGTCATACGGCGGTGACGATTTCCCTGACGGCAGGGGCGACGCTCCAGCAGGTACAGCAATTCGCGCGGCACAGTCTGATCGTGACGACCCAGATTTACGCGCACAATCTGGAGCAGTGCCGCAATCCCTGTTCCGCCAAGATCGTCAGCCAGATCATGCAGAGCGCCAGTTCGGGACGTATCAGGCGTCAGTACCGGTGCGGGGACGAGCGGATACAGGAAGTGACGGAAGATTGACCGCGCAACCGGTATTTCCGGGCAGGCACCTATCCGGAAATACCGGAAGAACCGTTCGGGGAGAAGAACGTTTTTCTGGCTTTCAGCGCGTCTCGGGACGGCGGCTCGCCGAAAAAGCGTTTGTATTCCCGGCTGAACTGTTTGACGTTTTCGTAGCCGACAGCCAGCGCCGCGCTCGAGACGTACTGTTTTTCGACAAGCATCAGGCGCTGGGCCTCGTGCAGGCGGAGCTGTTTCTGGTATTGCAGCGGGGATAGCAGGGTGATTTCCCGGAAATGGCGGAAAAACGTCGAGGGTGCCATATTCACCTGTCGTGCCAGATCGTCGATGTGCAGGGGTTCGCGGTAGTGTTCGCGCAGCCAGCTGACGGCGCGGGCGATCTGGTTGCCGCGTGTGCCGGCGGTATTGACTTGCCGCAGCAGTTTTCCCTGGTGTCCCATCAGCATCCGGCAGTGGATTTCCTCGATGATGAGGGGGGCGAGGTGGGGGATGTATTCCGGTTTGTCGAGTAACGCGACCAGACGGGCGAAGGCGTCGAGTACGTCGATGTCGATATCGGCGACGGAGATGTTTTCCGAGGTCTCGGGCATGGGCGTGATCGTGCCGTCAGGCGCGATTTCCCGTGCGAAACGCGCGGCGAGATAACGATCCACTTCCAGTGAGACCGACAGGAAGGGTTTTTCCGGGCTGGCTTTCGTGAAGTAGTTGACGCTCGGGACTTCCACGCTGTGAACCAGACAGTCGCCTTCTTCGTAATGGTATTCGCGGTCGCCCAGAAAAGAATTGCGTTGTCCCTGAATGACGGCGGTGATGGCAGGGGGATAAAAGCAGTTTTCCGACAGGTAGTCCCAGTCGCGCCGGTAGAGCATCAGTCCCTTGATCGCCGTGGGCCAGTTGCCGGGCGCAGGCATGCGCGGCAGGATTTTTTCCGCGATGAAACGGTTGAGTGTGGCGATGCTGTTGCGAGGTGTGTCGGTGGCGGTCATGGCGAAGACATACAGTTCCGGATAATGACGTTTTATCAGAAATCCGGGGGTTGCGGGACGTACCGGCAGGAATGTGCACCCAATGGGTACGATCGTGTGTCCCGTTGCACAAGGATCGCTCATATAGTTTTGCCTCATGGCGGCAGGATCGCGCCCGTCGGGCAGGCTGCCGTTTGGAAAACGATCGGTTCGGATCTGTCATGCAAAACCGGATTACACGGGACGACATTATTTTTTCAGTCAAGAGTTTCGCGGCGGCGATGCTGGCCCTGTATCTGGCGTTCCGTCTGGGGTTGCCGCGTCCGTTCTGGTCGCTGATTTCGGCCTATGTCGTCTCGCAACCGTTTTCGGGAGCGACGCGTTCCAAGGCGGTGTACCGGGTGGCAGGAACGCTCGCCGGGGCGGTGCTGACGGTGCTGGTGGTGCCGCGTTTCGTCGGCTATCCCGTGTTGCTGGCACTGATTTTCAGCGTCTGGATCGGGGTATGCCTGTATGTTTCCCTTCTGGACAGGACACCGCGTGCCTATGCGTTCATGCTGGCGGGCTATTCCGTTCTGATCATCGCCTTGCCGATTCTGGCGGATGTTTCCCAGTTCAGCGAAGCGCAGTTGTTCGAGGCGTCACTGGCGCGGGTGGAAGAAATCATTCTGGGTATCGTCTGTTCCGCGCTGGTGCACAGTGTGGTATTGCCCAGGGGGATTGACAAGACGGTGCTGGGACGGCTCGATGTCGTTCTGAAAGATATCCGGCAATGGGTTCGGGATATTCTTTCGGACAACCCGGAAAACCGGAAGGTGGAATTGCACCGGTTGTCGCAAACGGTATCGGAATTGCGTACGCTGGTGACCCATTTGTCGTTCGATACGTCCAATGTGCGCTGGATCGCCGGACTGGTGACCGAATTGCAAAACCGGTTTTCATCTATATCACCCTGTCCACATTGACGGCGGGGCTGTATCTGTTGCTGCTTTTGCCTTCGGCGCACAGTTTCGAGATGCTGATG
>CAKQQG010000041.1 GCA_934270705.1 uncultured Oxalobacter sp. | reverse complement strand
GTTTTCCCGTGACCCAACAGGAAAACAGGCAGTTGAAAGTATGTATACGGTTTTGTTCGTTGTGGTGGCCTATCTTCTGGGGTCTATTTCATTCGCGCTGGTGAGCAGCAAACTTTTCGGTCTGGCCGATCCCCGAACATATGGTTCGAAGAATCCGGGAGCCACCAATGTATTGCGTAGCGGCAACAAGCTGGCAGCCTTGCTTACGCTGGTCGGCGATGCTGCCAAGGGGTGGCTGGCAGTCTGGCTGGCTTTTCGTTTCGGGCCGCAGTTTCATGTCGGCGAAGTCGGGATGGCCTGTGTTTGCGTTGCCGTATTTCTTGGTCATTTGTTTCCCGTGTTTGCCCAATTCAAGGGGGGCAAGGGCGTGGCGACTGCGCTGGGTGTCTTGCTGGGAATCAGTCCGTTACTGGGACTGCTGGTGCTGGTGACCTGGTTGTGTGTGGCGGTACTGTCGCGCTATTCGTCTTTGTCCGCCCTGATTTCAGCTGTGCTGGCTCCGATATATTATGGTCTGTTTTTCGGATTCAATCTGTATTTCGCAGCGATTGTCGTTATCAGCGCATTCCTGATCGGGCGTCATCGCCAGAATATCGGTAATCTGATGGCAGGCAGGGAAAGCAAGATCGGCAGCAAGAAAAAAGCGGGATGAAGGCGCTTTGCCCTATTTTTCGAAGGGCGCCAGCAGGTTGTGTGCAATGGCGTAACGGACAATTTCCGAGAGGGAATGCATCCCCATCTTGTTCAGGATGCGCGATTTGTGAGTGCTGACTGTCTTGACGCTCAGGTGAAGTTGCCGTCCGATGTCGGTGATGGATTTTCCTTGTGCCAGCAGGTTGAAAATCTCGAACTCACGATTGGATAACTGGCTGTGCGGCAGGGGGTTTTCAGGCGTCATGATATCGAGCGCAAGTTGTTCCGCGACTTCCATGCTGATATAGGGCTTGCCTGAGGCCACTTTCCGTATGGCATGAACCAGCTGTGTTCCCGCACTTTCCTTCGTCAGATAACCCTGTGCGCCGGCGCGGATCGAGCGGATGGCGTATTGCTCTTCCTCGTACATGGTCAGTACCAGTACCGGCAGCTTTGGCGATTCGGTGCGTATCTGGCGAATCAGATCGATACCGCTGCGTCCGGGCATGGAAAGATCAAGCAGCAACAAATCGAACCCGCCCTTGCGGACGAGTGACAGTACACCGAATCCGTCGGTTGCCTCGCCGGCGACTTCGATGTCGTCGGTACTTTCCAGAATGCGTTTTAACCCTTCGCGCATCAGGGTGTGGTCGTCTGCAATGACAATCCTGATCATAAGCTGTCGGACTGAATGGGGACGTTAGCTGTCAATGGCCGGAGTGCCGGTGTGCTTCTCAAAGAGTCGACGGCAATGCACTATACAATGCATTGTCGCGGTAAAATGTAGCTTACTCGTTTTTTAGATACAAGTCATGAACGCCGATAACAAAAACAGCACATCCACCCCCTCTTCCAATTTTTTGCGCGCCATCATCGAGGCCGACAATGAAAAGGGAACGTATCAGCGTCCCGGCATGCCTAATGTGATTACCCGTTTCCCGCCAGAACCGAATGGCTATCTGCATATCGGACATGCCAAATCGATTTGCTTGAACTTCGGGTTGGCAAGGGATTATCAGGGGCGTTGCCACTTGCGTTTCGACGATACCAATCCGACCAAGGAAGACCAGGAATTTGTCGATACGATCAAGGACAGTGTCCAGTGGCTCGGTTTTTCATGGGAACAGGGCGGTACGGCCTATTTGCATTACGCCAGCGATTATTTCGATACCCTGTATATGATGGCAGAGTATCTGATCGAAGCCGGGCATGCTTATGTGGACAGCCAGACGGCGGAAGAAATCGCCAGAAACCGGGGCAGTTTTTCCGAACCCGGCAAAAATTCGCCTTACCGCGATCGTCCGGCGTCCGAATCGCTGGATTTGTTCAGGCGGATGAAGGCCGGCGAATTTCCGGATGGCGCGCATGTGTTGCGTGCGAAAATCGATATGGCGTCCCCGAACATGAACATGCGCGATCCGGTGATTTACCGGATTCGTCATGCACATCATCATCGTACAGGGGACAAATGGAATATTTATCCGATGTATGACTATACGCATCCGATTTCGGACGCGCTGGAAAATATCACCCATTCGATTTGCACGCTGGAATTTCAGGATCATCGTCCGTTTTATGACTGGATCCTGGAGCGCCTGACCGAAACGGTTACCCTGCCGGATGGGCGGGTGATCGGCGGTTTTCTGCAAAAACCGTTGCCGCACCAGTATGAATTCGCGCGCCTGAATCTCACCTATACCATCACCAGCAAACGCAAACTGTTGCAGCTCGTCGAGGAAAAAATCGTCGATGGCTGGGATGATCCGCGTATGCCTACGATCGTCGGCATACGGCGCCGCGGTTATACGCCGGAATCGATCCAGTTGTTTTGTGAACGGATCGGTGTGGCCAAGGCTGATGGCTGGATCGATATGGGGACACTGGAAGGCAGTCTGAGGGACGATCTTGACCCGAAGGCGCCGAGAGCTGCCGCTGTTTTGCATCCGCTGAAGCTGATCATCGACAATTTCCCTGCGCATCTTGAGGAAGAATGCACGTCTCCGGTGCATCCGCATTATCCCGAACGGGGATTGCGGCGCTTCCCTATCACACGCGAGTTGTGGATCGAGCGCGAGGATTTCATGATCGATCCGGTCAAGGGATATTTCCGGCTTTTCCCTGGCAATCGTGTCCGTTTGCGTTACGGCTATGTGGTCGAGTGCACAGGATATGATCAGGACGAAAACGGCAATGTGACAGCCGTACACTGCCAGTATTTCCCTGACAGTCGCAGCGGTACGGAAGGCAGTACTGCCTACAAGGTCAAGGGCAATATCCATTGGGTCAGCTGTGCGCATGCAGTGGAAGCGGAAGTCCGGTTGTACGACAGGCTGTTTGCCGATCCGGCGCCGGACGCCAACAACAAGGATTTCCGGCTCGCGTTGAATCCGGCATCGAAAGAAGTGGTTCGCGCCTATCTGGAACCCGGTCTTGCAGCAGCGTTGCCGGGGGATATTTACCAGTTCGAACGACATGGCTACTTTGTCGCCGATATCAAGGATTCGCAGCCGGGCAAACCCGTGTTCAACCGTTCCGTCACCTTGCGTGACTCCTGGGGCAAGAAAAAATAAGCTGTCCCGGGATGTAACCAATAAAAAACGCGCCGACCGGCGCGTTTTTTATTGGAAAAAGCCGGTCATTTTCGTGATGACACACGCTTTGTCTTGCTTTTCGTTGCGGTTGCCTGATACAAGGGCATGACTTTCGGCAGCTCCGCCTGCAAACGTTCGATACGCGATTCGTCGCTCGGGTGAGTCGATAACAGTTCGGGTGGTGCGTCGCCACCGAGTTTTTCCATCTTTTTCCAGACGTTGACTGCCGCTTCCGGGTTGTAGCCTGCGCGTGCCATCAGTTCCATACCCATGATATCCGCTTCTGTTTCCATGGTTCTGGAAAACGGCAGCGTCATGACCAGCTGGCTGGCCATGTTGGCGAGCGATTCCTGTGTCGAACTGAAGCCGGCCAGCGCACTGATGAGCGACAAGGCCTGATCGGCGGCGATTTGTTGTGAAACCTGTTCACGGCTGTGTTCGCGCAACGCATGTGCCATTTCATGTCCGATAACTGCGGCCAGTTCATCGTCCGTCAGGTTCAATGAACTGATGATGCCGCTGTAAACGGCGATTTTGCCGCCCGGCATGCAGTAAGCGTTCACTTCCTTGCTGTTGATGACATTGATTTCCCAGTTCCAGTTGAGGGCGTCCGGCCGAAATACACCGACTTGTGCAATGAGGCGGTTGGCGATATCGCGGACGCGTTTGGTCGATGCGGTACTGGTATTTAAGGCCTTGTCCGTACGTGCCTTGCTCAGGGTACGCTGATAGGCAGTTGCTGCCCCCTGGTTGATATCATCGGCAGAAATCAGCAACAGTTGGCTTCTTGAAGAGTTAGTCACACCACCGGCCGTGGTACTCTGGCAGCCAGCGATCAGCAGAGGACCGGTTATCAGAACGAGCAGTAGAAGAATGGTGCGTTTCATAGGCAGTATCTGAGGAATGACGGTTTGATCTGTCGATACAGATAATGAAACCATTTTTCATCAAGATGTGCAAATTTTCCCTTTTTTCCAGGTATTGCGCAGCCTGATATGAATATGCGTTTTGTCGGCGACATTTCATGGCCAGAAAGGGTATGATGCTGTCATCTGCCTGCATGGTTTGACGATGCACGGTCTGTTTTGCCGGTATTCAATGAAAGGATCGTACGATGAAACTGTATTACACGCCGGGAGCCTGCTCACTGTCTCCGCATATCGTTCTGGAAGAATCCGGATTGCCGTTTGAACTGGAAAAAGTGGATTTGCAGCTCAAGGAAACGGCATCCGGTCATGATTTTTATCTGGTCAATACCAAGGGTTCCGTTCCCGCTCTGGAACTGAACGATGGTCAGATACTGACGGAAGGGGCGGTGATTGTCCAGTATCTGGCGGATCAGGTGCCCGAAAAGGGATTGATGCCGTTGCCGGGTACCATGGCGCGTTATCGCGTGATGGAATGGCTCAATTATATTGCGACGGAATTGCAAAAAGGGTTTACGCCAGTTTTCAATCCTGCATACGCCTCGTGTCGTGAGGCAGCGAAAAAAAACTTGCTGAGGCAGTTCGACTATGTGGACAGACAGCTGGGCAAAAGTCAGTATCTTGTCGGTGAGCAGTTTACCGTAGCCGATGCCTATCTTTTCACTATCACCGGCTGGATCGGTGCGGCAGATCTGGAAACCGGACAATGGAAAGCGCTGTCGGCTTATCGTGAACGTGTGGCACAGCGTCCTGCAGTCCGCCGTGCCATGATGGCGGAAGGACTGATTCAGGGCTAGAAACGATGGTTTGCCGGCGGCTTACAGAGCCGGATTGGTGATCATGGCATGGATTTCATTGATGTGGTCGATGATTTCATCGCTGAGTGAGATGGAAAGGGCATCGATGTTTTCCTTGAGGTGTTCCCGCCGTGTTCCGCCGATGATAGTGGCATCGATGAACCAGCGTGAATAGCACCAGGCCAGCGCCAGTTGTGCAGGCGTGATGCCGTGGTCTCTTGCCAGTTGCATATACTGGCGGGTGGCTTCCAGAACGGCAGGTCGCCGGTAATGCGCGTTCCAGTCGGAGTAGAACAGCGTCAGGCGACCGTGTGTTTTGGGATTGTCGATGTATTTTCCGGTCAATTGTCCGAACGCCAGCGGGCTGTAGGCAAGCAGGCCGATATTTTCCCTGAAACAGATTTCGTCCATGCCGATTTCGAAATGGCGGTCGGTCAGGTTATAGGCATTTTGTATGGAAACGATTTTGGGCAAGCCTTTCATTTCGGCGACACGGGCGAACGCCATCAATCCCCATGCGGATTCATTTGAAATGCCGATGTACCGGATTTTGCCTTCCTGGATCAGTTTCCCCAGTACATCCAGTGTCTCCTCGATCGGGATGCATGGACGCTCGTCTTTGGGGTTGAAAACGGTTTTCCCGAAAAACGGAACGTTGCGGCTTGGCCAGTGCAGCTGGTAAAGGTCGATATAGTCCGTTTTCAGGCGTCTGAGGCTGCCTTCGACAGCCAGACGGATGTTGTACTCGTTCAGATCGTTTTTGCCGTTGCGTATCCAGGGGATGAGACGAGACGGTCCTGCAACCTTGGTCGCCAGTACGATTTTGTCGCGCAATCCCCTTGTCTTCAGCCAGTTGCCGATGATGGTCTCGCTGAGTCCCTGAGTGGTTGCTTGCGGTTTGACCGGATAGATCTCCGCCGTGTCGATGAAATTGATACCCCGTTCAACAGCGTAGTCAAGCAGGCTGAACGATTCGCTTTCACTATTCTGGTCGCCGAAGGTCATGGTACCCAGACAGACTTTCGAAACGAGCAGGTTGCTGGCGCCGAGAGGTATTTTCGGCATGTTGCCAGTTCCTTTTGCATCGGTACGGATCATGTTGCCCTCTCAGGGTTGTCTCAGGGCATTGACGCATTCGCGTACCAGTCCGGGACCGGCATAGATCATGCCGGTCAGAATCTGCACCAGTGAGGCGCCCGCCTCCACTTTCTCCCGTGCATCAGCACCGGAAAGAATACCTCCGACGCCGATGATGGGAATGGTGTCTCCGAGTTCTGTCTTGAGTTTGCGAATGACCTCGGTGGACATGTCTTTGACCGGAGCACCGGAAAGTCCACCGGCTTCAGCGCCATGGGGCAGATGATTGACGGTGTTGCGTGAAATCGTGGTGTTGGTGGCGATGACGCCATCAATGTGATGGCGCAGCAGGGCGTCCGCGATATTTCTGATCTGGTTATCGTCGATGTCCGGTGCGATTTTCAGGGCAAGCGGTACATATCGGGCGTGTTGTTGCGCCAGACGATCCTGCGCGTTTTTCAGCTGCGATAGCAAATTGTCCAGTTCCGATTCTCCCTGAAGCTGGCGCAGGTTTTTGGTATTGGGCGATGAAATGTTGATGGCGATGTAGTCGGCGACAGGATAGACTTTTTCAAGGCAGATCAGATAATCATCGACCGCTTTTTCGATGGGGGTTACGGCATTTTTGCCGATATTGAGTCCCAGAATGCCTTTTCTTTCCTGATAGAAGCGGGATGCCTTGACATTGGCGACGAGAACATCCACTCCGTCGTTGTTGAATCCCATCCGGTTGATCAAACCTTCGGCATCCGGCAGACGGAACATACGCGGTTTCGGATTGCCGGGTTGCGGACGCGGGGTGACGGTGCCCAGTTCCAGAAAACCGAAACCGAGCGAGGCCATGCCATCGATGCATGAACCGTTTTTGTCCAGTCCGGCAGCCAGTCCGACCGGATTGGGAAAGGTCAGTCCCATGACTTCACGCGGAGAAGGACTGACGGATGGCGCCAGTGCTGTCAGACCCATCGCCGACGCCATTCTCATGGATGAAAGGGTGAAATGGTGGGCGTTTTCCGGGTCCATGGCGAAAAGGCATGGCCGGATCAGGGCATACATGAAATTAGGAATCATGGAATTCAAATAAAGTCTGTGGTACCGGATACGGTATGGAAAGGGGTATGGTTTTCCAGACCGTTTCGAACGGGATATAAAAGATTGTTATATCGTAATTGTAACGTAAGTCGGTGATTTGGTTTAGCCGGCCAGGGAGTGGAACTGGCAGAGCGGGCAGTTTGATACCGTTGTCCAGGATGTGATCGCCGGCATGTCGATTGTCCGTTTGAGATGGGCGTTGAAATCGGTACGGCTGATCGGACTGGCGCCAAGAGAAGCCAGATGAGCCGTTTCCTGTTGGCAATCGATCAGTGTCACGCCATTTTGCCGCAGGAAAAAGACCAGATATGCCAGCGCGATCTTGGAAGCATCCGGAATGCGTGCGAACATGGATTCGCCGAAAAACATTTTTCCCAGACAGATACCGTATGCGCCGCCGACGAGACGGTTGTCGTGCCAGAGCTCCGACGAGTGGGCGATTCCCATGTCGTGCAGTTTTTGGTAGCTGTCGATGATGTCGCTCGTGATCCAGGTTCCGGATTCTTTTTTGCGGGGTGCTGCACATTCGCGGATGACTTGAGCGAAGTCCGTATCGAAGCTCAGCCGCCACGGACCGTTGCCTTCGTGGATGCTTTTGTGGATTTGCCGCAGTTTTTTCTTCAGACTGTGAGAGATGACGAAGCGGTCTGTCGGCAAAACCATACGCGGGTCGGTACTCCACCACAATATGGGCTGGTTGTCGCAGAACCATGGGAATATGCCGCGCCGGTATGCCATGACAAGACGTTCCGGCGAAAGATCGGCGCCAGCTGCCAGAAGACCGGGAAAGCCGCTTTCTCCGGTCAGCGCGGTGGATACATCGGGAAAGGGATCGTCCGGTTCAAGCCAGGGAATCATGTGTGCGATGTTTCCTTTTCCGGTGAACGATATGGCATGCATGCCGTCAGACAGTCTGTTTCAGAACTTTTCCGGGGCGTGCGTGTTTGACGATGGCGTCGCCCAGTTGCATGGCATCCCATTTCACGATTTCGGCTGCTGCACGTTTTTCCTTGTGCGAGGTATGCTTCGGATCGACGGCCTCCACCAGAATGACCGGCAGTCCCAGTTTTTTCGCAGCGTCGAGTTCCAGATTGGTCCAGCGTTTGAATTCCTCAAAGACACCAGCCAGAATGACAAGGCAGCAGCAGGGTTCCATCTGTTTTTCGATCGACAACGACAAGGCCTTGTTCGATGGCAGGAACTGGGCAGGGTCGTCTTTGGAGACACTGTAATATTCGTAGGCGAAACCTTCCGTTTTGAGGCGGTAGGCTTCCATCAGACTCGTGATGCGTTCGACACCATCTTGCTCGATCCAGCTGTGACTGAGAAAAACGGGATAGGTTGCCATAAATTGAAATCTCCAGATATTGCGGATGCACGACAGGGATGGCGGCGATTCATTTGGTCAGATCCAGCGTATGAAAACCGAACTGGCCGCCACGCTGTATTTTCCTTTTGTCCTCGAAATAGAATTTGAGAGCGTATTTTATCGTTGAAAAAGCCAGTTGGTCCCAGGGAATTTCCTTTTCCGTAAACAGGCGGGTTTCCAGACTTTCTTCACCCGGTGCGAAATTCGTGTTTTTCAGTTGTGCGAGATAAAAAAGATGTACCTGATGGTAAACGGGCAGATTCATCAGCGAAAACAGATTGGAAATCGTGACATCCGCTCCCGCTTCTTCTTTCGTTTCGCGTCGGGCGGCCTGCTCGGTCGTTTCGTCATTTTCCATGAATCCGCCGGGCAGTGTCCAGAAACCATGCCGCGGCGTAATGGCGCGGCGACAGAGCAAGACGGATGTTCCCGTTTCCGTTTCCCATGTCGGAATGCTGCATACCACGATTTTCGGATTTTCGTAATGGATCATGTGACAGTTCGGACAGATATGGCGAGGCATATTGTCCAGTGGCGGTATGCCGACAATCAGGGGATGACCACAATGGGAACAGAATTTCATGGGCATGTCACGCACAGTTATACCTTAATCGGCAAAAAAAGCCAGTCCGGTCAGTATCATTGAAAAATCCGGCAAGCCACATTATACAGGCGAATGCGATGTTATCCTGCTTCAGGATGTGTCGAAGGGGTTGTATCGGGATCGTTATGTCTTGTCGTGACAGGAAAGGTGTTGTCGTGTCATGACGGGAAATGACGGTTTTTTTGAAAATGTATTGAATTTTATAAAAAGCCAGATTATAATTTTATTCCTACAGACGCGGGGTGGAGCAGTCTGGCAGCTCGTCGGGCTCATAACCCGAAGGTCGTAGGTTCAAATCCTGCCCCCGCAACCAGTTTGAGACGCCGCTGAATTTTCAGCGGCGTTTTTGTTTTGTGTGCGTGACATGCGGCTTGTCGTCTGTTACGGATACGGACGGCCTGGCAATATGCGGGATCGAACGGCTAGCCGCGTCTGCCGGAATCCGGGTTTATGTCCCTGTGCGAAAAGCCTTGTCCGCTTTTTCGAACTGGTTTCGCATGGTGGAAGATGGCATTTTGTCGAGCAGGCTGGTAATGATGATGGCGCAGGTGCCAAAGATGAAGCCGGGGATGATTTCATACAGGCCGAGATGATCCAGACAGGTTTTCCACAAAATGATGGTGGCTGCGCCGACGAAAATGCCGGCAAAAGCGCCGTTTCGGGTCATCCGTTTCCAGATCAGCGACAACAGGATGACTGGGCCGAATGCCGCGCCGAAACCGGCCCATGCGTAGGCGACGAGACTTAATACCTTGTTGTCCGGATTAAGGGCGATGACGATGGCGATAAGGGAAATCAGCATGACCATGATGCGTCCTGTCCAGACCAGTTCGGTTTGCGATGCATTCGGTCGCAAAAAGGCGCGGTAAAAGTCTTCTGTCAGGGCGCTGGAACAGACCAGCAGCTGACAACTTAACGTACTCATCACGGCAGCCATGATGGCCGACAGAATGATGCCGGCAATCCAGGGATTGAACAGGATTTTGGTCAGTTCCATGAAGACGGCTTCATTGTTTTGCAAAACGCCGCCGGCCAGTTCAGGATTGTGCGAGAAATAGGCGATGCCGAAAAAGCCGGTCGCTATGGCGCCGGCCAGACAAAGAATCATCCAGGTCATACTGATGCGGCGCGCTTTCGGTATCGAACGGACGGAGTCCGCTGCCATGAAGCGAACCAGAATATGCGGTTGCCCGAAATAGCCAAGTCCCCATCCCAGCAGGGAAATGATCGCCATGAAGTCCAGTCCCTTGAACATGTCGAGTTTTGCAGGGGCTTCTGACTGGATAGTGGTCATGACCGTTGTGAAGTCCCCTACGGCCAGCATGGAAAAGATCGGTGTAATCAGCAACGCGAAAATCATCAGGGTCGCCTGAACCGTATCGGTCCAGCTGACAGCCAGAAAACCGCCGATAAATACATATGTGATTGTTGCGAAGGCTCCGATCCAGAGCGCTGTGGTATAGGGCAGGCCGAATGTGCTCTCGAAAAGGCGTGCGCCGGCGACCATGCCGGATGAGCAGTAAATGGTGAAGAAAATCAGAATAACGAAAGCCGAGAGTATGCGCAGGATACGGCTGGTGTCTTCGAAGCGGTTCGTCAGGTAGTCCGGCAATGTCTGGGCGTTGCCGCAATATTCGGTATGGACACGCAAACGTCCGGCAACCAGCAGCCAGTTGAACCATGCGCCGACGATCAGTCCGATGGCGATCCAGCTTTCCGAAAGTCCTGTCAGAAAGACCGCTCCCGGCAAGCCCATGAGCAACCATCCACTCATGTCGGATGCACCAGCCGACATGGCAGTGACGAAACTGCCGAGGCGTCGTCCGCCCAGAATATAGTCGGACAGATTGCGTGTCGCACGGTAGGCGATGAACCCGATCAGGGTTGTTGCGACGATATAAACGATAAAGGTAACAAGAAGAGGCGTATCTACAGTCATGCCGGGCGATCCGTTAATGGTCGGGTAAAACGGCACATTAAAGCAAATTATTCGACAATATGCCAGCCCCGGTTTTTTCGGGCAGGCGCATGGCGGGATGATATGCGCGGTACAGTTTCATCTCCGGAATGGTATCGCAAACCTGTCTTCGGCATTTTCTGCGGGATTGACTGCGATCCGTGGCGATGCAATCCGGCGAGGCGCCAAAACTAGAATGGCCTGATCCATTCAGGGCGGAGATGTGCCTGTTCGGGATGTTCGATCGCCAGATCGATTTCCTGCAACAAGCGATCCTTGTCTTTGCCGAGCGTACCTTTCAGAACCAGCTGATTGGATGCATGATCGCTTCTGAAAATGGTTGATTCCAGTTCGAGTGCGCCGCCGAATTGCCGTATTTCCCTGAAGCGTTCATGCTGGTTCATTTTGACGAACTGGCCGTTGTATCCTTTCTGGAAACGTTCCTCGCCATGCGGCAGGTTCAGAACCAGTGCCGCCAGAAATTCGGGTTGTGTCTTGTTGGCCAGCAATGCCGAGTTGAGCGCGTGTTGTTCACTGAAACGGGTACCGCCGACGCCGTTGATGATCATGACCGAGCGCTTGATGTCTGCATCTGCAAGCCGGTTGAGCGCATCGACGGTCGATTGGTGCGTTTCGCCTTTGTTGATGCATTTGAGAACATAGTCGTCGCCGGATTCGGCACCGACATAGACTTGTTTCAGACCGGCAGCGCGCAGTGCCCTGAGCTCCTCGTCGGTCTTGCGGGTGACGTTGCGCGGAGAGCAGTAGGATGCGACCCGCGTGACTTCAGGCAGATATTCCCGAATCATATCCAGGATGGTCAGCAGCCTTTTTGCAGGGAGTGCGACGACATCGCCATCGGCCAGAAACACGCGCCGGATACCGGAATAATGCCGGCTGAACCATTCGATTTCCTTTTTGACATCTTCTTCAGGCTTGACCGAGAAGCGTTTCTGGGGCTGGGTGTACATATCGCAATAGGTACATTTGTTCCAGCTGCATCCATTGGTGACTTGCAGGATGAGGGAATTGGCTTCGCTGGGCGGCCTGAAAACGGGATCGATATAGCTGACGGGAATGTATTGCATGACATGAAAGACGGATTGAAACGGGCCTCATTGTATCACTGTGTTTTTTTGTCCGGCGCATGATGCGGGTAACGGTTTGTCTTGTCGCTGACTCTGTACGCAGGCAAGTGTGTGTTTGCTGCGGATGGTGATACGGTCCGGGTGCGAAGGCGGTTCCGGTACGGCAGCCTGCCGTACCGGAGGTGGCGGTTTACAGTTGGGCGCGAACCTTGTCGGCCGAGATTTTCAGTGCCGCCGACAGATTGGCGATGGCATCCTGTCTGGAAAGATTGGTTTTGAAGTTCAACAGTTTTTCCGCTTTTTCGATGGACAATGGCCAGTCGTCCGTCAGGAAGGCACTGCCCTGCCATTGTACCGGGTCGATAGCGACGACTTTGGCGTCAGGGTTGACGAGTTCGGTAATCAGTTTCGCCACGTCTTCCCATGTGAGGTAAATGCTGGCTGCGTTGAACAGCTCGCCCTTGACGTCGCTGGAGAAGATCGCCAGTACCAGTGAAACGAAGTCGTCGAGTTGCAAGAAACTGCCGCCACTGCCGCCCGGGACCTCGATGCGGCCTTTTTCGATGGCGTCACGGATCATGGCGCGGATGTTTCTGCCGCCGATGACGTCGCCATAGGCATACCAGACCATGACGTTGTTGACCTGAAGGTTATGTTGTACCGCGTAGATTTTACTCAGTTCTTCGGTTGCCAGTTTGGCAAGCGCATAAACCGGATTGCGTGAGATGGCGACCAGATGTGCCTGGTCTTCCCTGACCGGATGGGAGAGCGGTTTGCCGTAAGAAACGGCGGTTGTGGTATTGACGACATGGCGAACGCCATATTCAACTGCTGCATCCAGCAGATACTGGTAGCCCTTGACGTCGGTATCGAGCAGATCCGGCAGATTGTCGGCGAAGCTCCATGCCAGATGAATGATCGCATCGACGCCCTTGACTGCGGATCGGACGAATTCCTTGTTGGCCAGATCCCCGCAACAGGTTTCGATGCCG
>CAKQQG010000040.1 GCA_934270705.1 uncultured Oxalobacter sp. | reverse complement strand
CATTCTGCGCCGCTTCCGCAGAAGCGTGCCCTGAACTGGAATTTCTCGACTTGTTCCAGTACGACTTCATTGGCGTGACTGTCTTGCATTTCCGTCTCCTTTGATCCGTTATCAAACTGCCTGAAGCAACCATATCAAGGTTTTCATCAATAAAAAACCCCCTTGCAAGGGGGTACTTTCCGGTTTTCATTCAAGAAATGCCCGTTCCCAGCAAACGTGCATCCCATGATTCGATCTGCCCGGATTCCACACGTTTTCGCAAGGTATTTTGCCATCTTGGCGACAACCCTTTCGTTTCCGACAAGGCTTGCCAGTCATCCGGATTCATCGAGGGTTTTCCGGTTTCCGTACCGAACATGACCGACATGATCTCATGGATCGTCACGCCGCTGACACGTTCCTGAAAACGGAATGGCATGCTCGCCCCGACCGTTCCGGTTTGCAACACCCGGTAGAGCCAGCCGCAGCGTGCCTGCTGCTGCATGACCAGCGCCATGGCATCGCATTCCTTCCGGCGTGTCAGCTTGTAACAGGGAGATCGCGGCTGGCTGACCTGTATCAAAGCGTCGCCCCAGCGGAATATGTCCCCGATACAGACGTTCTTTTCATGCCAGCGTGCGTCCGAAAGATTTTCACCGAAAAGCGCAGGCGAAAACATAGTCTCCTTTTCAGGATACCGTCTCTTGAACCAGTCATAATGAAGCGATGAATATTGCAGCAACGCTCTTTCCGGGCCGCCGTGAACCTTTGTGGACGCCTGCTCGTCCCCTTCCAGTCCGTTTTCGCCCAGCCACAGTTCCCCGAATACTTCGGATTTGAAAATGGCACTGGAAAAACCCATATCCGTTTCCCTGACCTTGCCGATAAAAACACGCATCACGCTCTCCTGCCCGACATGCTGAAAACAACTCATTTTTGACGTTATCGCCGACTTCGTCAATGACTGGCGATAAAACAAGACATTCCGTTCACCCTGTCCCCATACAAACGAAACGCATGGCGAACAACAGGCACATTATCGAATTACGGCAACCTGGCCATCCTGGCAGACAAGATAAGGATCCGGAAAAGACTCGAAACGTGACAGACTGGATGCATAAAGCAGATTTCCCTTGTGCGCGAATATTTTCATCCGGCTATACACGGCATCATCGTGATCTTAAAAACGTCATGATAATCGGCCGCTTTTTCCGAAAGGCGACATATGCCTGTTTCCCTGACGGTCGATGCGCCCTTCCGGATGCCATGCCGTTGCATGATTTTGCGCAAGCCTCTGTCTTGCCGGAATACCGGCTTTTTTCAGACAATCCGGCACCGGAAATACATTCCCTGTCCACCGGATGAGCAGAGATCGGAAAAGCATTGTATCCTTAGCTATCGTACCCGGATTCAATTTCCCGTTATGGAGTCTGCATGAAACTGTTCGACATTATCGGCCCTGTCATGATCGGCCCATCGAGTTCCCATACGGCTGGCGCCGTCAAAATCGGATTGGTGGCACGCAAGCTCCTGGGCGAAAAACCGGTGAAAGCCGACATCAAGCTGCACGGTTCATTCGCCATGACCGGCGCGGGACATGGTACGGACAGGGCTATCGTCGCCGGTCTGCTGGGAATCCGTCCGGATGATGAACGCATTCCGGAAAGTTTCGATATCGCCCGTCAGGAAGGCCTTTCGTTCGATATCGACACCACCCATATCCCGAACGCACATCCGAATTCCACTTTGCTGACGCTGGAAGGCATCCATGGGCGCAAGCTGGAAATCGTCGCTTCCTCGCTGGGCGGCGGCCGTATTCTGGTTTCCCGTCTCGACGGCATCACGACAAACTTCTCGGGTGACGAAAACACCCTGATCGTCCATACCCACTACGACAGGCCTGGCCATGTCGCGCTGGTGACCTCGGCGCTGGCGCGTTACGGAATCAATATCGCCACCATGCAGCTCTACCGCCGCTCCAAAGGCGGACAGGCCGTCATGGTCATCGAATGCGACGATCCCATCCCGCCGGAGCTGGTGGAAAAACTGGCCGGTATGGAAGGCATTTTGAAAATCACTTACCTCAATCAGGAACAGGACAGGGGCTGATATGGCATTTCAATCCGTCAAACAACTACTGGAACGCGCGGCTGCCGAAAACCGTCCGCTGTGGGAAACGATTCTGGAAGACGACATCCATTCCCAGAATCTCAAACGTGAAGACTCCCTGGCACGCATGCACTACTTCTGGGAAGCGATGAAAGCATCGGTGGACAGTTATCACCCAAACGACCGCTCCAACAGCGGGCTGGTCGGCGGCGACGGTGAAAAAGTCCGGATCGCCAGTGAAAAAGGGCTGCTGTTCGGCGGTGCCTTTTTCAACGAAGTCGTATCCGAAGCCCTGAAAGTCAGCGAAAGCAATGCCTGCATGAAACGGATCGTCGCCATGCCGACTGCCGGTTCTTGCGGCGTCATTCCGGCCGTTCTGGTACCGCTCATCAAGAAACGCGCGATTCCCGAGAACACTATCATCGAGGCCCTGTATGTGGCAGCCGGTTTCGGGCAGATCATCGCCACCCGTTCATCCATATCGGGAGCCGAAGGCGGTTGCCAGGCGGAAGTCGGTACCGCATCGGCGATGGCCGCCACCGCCCTGACCCATCTGGGCGGCGGAACAGGCCAGATGTGTTCATACGCCTGCGCCATGGCATTGTCCAACCTGATGGGACTGGTCTGCGACCCTATCGCCGGACTTGTCGAAATCCCCTGCGTCCAGCGCAATGTCATCGGCGCCGTCAATGCCCTGTCCTGCGCCAACATGGCGCTGGCTGGCGTGGAACATAAAATCCCCGCCGATGAAGTCATCGACGCCATCCGCGCCGTCGGCGATTCCATGTCATCGGATCTGAAAGAAACGGCGCGCGGGGGGCTTGCCAGTACCCCGACCGCCCGCATCATCGTGAAAGAACTGATCCGCAAAAACCAGTTCCATTCCGAAAACTGACAACGGGATGCGCCTCAACACTGAACCCGTACAGGCAACTGTTCATATCAACACATCGCCTTGCGCATGGTTTTCGCGCTGGTCACCATGTTGGAGAGCGCTTCCCGCACTTCCTGCCACTGTCGGGTTTTCAGTCCGCAATCCGGATTCACCCACAATCGCTCCGGCGGGATGACACTTGCCATCCGTTGCAACAACGCCACCATTTCGTCCACAGACGGTATCCTTGGCGAGTGAATATCGTACACACCCGGACCGATCCCGTTGGGATAACGGAAATCGCGGAACCCTCTGAGCAAATCCATATCGCCGCGACTGGCTTCCAGCGTAATCACATCAGCATCCAGACCGGCGATATCGGACATGATGTCGCCGAATTCGGCATAACACATATGCGTATGAATCTGGGTATCGTCCCGGACACCGCAAGACGCGATCCTGAAAGCACGGCAAGCCCAGTCCAGATACTCGCGCCACTGCCCACGCCGAAGCGGCAACCCTTCACGCAAACCCGGCTCATCGATCTGGATGATACCGATACCCGCATTTTCCAGATCCCCGACCTCATCACGGATAGCCCATGCGATCTGCTCCGCCACGACAGCACGTTGTTCATCATCACGCACAAACGACCATTGCAAAATCGTGACCGGTCCCGTCAGCATCCCCTTGACCGGCTTGTCCGTCAGGCTTTGCGCGAATTTCGTCCATTCCACTGTCATCGCACCCGGCCTTGAGACATCCCCGTAAATCACCGGCGGTTTGACACAACGCGAACCGTAAGACTGCACCCAGCCGTTGGACGTCATCGCCATACCATCAAGCAAACCGGCGAAATACTCGACCATATCGTTGCGTTCCGGCTCGCCGTGCACGAAAACATCCAGTCCCAACGCTTCCTGCTGTGCGATACAAAAAGCGATTTCCTCGCGCATGGCTTTTGTGTAATCGCTTTCGTTCATGACGCCCCGTTTGAACGCGGCACGAGCCGACCGGATATTCGCAGTCTGCGGAAAAGAACCGATCGTCGTCGTCGGAAAAACCGGCAAACCGAAACGTTCCTGCTGCAATCGCTGGCGGATACCGAAAGGCGAACGGCATCGATCCGCTTCCTTGCCGGATGTCGCAACTTTTTCCACAACACCGGCATGATGGACCCACTCCCCTTTTCTCAGTTCGACCGTCCGGCGCGATGCTTCCAGCGCACCGGCAACCGCATCGTCTCCTTGCCGCAAAGCCTGCCTGAGTACCTCAACCTCGTCGAGTTTTTCAACCGCAAACGCCAGACACTGTTTCAGACGTTCGTCCATTGCCGTCTCGCCTTCGAGCGAAAAAGGAACATGCAGCAGGGAACAGCTCGATGAGACCCATACATTCGACCTTTCCGCCAGACCCGGCATACGCAGGAGCGACAACGCCTTGTCCAGATCGGTTTTCCAGATATTGCGTCCATCGACAATTCCGACAGACAAGACCTTTTCTTCAGGCCACAACCGAAGGATGTCCGGCAAATCCCTTTTTCCCCTGACCGCATCGATATGCAAGCCATCGACCGGTAACGAACACACTTCGGCGACATGATCATCCAGTGAAGAAAAATACGTCGCCAGCATCAATTTCACACCCTGACCGGACAATTCCCCGTAAGCGCGCCTGAAAGACGACAGCCATTTTTCCCCGATATCCAGTCCGAGCACCGGTTCATCCATCTGGACCCATTCCACTCCCTCGTCATGCAGACGCGACAAAATCCGGCGATAAACCGGCAACAACTTCGGCAGCAACGAAAGACGATCGAATCCTTCCGCCTTCTCTCTCCCCAGATACAAAAAACTGACCGGTCCCAGCAAAACGGCTTTGACGGCATGCCCCAACGTCTTCGCTTCTTTCACTTCCGAAAACAGACGTTCGCTCGATAATGAAAAAGCGGTTTCCGGCAAAAATTCGGGAACGATATAGTGATAATTCGTATCGAACCATTTGGTCATCGACATGGCCTGTCCCGACTTGCCACCGGCAGTTCCACGTGCCATCGCAAAGTAACGGACAAGCTCCGGCATATCATCGCCGAAACCGAAACGCGGCGGTTCGCATCCCAGCAACTGGACATGATTGAGGACATGATCGTAAAACGCGAAATCGCCGACCGTCACCCAGTCCAGTCCCGCTTTTTTCTGTAATGCCCAGTGCGCCGAACGCAAGCGTTTTCCCATCGCTTCGAGATCATCCATGTCCAGAGAAGCATCATCCGTTCCGGACGCAGATTTCCAGTATGTTTCAAGTGCCGATTTCAGCTCCCGCTTGACTCCCATTCGCGGAAAACCCGGAATATGACTGCAAACCATGAAATTCCTTTCTTTCAACAAAATACGTTTGGAAAATCATAGTGACCCCTGTATCATTATTCAAATGAAAGTTTTTCAAAAATATCATAAGATTTTCTAATGATAGAACTGAAACATCTCAAAACACTGCGCGCACTGCGCAAAGCAGGCAATCTGACACGGGCTGCCGATATGCTGCATCTGACGCAATCGGCCCTGTCGCAACAAATCCGTTTGCTTGAATCAACTTACGGTTTGCTGTTCGAACGCAAAAGTGTCCCGATCGTTTTCACCATTGTCGGATTGCGTCTTCTTGAGCTGGCCGATACCGTCCTGCCTGCCGTCGAGAAAACAGAACGCGATCTGAACCGTCTCAGGGACGGTACGACAGGTCCTCTGAGAATCGCCGTGGAATGTCATACCTGTTTCGACTGGCTCATGCCGGCCATGGATATTTTCCGTTCACTCTGGCCGGAAGTGGAACTCGATATCATCTCCGGTTTTCATGCCGATCCCGTCGCGTTGCTGCACCAGCACCGTGCCGATCTGGCGATCGTCGGCGTACCCGAACCGGAAACGGGTATCACCCATTCCCCCCTGTTTCATTTCGATATCCTGGCGCTGCTCTCCAGACACCACCCGTTGAACAGTGAACCCTTTTTGCGTCCCGAACATTTCGCAACCGAAACGTTGATCACCTACCCGGTTCCCGACGATATGCTCGACATCATGCGACAGATTCTCCTTCCAGCCGGAATTTCTCCCGAACGCCGTACATCGGAACTGACCGTCGCCATTCTCCAGCTGGTCGCCAGCGGGCGGGGAATCGCCGCACTCCCGCTGTGGGCAGTCAAAAGTTATCTGGACAAGCAATATGTCGTTTCAAAACAGATCACCGAAAAGGGACTGACCGGCAAACTGTATGCCGCCACCCGTTCCGACATGAACGGAAAAGCCTATATCAGGGATTTCATCCGGCTCATCCGCGAAAAAAGCCTGTGCGAGCTGCCGGGTATCCGGCTGCTGAACTGAACACTTTTGGTCCTGCGGCTTTGTCAACCTTCATCTCCCTGGCCTTTCAAGGTATCGGAAAATAGGGTCTTTGCCTGCAATGCACCATGAAAACCATGCAAAACGCCGATTTCTTGCCGGACATCGTCACGATTCAGCGATAATGATGGTAAAGTGCTGATTCGATACACCACATACCGTTACCATAGCCGCAACGGTTTCCCAAAACGCCTAACCGGACTTGACAACATGAAAAGCAATTTTCCGACCAATCTGCATGAATTCGACTTTTCCATGATGCCGCCGTCCATTCTCGGACATCTGACGTTCCAGTTCAAAACTCCCGACCAGCCGCCGTTGCCACCCGGGATGCATTCCCTGAATGTCCCGCTCGGACAGGAAGGTGAGCGCGATACGCTTCTCCTCGTTCCGGAAACACTGGATACCGGCAAACCGGTCAAGCTGCTCGTCATGTTCCATGGCGCCGGCGGCAGCGCCGAAAAGGTGCTTCCCTTTTTCAGGGAACATGCAGAAAAAAACGGTTTTCTGCTGATGCTGCCGCAATCGACTTATCCGACATGGGATCTGACCATCGGCGGCAACGGCCCCGATCTGGAAAGACTGGAAATGGCACTGGCCAAAGTCAATTCCCATTTCGATCTCGACAAAAACCATTTCGGCTTTTGCGGTTTCTCCGACGGTGCCAGCTATTCCCTGTCGATCGGCCTGTCCAATGGTGAAACCGTTTCCCATGTCATCGCCCTTTCCGGCGGCTTCATGAACCTGTATGTTCCGCGTGGCCGCCCACTCGTTTTCATCGCACACAGCCCGGAAGACGAACAACTGCCGATGGACACCAGTGGACTGTATCATTATCACGAACTGAAAAAAGCCGGTTACGATGTGGAATTTCTGGAATTTCACGGACGACACGTCATCCATCCCCATGTCGTGGAAAAAGCCATTCGCTTCTACCTCGACCGCTCCCCGAACAGACCGCAATAATCCGTATATCGTTCTTTCCGGCAACCGTTGCCGGAAAGACTTCGTTTTTCCCCATCCCTGCCACAAATATCCCGGTCTTGGCAACAATGGCCGATCATGGCAGTATTACCGGTATCGCTTTCCCCAAACCGACAGGACAGACCGCCATGTCGTTTACCGAACTCGCTTCGTTTCTCCAGGCACAGACCGAGCCGCATATCCTTTTCGACACCCGGTACCGGATCATCGCCGTCAATCAGGCATTCCGGAAATACTGCAATCCCCAGACCTCGGTCATCGGACGTACCTGTTATGCGGTATCGCATAATTACGACATGCCCTGCGACCGTTCCGGCGAAACCTGTCCGCTGGCGAAAAGCCGGCGATCAGGCAAAACGGAACGCGTCCTGCATATGCACCACACCCCAAACGGCGAGGAATACGTCAGCATCGAACTGACTCCCGTCAAAAACGAATCCGGGGAAATCACCTGTTTCGTGGAAAAAATCGAGCCGGTCAAAATGGCCAAGGGCATCACAGAAAGAAACAGCCTGCAAGGCCAGTCTCCCCGTTTCGCGCATATGATGCACCAGATCGGGAAAGCCGCATCCGCCGACATCAGCATTTTGCTGTACGGTGAATCCGGAACCGGAAAAGAACTGGTGGCACAAGCCATCCACCGCGCCGGAAAACGTGCCGCAAAACCGTTTATCGTGGTGGATTGTTCGGGTATCTCCGAAGCCCATTTCGAAACCGAACTGTTCGGACAGGAAAAAGGCGCTTTCTCACGAACCGGCTCTGCCAAAAAAGGACTGGTCGATGCCGCCGACGGCGGAACCCTGTTCCTGGATGAAGTCGGCGACTTGCCCCTGTCGATGCAATCGAAACTGTTGCGCCTGCTGGAAACCGGTGCCTACCGTCGTCCCGGTTCTGCCGACCCGCGCCGTGCCGACATCCGCATCATTTCTGCCACCAGTCATGACCTGAAACAAAAAGCCGATGCCGGCCTGTTCCGGAAAGATCTCTACTACCGGCTCGATATTTTC
Source organism: uncultured Oxalobacter sp. (assembly GCA_934270705.1). GTDB lineage: Bacteria > Pseudomonadota > Gammaproteobacteria > Burkholderiales > Burkholderiaceae_D > Oxalobacter. Next base: position 4,929 of record CAKQQG010000040.1, on the reverse strand, counting down.
CCGATTCATGTCCCTGCACTGCGTGATCGTCTGGAAGACATACCGCTGCTGGTGACATCCCTGCTGAAAAAGATGGCGCCCGAACGCAACCTGAACGTCTCCGATGAAGCCATGTACCTTCTGCAGACCTACCCGTACCCCGGCAATGTCCGCGAATTGCGCAATTTCCTCGAACGGGCCTGCCTGCTGTGCGACGACAATGAAATCAGGCCAGAACACCTTTTGATCCCTGAAAACGTTGCGTCAGGAAACATCTCCACACCCTCGGATACCTTGCCAGAGCAAACACGGCTGAAACAAATACTCGCCACTTTCAGGGGCAACCGAAAAAAACTCGCCACCATGCTGGGTATCAGCGAACGCACGCTTTACCGCCGTCTTTCCGAGCTGAACGACACATCGGCAGACAAGGAATCCGGACAGGATTAAACATGACAGACGCACTTGATTTAAATGGCTTATCGAGTAAAATATAGGGGCTATACATAAAGCTTGCTTCATTTTGAGATGTTATGCGAAGTGTTAGCAATCCAAAGTTAGTACCTTCAGCCCTTTTAGGGTGAACTTTTTCTTTTTGGGCGCCTCCCAAGGGAGATACGACCAGGGAGAACAAAACCAAAAGTTGTACCAACGACAAGGAAATGAGAAATTATGACTAAACCATTAGATGGAATTAACGTGCTCGACTTTACCCACGTTCAGGCGGGTCCTGCCTGTACGCAGATGATGGGTTTCCTGGGCGCAAACGTCATCAAGATCGAACGTCGCGGTTCCGGCGACATGACTCGTGGCTGGCTGAGAGACAAACCAAACGTTGACTCCCTGTACTTCACGATGTTCAACTGCAACAAGCGTTCGATTGAACTGGACATGAAGACCCCGGAAGGCAAGGAACTGCTGGAAACCATGATCAAGCGTTCCGACGTCATGGTCGAAAACTTTGGTCCTGGCGCACTGGATCGTATGGGCTTCACCTGGGAACGCATCCAGGAACTGAACCCACGCGTCATTCTGGCTTCCGTCAAGGGTTATGCAGAAGGCCACGCCAACGAACACCTGAAAGTTTATGAAAACGTTGCACAGTGCTCCGGCGGTGCAGCTGCAACCACCGGTTTCTGGGATGGTCCTCCGACTGTTTCCGGCGCCGCTCTGGGTGACACCAACTCCGGTATGCACCTGCTGATCGGTATTCTGGCCGCTCTGGAAATGCGTCACAAGACCGGCCGTGGTCAGAAAGTCGCCGTCGCTATGCAGGACGCCGTTCTGAACCTGTGCCGTATCAAACTGCGTGACCAGCAGCGTCTGGAAAGAACCGGCATTCTGGCTGAATACCCGCAGGCTCAGCCGAACTTCGCTTTCGACAGAGACGGCAACCCGCTGTCCTTCGAAAACATCCACTCCGTACCACGTGGCGGTAACGCAGGTGGTGGCGGCCAGCCAGGCTGGATGCTGAAGTGCAAAGGTTGGGAAACCGATGCCGACTCCTACGTTTACTTCACCATCGCTGCCAACATGTGGCCACAGATCTGCGACATGATCGACAAGCCGGAATGGAAAGACGACCCGAACTACAACACCTTCGAAGGTCGTGTCGACAAGCTGATGGACATCTTCTCCTTCATCGAAACCAAGTTCGCTGACAAGGACAAATTCGAAGTTACCGAATGGGCTGCCCAGTACGGCATTCCATGCGGTCCGGTTATGTCCCTGAAAGAACTGGCTCATGATCCGTCCCTGCGTAAAGTCGGTACGGTTGTTGAAGTTGTCGACGAAGTTCGTGGTAACCACCTGACCGTCGGCGCTCCGTTCAAGTTCTCCGGATTCAAACCGGACATCACCCGTGCTCCGCTGCTGGGTGAACATACCGACGAAATCCTGAGAGAACTGGGCTGCGACGAAGCCAAGATCAAGGATCTGCATGCAAAACATGTAGTTTGATCGATCTGGTTCCATCAAGGAAATGGCGCTCTCCGGAGCGCCATTTTTTATTACCTATTGCACCCGATGAATGAAAGCGTCATCTCCATCATTACCGATACAAGAGTACCGCCCCCAAACCCGTGCCAGAACCGTTTTTCTACGGCGAAATATCCCATTCCTTCCATCAATTATTCCATATGCTGCCAAATTACTGCCAAATACTGCCAAACAATATCCATATGGCATGAAAAAATGCGGCGTACTGGATGAAAACCATTTAAAAAACATTTACAATGCATTGATTTTAAACAAGTTATTATCTTTTAAAATAATCGTTGAAGATATTTGACTTTCATGGATAAAATGATGTTCCGAAGTGGTATGGCTTTACTTTAACGGAACAACCATCATGTCAAACGCAACAAATGAAAAACAGTCCGGTTGCAGCCAACAGCCATCGAACATTACGCTGCTCGTCGACAACAAGGCTGGAGAAGGCCTTGAATGTGTGCATGGTTTTGCTGCCTGGATCAGGATTCGTGACCGGCGCATTCTTTTCGATACCGGTCAAAAGGATGTCATTCTGAAAAATTCCGAACGCCTCGGCATCAATCTGGCCGATGCGGAAGTACTGGTACTGAGTCATGGTCATGATGACCATACGGACAATCTGGCCGATTTTTATGCCATCAATCCCAATGCACCGATGTATTGCGGACGCAATATCGATGCGGATCGTTTCTGTTGCCGCCCCGGTGAACAGGCCCTGAACTGGTCCCCTCCTCCCAGTGCCAAAAAGATTTTCGAGACACTCCCGCCGGAACAAAAACACGTTCTCGACAAACCGCTTTATTTGTTGCCGGGCGTGGCCATTACGGGTCCGGTCCCACGCCTGACGACTTTCGAGGATGTGGGCGACGCGCTTTTTCTGGACATCGAGGCTCGCAAACCCGATCCCGTATCAGACGACATGTCGATGTGGTTCGAAACGGACAAGGGGCTGGTCATCCTTCTGGGGTGCTGCCATTCCGGTATCGTCAACACGGTCAACTATATCCGTCAGGTCAGCGGCATCGAAAAAATCTCCGGTATCGTTGGCGGCATGCATCTGATCCGCGCCTCGAAAGAACGGATGGACAAGACACTCGAAGCCATGAAGAGCTGGAATATGGATTTCCTCATTCCCTGCCACTGTACCGGTGACAATGCCATGCAGCAGATGAAAGACTATCTGGGCGATATCGTCACATTCGGACATACCGGTACCGTCATCGATCTGGGTGAACTGCCGAGACAACAGGAAGGTGATTATCCGATGTGTCGGCAGCATACCTGTGGCTGTGGCTGTTCCTGATGACGGAGGTGCAAAAGCTTGTGGAAAATTCCGTGCCGGATGGCAAACTGAACGTTTATCACTCTCATGCTTTCCGGAACGGCTTCAGATAACGACCTGTAACATATAAATGGCTGAATCCTTGTCGCAGCCGATTTATATTTCCGGCACGGAATCCCTTCCAACAACAAAAAAGCCAGCATACGCTGGCTTTTTTGTTACTTTCGCTGTTTTTATCGTCTTCCTCTGAATACGGCGCACTGGTGGAAGGCTTCCAGCGAGACCGGTTCATTGCAACTGTTGCACAGACGGCTGGTCAATTTCAGCAATTCCTTGATATCGCGGCCTGTCGAATCCGGAAAATCGCGTACCAGATCGGCGATCAGCTCGTCCGAAAGTTTGACCTGGAACTGTTCCGACAGGGATTTCCACAGACGTATCGCATCTTCTTTCGGCGGTACTTCGTAACGGATCACGGCGATACAGCGCGAAAGAATCGCATCGTCCACATCATCGACACGATTCGTCGTCATGAAAAGAAGACCATCGAAATATTCCAGTGTCCGGAGAAATTCCGCCACAATCGCATTGTGCTGCAAATCATTGTCACGTCGGCGGATATACACGTCCGCTTCATCGATCAGCAAGATCGAATCCCAGCGTGCGGCACGTCGCAAGACAGAAGATAGTGCCGCCTCGACGCTTTCCGCAGACGTTCCCAGTTGCCCCGAATGCACACGGTACAGGGGTTTGCCGACGACTTCGGAATAGACTTCGGCCGTCAGCGTCTTGCCCAGACCGGCTGCCCCCATACACAGAATGGTCGTCCCACCCGATTTACCCTCGATAATGTCATCCGTCAGAATATCGGAATGTGCCGTCAGGATATCGATCAGTTTGCGGTGCTCCGGTGGCAGAATCAGCTTGGTCTTCAGTTCCGGCCTGTACTGGTATTCTTCCAGATTCTGGACGTGTATCCAGCAATTCTGGTGCAGTTCCAGATGGAACATATGCAGATAGCAATGGATCGGAATCTCGCCGGATGTCGCATTGACGATGGTTTTCTTGTTCGAGTGCGTTTCGATACGGCGTTCGATGATTTCCTCGTCGTTGACGCACTTGACCGAAGTCCCTGCGGAAATCCTGAAAAATTCCAGATTCTTGACCAGGCGGTTTTCTCCTTCGCTGATCAGAAAACCCGAATTTTTCGCACGGAACTGTTTTCCGTAAAACGGCTGGTAATTGGCGAAATCGCTCCTGTGTTTTTCGTATTCTTCCTTGAATTCCGGGCATTCCTTGTAATAGCCTTTTCTCGCCAGCAATTCCGGAATGGAGAGTTTTCCCATTTCACGCTGGTAAAACAGGATGGCGCTCGTCATACCGCTGCGCCACTGATCCGGCGCGGCGTTATCGACATACCCCGTCGCGGCGATCGTATTGGCCAGTAACTGGATACAGACATAGGGCAATCCCGGTATGCCCTCTTCCCGCGGCACATATTCGATACTTTCGATCAGCCATGGCAACAGGACACCATCCCGGTTGCGGCGGTACAGCCAGCCATCGATGGCATCCGTCGATAAATACGCCTGCAACGCCGGTATCAGCCAGTCGATATTGGAAACGACCGGCGTACTGAATTTTTCCTTTTCGACGTTACGCGCCGCGATCAGCTG
>CAKQQG010000039.1 GCA_934270705.1 uncultured Oxalobacter sp. | reverse complement strand
AACGGGCAGCCCCGTTAAAACGGGCCTGTCCGTTTTCATACCCTTTTCAGAAGCCGTCATGCGGGATAAAAAAACCATCTGCCGCAATTCCCGTTATCCGGCACGCATTATCTTTCCATCCGGAAACAAACCATTTACAAAGCCTTTTCCACGGAAAACATCCGGCCCGAAACGGTAAAGCACTTCACACACCCTTTTTCAACAGCCGGAAAAATATCCGAAAAAACGCACCTTTCATACCGGAACGACATAATCCTGCATCACCACCATTCACAAACCGGCAAACCCGTCATCATCCGCGTTCCAAAATCCGTCATTTTCCCAACCGATCCATACTTTCCATTATTCTTCCCGCAAAAACATCCCCCTGCACGGACAAAATGAACAACGGTGTTTTTTCCCATGATACGGACACGGTACAGGCTACCTTTCAGGACAATCACCGCGCAAACGACACGAGTGCGACGCTTCATCCTGCCCATACCATCCGATTCTGGGGGATAATGCATGCTGTAACGCAAAAGAGATGGCATCACGGCATCCGGCCGGTTAAAACCCGCCCGTCCCGTCCATCCCATTCACACCAACCGCAAACGAACAGACATACAAAATGACCGACACGCCATCCACCACCATATACCGGCTCGACTACACCGTCCCGGCGTACCTTGTTCGCCACATCGACCTCACCTTCGATCTGGGCCCGTCAGACACACAAGTCAGCGCCACCACGACACTGCACCACAATCCGGAATCCCGTGAACGCGACCTCATCCTGTACGGCGAAGCACTCGAACTGGTGCGCATCGTGCTCAACGGCAAGACACTGGACAAACAGGACTACGTGCTGGAAAACGGCAACCTGCGCATTCCGGATGCCCCCGACGAAGTCACCCTGACCATCGACACCCGGATCCACCCCGACAAAAACACATCCCTCATGGGACTGTACCTGTCCAACGGCAACTTCTTCACCCAGTGCGAAGCCGAAGGCTTCCGCAAAATCACCTACTACCCCGACCGCCCGGACGTCATGGCGACCTACACCGTCACCCTCAAGGCAGACCGCCAAAGCTGTCCCGTACTGCTTTCCAACGGCAACCTCGTCGAAACCGGAGATTTGCCTGACGGACGGCACTACGCCAAATGGGACGACCCGTTCCGCAAACCGTCCTACCTTTTCGCGCTGGTCGCTGGCAACCTCGTTTGCCGGGAAGAAAACTTCCGCCTCGCCGACGGACGCGACGTCCTCTTGCAAGTCTGGGTCGAACAGGGCAACCTCGACAAAACCGCCCACGCCATGGAATCGCTCAAACACAGCATCCGCTGGGACGAAACCCGCTTCGGTCTCGAACTCGATCTCGACCGCTTCATGATCGTGGCGGTCAGCGACTTCAACATGGGCGCGATGGAAAACAAGGGACTCAACATCTTCAACACCCGCTACGTACTGGCCAACCCGCGCATCGCCACCGACACCGACTACGCCAACATCGAATCCGTCGTCGGACACGAATACTTCCACAACTGGACAGGCGACCGCGTCACCTGCCGCGACTGGTTCCAGCTCTCCCTGAAAGAAGGGCTGACCGTATTCCGCGACCAGGAATTTTCGGCCGACCTGACCGGCAGCGACTCCGGTCGTGCCGTCAAGCGCATCGAGGACGTCCGCACCCTGCGGCAACTCCAGTTTCCCGAAGACGCCGGCCCCATGGCCCATCCGGTGCGTCCCGATTCCTATCAGGAAATCAACAACTTCTACACCGTCACCGTCTATGAAAAAGGTGCGGAAGTCGTCCGCATGTACCAGACCCTGCTCGGGCGGGACGGATTCAGAAAAGGCATGGACCTGTACTTCAAACGGCATGACGGACAAGCCGTCACCTGCAACGACTTTCTGGCCGCCATGGCAGACGCCAACGGACGCGACCTTTCGCAATTCGAACACTGGTACAGTCAGGCAGGTACCCCCCGCGTCAAACTCGAAAGCCATTACGACGCAAGCGCAGGTACCGTCACCCTGAAACTCTCGCAACATTGCCCCGAAACCCCGGGACAAACGGAAAAAGAACCCTTCCTGATACCGGTCGCCATCGGACTGCTCGACCGGCAAGGCAACGACATGCCACTGCGCCAGCCCGGAAAAGACGGTACGCAAACCACCGCCATCCTGGAACTGACGCAAACGAACCAGACCTTCACCTTCACCGGCATAACCGAAAAACCCGTCGTCTCGGCACTGCGCAACTTCTCCGCGCCCGTCATCCTCGAATACGACCAGTCGGATGAAGAACTGCTGCACCTGCTCTCGCACGACAGCGACCACTTCAACCGCTGGGAAGCCGGGCAACGGCTGGCATCGCGCCGCCTCGTCGCCCTGACCAAAGCCATACAAACCGGCTCGCCCCTCTCGCTGGACGATGCTTTCATCGACGCATACAAAACCGTCCTCTCCGATACCCGGCTGGACGCCGCACTGCGTGAACTGGCACTGACCTTGCCCAGCGAAATGATGATCGCCGAACGCATGGACGAAATCGACCCTCAGGCCATTCACGACGCCCGCCAGTACATGCGCCGCACACTGGCGAAACGGCTGGAAAAAGAATGGCTTGCCGCACTCGAGGCCAACCGTACCGAAGGCGACTACCGCCCGACACCGCAAGACGCCGGAAAACGCGCCCTGAAAAACCTGGCGCTGTCATACCTGCTTGCGCTGGACGACACCCGCCATGCGCACACCGCCATCGAACAATACCGTCAGGCCAACAACATGACCGACCGGCTGGCGGCACTGACCTCGCTGGTACATGCCGGCTACACCGCAAAACTGCCGGAAGCCAACGCATTGCTCGAACACTTCTACCGGGAATTCGAAAACGAAGCACTCGTCATCGACAAATGGTTCTCCCTGCAAGCCACATCTCCCTGCGCGGACATACAAACCATCCGGGCGCTCATGGCACACCCCGCCTTCACCATCCGCAACCCCAACCGCGCGCGCAGCCTCATCTTTGGCTTTTGCCACAACAATATGGCTCAATTCCACGCAACAGACGGCAGCGGTTACGGATTCTGGAGCGAAAACCTGATCGAACTGGACAAAATCAACCCGCAAGTCGCGGCACGGCTGGCACGATGCATGGACCAGTGGAAACGATACATTCCGGCCCTGCGCAAACCGGCCGAAGAAGCCCTGCGATACGTATCGCGGCAAACCCTGTCCCGCGACACACGCGAAATCATCGGAAAAACCCTGTCTGCCTGACACAACCCTGACAAAAAGAAAAAAGAAAGCATCATGAGACCCAAACGCATCAGCCTGACACAACACCTGATAGAGGAAAACCGCCGGTACGGCACCGTCCCGGAAGAATTGCGTTTACTGCTGGAAGTCGTCTGCCGTGCCTGCAAGATCATCAGCCATTCCGTAGGCAAAGGCGCACTCGGGAACATCCTGGGCAGCAACGAAACGCAAAACGTCCAGGGCGAAGTCCAGAAAAAACTCGACGTCCTCTCCAACGAAATCCTGCTCGAATCCAACGAATGGGGCGGCTATCTCGCCGCGGTGGCATCCGAGGAAATGGAAACCATCCACCCCATCTCCAAGACCTACCCGCACGGCAAATACCTGTTGCTTTTCGACCCGCTCGACGGCTCCAGCAACATCGACGTCAACGTCTCCATCGGCACCATCTTCTCCGTCCTGTCCCTGCCGGATGGCCGAACCGACGCCACCGAAGCCGACTTTCTCCAGCCCGGCCGCCAGCAAATCGCCGCCGGATACGCCCTCTACGGTCCGCAGACCCTGCTGGTACTGACCACCGGACGCGGCACCAACGGCTTCACCCTCGACCGTGAAATGGGATCATGGGTACTGACGCATCCGAACATGCGCATCCCGGAAAGCACCAGCGAATACGCCATCAACGCATCCAACCAGCGGCGCTGGTTCCCGCCGGTCAAACGCTACTTCGAGGAAATGCAGGCCGGCAAGGAAGGCCCGCTCGGACGCGACTTCAACATGCGCTGGGTCGCATCCATGGTCACCGACATGCACCGCATCCTCACACGCGGCGGCATCTTCATGTACCCGGCGGACGAACGCAACATCGAAGCCGGCGGCAGAATCCGTCTCCTGTACGAAGCCAACCCCATGGCCATGATCGTCGAACAGGCAGGCGGCGCCGCCACCAACGGCCTCATCCCCATGCTCGACGTCGTCCCCGAACGGCTCCACCAGCGCGTCCCCGTCTTCATGGGCTCCAGAAACGAAGTCGAACGCATCACCCGGTACCACAAGGAAAACCGGTAAAAAAACCGTCAGCCCGGCACCGGTTCCCTCCGGCGCCAACCGGGTTTCCGCACACACCGGCATGGTACGCCATCCCTCACCGGAACAACACCATGCCGGTTCACCCCTGCCCAGACATTCCCCTTCATGCATAAAACCGCTAGAATTTCCTCTTATGCACAAAATTCCCGACAAGAACAGGAAAACGGGGCAAGGGAAACAGACATGATCACTTTTCAGCAAATAATCTTCACCCTACAACAATACTGGAGCCAGCAGGGATGCGCATTGCTCCAGTCCTACGACATGGAAGTCGGCGCAGGCACCTCGCACACCGCCACATTCCTGCGCGCCATCGGCCCCGAACCCTGGCGAGCCGCCTACGTCCAGCCGTCACGCCGCCCCAAAGACGGCCGCTACGGTGAAAACCCGAACCGCATGCAGCACTACTACCAGTTCCAGGTCGTCCTGAAACCGGCGCCGGAAGACATCCTCGACCTCTATCTGGGATCGCTGGCCGCGCTGGGACTTGACCTGAAACAAAACGACGTCCGCTTCGTCGAAGACGACTGGGAAAACCCCACCCTCGGCGCATGGGGACTGGGCTGGGAAGTCTGGCTCAACGGCATGGAAGTCACCCAGTTCACCTACTTCCAGCAAGTCGGCGGCATCGACTGCAAACCGATACTGGGCGAAATCACCTACGGACTGGAACGTCTCGCCATGTATCTGCAAGGCGTGGAAAACGTCTATGACCTCATCTGGACCGAATGGGTCGATCGCGGCGTCAAGAAATACCTGACCTACGGCGACGTCTATCACCAGAACGAAGTCGAACAGTCCGCCTACAACTTCGAACAGGCCAACGCACCGCTCCTGTTCTCCCTGTTCACCAGCTTCGAATCCGAAGCCAAACGCCTCATCGGGGAAAAACTCACCCTGCCGGCCTACGAAATGATCCTCAAGGCCGCGCACACCTTCAACCTGCTCGACGCGCGCGGCGCCCTCTCCGTCACGGAACGCGCCGCCTACATCGGACGCATCCGCACCCTCTCGCGCCTTGTCGCACAAGCCTACTACGACTCACGCGAGGCACTGGGATTCCCGATGTGCGGCGACATCCGCAAAATCGCATGACATCCGGAAAGCGACATTGAACTGACAGACACGCCGGAACACACCCGCCGGCAAAGACACGAAAAAAGGCTAACCATGAACCAGACACTGCTTGTCGAACTGCTGACCGAAGAACTGCCCCCCAAGGCACTGACCAAACTGGCCGAATCATTCGCAGGCACCATCGAAACCAGCCTCCGGCAAGACGACTTCCTTACCGAAGAATCGAAAAAAACCGTCTATGCCACCCCCCGCCGCCTGGCCGTGACCCTCACGCAAGTCCGCGACATCTCGCCGGACAAGCCGATCCGCAAAAAAGTCCTGCCGGTCACCGTCGCATTCGATGCGGACGGCAAGCCCACCGCGCCGCTGAAGAAAAAACTGGCGACCATGAACATCGCCGACATCGACATCTCCACACTCGAAGTCGCAAAAGACGGCAAAAACGACTGCCTGTTCTACAACTTCACCGCAAGCGGCATCCCGCTTGCCCGCGCACTGCAAAAAGCCGTCGAAAAAGCCGCACACGACCTGCCCGTTCCCAAAATGATGACCTACCAGCGTCCGGACGGCGAAACCGTCGAATTCGTCCGGCCGGTCCATGAAATCGTCGCCATGCACGGCTCCAACGTCGTCCCGATCGCATTGCTGGGACTCTCGGCAGGCCGCACCACACACGGCCACCGCTTCCTCTCTCAAGGCGAAATCGGCATCCTCGCGGCAGACTACTACGACGTGACACTTGAAACCCGCGGCAAAGTCATTCCCGGATTTCAGGCACGAAAAGAACGCATCCGCGCCATGCTCCACGAAAAAGCCAAAGGCGACCGCGTCCTCATGCCGGAATCGCTTCTCGACGAAGTCACCGCACTCGTCGAATGGCCGATCGTCTATGAATGCCACTTCGAGGAATCCTTCCTCGAAGTCCCGCAGGAATGCCTGATCCTGACCATGCAGACCAACCAGAAATACTTCGCCCTGACCGATCTCGAAGGACGACTGCGCTCCCGTTTCCTCATCGTCTCCAACATGGAAACCAACACCCCGCAGCGCATCATCAGCGGCAACGAACGCGTCATCCGTCCACGCCTGTCCGACGCCCGCTTCTTCTTCGAACAGGACAAGAAAAAACGGCTCGAAGACCGCCTGCCCGGACTGGCCAACGTCGTCTATCACAACAAACTCGGCACACTGGCGCAACGCATGGCACGCGTCCGCCTGCTCGCCGTCTTCATCGCCGGAAAAATGGGTATCGACACCGCACTGGTCGATCGCGCCGCACGTCTTGTCAAAGCCGACCTGCTCACCGAAATGGTCGGCGAGTTCCCCGAACTGCAAGGGATCATGGGCACCTACTACGCCCGTCACGACGGCGAACCCGAAGAAGTCGCCCTGGCATGCACCGAACACTACCAGCCCCGCTTCGCGGGCGACGCACTGCCCGTCACCCCGACGGGAACCGCCATCGCGCTCGCCGACAAACTCGAAACCCTCGCCGGCATCTGGGGCATCGGCCTGCAACCCACAGGCGACAGAGACCCCTTCGCCCTGCGCCGTCATGCGCTGGGCATCCTGCGCATCCTCATCGAGAAAAAACTGCCGCTCTCCCTGCGCGCCATGCTCGCCGAGGCCGTCGGCATCCTCTCGACAAACGCCACCATGACAGACCCGACAAAAGGCGTCCTCAACTTCGTCATGGACCGCCTCAGAGGCCTGTTGCGCGACCGTGGCTACTCACCGGCCGAAATCGAAGCCGTACTGGCACAAAACCCCGACCGCTTCGACAACATCATCGACAAACTCGAAGCCGTCCGCACCTTCGCCGCCATGGCCGAATCCGCCTCGCTGGCCGCCGCCAACAAACGCATCACCAACATCCTCAAAAAATCGGATGTCAACGCCGGTGAAGTCCATACCGACATCCTCGTCGAAGACAGTGAAAAGAAACTCTATGCCGACATGCTCGCCATCCGGCCGGAAGCCGACCGGCAATTCGCATCCGGCGACTACACCGGCACCCTCAAGACACTGGCGAAACTGCACGACGACGTCGATGCATTCTTCACCAACGTCATGGTCATGTCAGAAGACACACGGCTGCGCAACAACCGCATCGCCCTGCTGAAAGAGCTGCACGCCATGATGAACCAGGTCGCCGACATCTCCAAACTGGCAGTCTGACACGGAATCAAGCCCATGAAACTCATCATTCTGGACAGGGACGGCGTCATCAACGAAGACTCCGATGCCTTCATCAAAACACCCGACGAATGGATCCCGTTGCCCGGCTCGCTTGACGCCATCGCCCGGCTCACCAAAGCCGGATACACCATCGTCGTGGCGACAAACCAGTCCGGACTGGGACGCGGCTTCTTCGACATCATGACCCTGAACGCCATCCACCAGAAAATGCAAAACGCCGTCAAAGCCGCCGGCGGCCAGATCGAAGCCATCTTCTTCTGCCCGCACACCGCCAGCGACAACTGCGACTGCCGCAAACCCCGGCAAGGCATGTTCAGCACCATCTCCGAACGCTTCGACACCCCGCTGGAAGACGTCCCGTCAGTCGGCGACTCCCTGCGCGATTTGCAGGCCGCATTCCTGGCCGGATGCACCCCCATACTGGTCCTGAGCGGAAAAGGCAAAAAAACCCTCGAAAACGGCGGTCTGCCCCCCAAAACCATCATCTTCGACGACCTCTCCGCAGTGGCCGACCACCTGCTCGAAGCCGACCAGAAAAACGCCGCGAGTCAGGACAAAAACACACAGGAAACTCCTTGAGCCGCCCACACGCCACATGACGGAACCCACCCCCATTGCCGTCCCCCCCGACATCCCCGGCAAGCCGGCGGCAAACCAGACCGCACAGCGGTTGCGACAGCGGCAGACCGGAACCGGCCGAAGTTCCCGCCAACCCCACTGAAAAACCGCCATGCCAACCAGAGAACCGCACCAATCCATCCAGGGCGACCTGTTCGACACGCTCGCGCGCCTGTTCACCGGCAAACCCCGCACACGGCGCAGCCCCCCCGAAACACCGAGAACAGGCGAGAATGGCACCCCACGCACCATCACACTCGACGGCAACCCGCTCGCCTATCGTCTGCGCCGTTCCGCACGACGCACCATCGGTTTCGTCATCGACGAAACCGGCCTGACCGTCACCGCCCCCACACGCTGCACCATCGCCACCATCGAAGACGCCATCCAGCGCAAACGCCGCTGGATACAAAACAAAATCGCCCTCTACCGGCAACAAAACCTCACCAGACCGACCCCGCCCAACTGGGAAAACGGCAGCACCCTGCCCTATCTCGGCCAACCCCTCACCATCGCCATCGAACCCGCCGCCGTCCGGCGCATCGCCATCCATATCGAAACAGACCACCTCCGCATCCGGATACCCGCAACCGCCGCGAATCCCCCCGAACTCGGCGCACACCTGCAAAAATGGCTCAAGACACAAGCGCAAACCCTGCTCGCCGGACGCCTTGAACACTACGCCGCAAAAATGAACGTCCGCTACGACACCTTCCGCCTCAGCAACGCACGCACACGCTGGGGTTCCTGCTCCGCCAAACGCCACATCCGGCTCAACTGGCGACTCATCCACTGCGATCTCACACTCATCGACTACGTCGCCATCCACGAACTGGCACACCTCACCGAAATGAACCACGGCCCACGCTTCTGGGCCATCGTCCGGCAATGGTACCCCGCCCCCGAACAGGCACGCCAAAGCCTGCGCGAACAATCCGCACGACTGTTCAACCTGTTCAGCGACTGACCCCGAAAACCGCCACCCGTTTTCCCGCGACACCACTTCGATTTACAATAACCCCCATCACGACAACACAGGAGACATCATGCGATTTCTGCACACCATGCTCAGAGTCGGAGACCTCAACCGCTCCATCGACTTCTACACCCGCGTCATGGGAATGAAACTCATCCGCACCACCGACAACCCCGAATACCAATACACCCTGGCTTACCTCGGCTACGCAGCCAACCCGGAACAGGCCGAACTCGAACTCACCTACAACTACGGCGTCTCACAATACGACATGGGAACCGCCTACGGCCACATCGCCCTCTCGACCGACGACATCGTCGCCACCTGCAACCGCATCCGCGAAGCCGGCGGCAAAATCACCCGTGAGCCCGGCCCCGTCAAGGGCGGCACCACCGTCATCGCCTTCCTCGAAGACCCCGACGGCTACAAAATCGAACTCATCGAACAAAAAGACTGACGACCGATACACAAAAAAGCCCCCGGCCTGCCAAAACAGGCCGGAGGCTCGAAAACAACCGGAACGACAGCCAACTCAAACGTCCGAACCACCCCTGACCAACCGCGTCACCGCCGCCAGCAAAGCGGACAAATCCCCCGCGGCCACCCCGTCTGCCAGCATCTTGTAACACATTGCGATCAAGCGCCCCTTCTCGTCAGCCGGCAAACCCACACGCTCATCCAGATCCCACTTCTCCAGCACCTGGGCAGCCTCGGCCAGCATCCCCGCGTCCAGCGCAGCCGCATCCCTCTCCGCCTCATCATGCCGGATCAGATACCGCCCCGTCTCCTGACCCGCCATTCTGCCCACCACACTACCGTGCGCCGCCACCAGATAACGATCCGGAATCTCGAACACCCGCCGGATACCGCCGATACCATACTGTTCCTCATAACGCCACCCTTCCCGGGCAGCCCGCGACAAAATACTCGACTTCGTCGTCGGCAAACCGGGCAAACGCATCCGCGCTATTTCAGCAGCAGTAAACAAAATCTTCATCAAGGCACTTATCTCTTGCGAACAAACATGACACAACACTCAAAACAGAACACGACACCCCGCATACCGGCATGCCGCCCCGAAACGAACAGAACAACACTTTACAAAACACTTGCGCAACACTACAATACACTTGTAACATCCGCACAAACGCATACATCGCAGCCAGACCGGCAGCCCGGACAGCGGCACACAATTCCGTGCAACCGCTGCACCGCTGTCAGTGCGTACCTTTCATCCGTTCCGGTCAATCATATATTGAAAAGCCCCTCTTGTGTGCTTTTCCATACACCACCGGCACAATATTCCCCATCCATCCCACACCCCGGCGCCATACAACCCCTGCGCCCCCTCCGATACACACCGTACACCCGCCGCATTTCACCACGGCGAACCCATCCTCTGACTATTGTCAAAATAACATCTTCCTGAACGCCGAAAATAAACACAACAACCCGACCAACCCAGGAGCCACCATGAAAGACGACCAGACCAGAAGTTACCGGAAACGCTACGAAACCCACACCGACAAACCCGACACATACGACCCGAACAACCTCTTGAGCCGCCTCATCAAGACCCTCAACCTCAAAAACGATGCCGCCCTCTCGCGCACCCTCGAAGTCGCGCCGCCGGTCATCAGCAAAATCCGCCACGGCCGCCTGCCCGTCGGCGCATCATTGCTCATCCGCATGCAGGAAGTCAGCGACATGAGCATCCAGCAACTGCGCACCCTCATGGGCGACCGCCGCCGCAAATTCCGCATCAGCGACAAGCAATACAAACCCGGACGTCAAACCGGCGCACCGCAAGCCTGAAACGCCGTGCAAAAGACCGTCAACCGGCCCCGAACCGGCATCCACAACGAAAAAAGCCACAAAACCCCGGCCTGTTTATTGACCACAGGCCGGCAAGTCGCTATCATCATACATTCCACTGCTTTTGAAACCAGCAGGCAGACCGGAGATGTGGCCGAGAGGTCGAAGGCACTCCCCTGCTAAGGGAGCATACGGGCCAAAACTCGTATCAAGGGTTCGAATCCCTTCATCTCCGCCATCCGATGATGGAAACGGAACACACAGACAAGCCGTGTCAAACCCGAGTTGACGCGGCTTTTTTGTTGCCAGAGATACCGTATCCCACCGTCCTTTCCATCTTTCCTGAAAACGGACACCGCAATCCCCTTGCTTTTCCCTGACATCTCCATCCAAAAATGAAATACATGGCGAATGTGGTGTAATCGCCACCAGTCACCACAACCTGCATACTGTACCCTGTACACAATACGGAAGTCAGTTAACATTGATAATTGACCAAAACAACACAAAAAAAATCCCGCATCAACAGTCGGCATCGACAAAACCATCTGACAGCGGAAAACCGGCACAATCCGGATACATCACCGATTTTGACGGGATAACGAAAAACACAAACGGAAAAACAAGGCAAAATTCATGACTAGCACTGAACAACGCGACAAGCTGCAGCGCCAAATCTGGCAAATCGCCAATGAAGTCCGTGGCGCCGTTGACGGCTGGGACTTCAAACAATACGTACTCGGCACCCTGTTCTACCGTTTCATCAGTGAAAACTTCGCCAGCCATATGGAAGGCGGCGACGAGAGCATTCATTACGCAAAACTGCCGGACAGCATTATCACAGCAGGCATCAAGGACGACGCCATCCGGACAAAGGGCTATTTCATCTATCCCAGCCAACTGTTCGCCAATGTGGTTGCCCAGGCCAATACCAATCAGAACCTCAACACCGACCTTGCCGCCATTTTCTCGGCCATCGAAAGTTCAGCAACCGGATATCCCTCTGAACAGGATATCAAGGGACTGTTCGCCGATTTCGATACGACCAGCAACCGCCTTGGCAGCACCGTAGCAGAAAAAACAACCGCCTTGCTGCCGTACTCAAAGGCGTCGCCGACCTCGATTTCGGCGACTTCGAGGGCAATCATATCGACCTGTTCGGTGACGCTTATGAATTCCTGATTTCCAACTATGCCGCCAATGCCGGCAAATCTGGCGGTGAATTCTTCACGCCACAACACGTATCCAGACTGATCGCACGGCTGGCGACACATGGGCAAAAGCGCGTCAACAAGATTTACGACCCGGCATGTGGCTCAGGTTCACTCCTTCTGCAAGCCAGAAAACTGTTCGATGAGCGTTTTGTCGAAGACGGTTATTTCGGTCAGGAAATCAACCACACAACCTATAATCTGGCACGGATGAACATGTTCCTGCACAACATCAATTACGACAAGTTCGACATCCGGCTGGGCGATACCCTGACCAATCCGCAATTCGACAAAGACAAGCCCTTTGACGCCATCGTCTCGAATCCGCCATATTCCGTCAGATGGATAGGCATGGACGACCCGACCCTCATCAATGACGAACGCTTTGCACCTGCCGGCGTGCTGGCGCCGAAATCGAAAGCGGACTTCGCTTTCGTCCTGCATGCGCTGAATTACCTCTCAGGCAAGGGACGTGCCGCGATCGTCTGCTTCCCGGGTATTTTTTATCGCGGCGGAGCCGAACAGAAAATCCGTCAGTATCTGGTTGACAACAACTATGTGGAAACCGTCATCTCGCTGGCACCCAACCTGTTCTTCGGCACATCCATCGCCGTCAATATTCTGGTACTTTCCAAACACAAAACGGACACCCTGATCCAGTTCATCGACGCCAGCGGCCTGTTCAAAAAAGAAACCACCAACAACGTCCTGCTTGATGCACATATCGAACAAATCATACAGGCATTCGAACGCAAGGCGGATATCGACCACTTTGCGAAATCCGTGACAATGGAAAAAGTCACGACCAATGATTACAACCTCTCGGTCAGCAGCTATGTGGAAGCCAAGGATACGCGCGAAGTCGTGGATATCGACAAACTCAATGCCGAACTGAAAAACACCGTCGCAAGAATTGACCAGCTTCGCAAGGAAATCGATGCCATCGTTGCTGAAATTGAAAGCAAAACGATAAGCCAAATTATATTTAGCCAACTGAGCGGACCAGCCAACAATTTGAATAGCGGCAACATAGAATATAAAAAGATATCTGAATTTAGCAGAGTCCTACGAGGAAAACGATTGACAAAAAATTTACTTGCCAGTGA
>CAKQQG010000038.1 GCA_934270705.1 uncultured Oxalobacter sp. | reverse complement strand
GCCCTGTAATACATGGCATAACCGACATCGCGGGTATTGGCTGTAATGACAGGACGTCCCTGCGCACCATACCCCACACCGGCGTTTCCGCCGCCGCCCCCTCTGCCGCCATCACCTCGCGCGTTCCGTCTGAACACCACCGAACGTTCATCCTGACCTTCCGGCAATCTGAAGTCACTTTTTCCCGATGGTGCCGTATTCATCATCTTTTTCCCGGATACCTCTCCGGTATTTTTTCCCGTATTTTTTCCAGCTCCCGGGGATGCGGAAGGCGCTGTTACCGACGGTTTTCCAGCAGGGGCTCCGGCAGTTCTCCCTGATTTCGCACCGGTTTTGGCCGCCATTTCCCCCGATTTTCTGCCAATTTGCCCCTGTAACGACGTATTATCCGGAGCATTGACGGTCGCCATGTCGATCACCCGCCTTTGTGCGGAATTGACCAACACCAGTTCGATCGGCGCTTGCGCCTTGTCCGGAGCGGAAACCGGGGAAATGCCAAAACGGACGGACAACAATGCCACGTGCAGCAGAACCGAGACGGCTACCGCGATACATAAACTCCGATTTTGCAAAAGCTGTTTCACAGACCGACACTCAAACAGGAACGATCATGGATATCGTTCAAGACTATAACACCGAATCACTCCGCGATTTCTTCCTCTGCCTCATCTATCCGTTCCGCATCGACATTCGCCGATACATCCAGAAAACGCGCCTCGACGGACAAATCAACTTCATCCCAGCGAATCAGGTCGATTTTGACTTGTGTGCCACGCGCCAGAGTCGGCATGCCTGGCATGGGGATAGTCAACGGAATATCGACAAGACGGATCATTTCATCGCGGATGACGACAGCCTCGGTTTGTCTGACATGATTTTGCGACAACCACCTCAGACACCAGTATCGCTCCATTTTCGACTGGAATTCCCCATAGGCACTATAAGCGGAATCAAACGCACTGACGATGGCAAACAAACCGGCGTCTTTCGGTTTGAATGGCGCCGACAGCGGTGCAGTCACACCGTAATCGATACAGGCAAGAATCTGCCATTGATTGACCAAATCAGTATAGCGCCGCAAAGGCGATGTACTCCAGGCATACTGATCGACGCCAAGTCCCTGATGCGGTGCCGCATGCGTCACCATCTTGACCTGCATGCGATTCATCCAGCTGCCGCCGCCCGCTCCCTGGCTTCTGTAAATGCCGGGTATGCCATGTTCATGCAGCAATTTCCCCCACGTACTGTTGGCGAAAATCATGAATTCGGCCACGATTCGATCCAGCGGTGCCGTTCTTTTGCGTCGTTCGATCGTCACCACCCCGTCATCACTGACATAGAAGTTGAAATCGACCCTGTTCGTCTGTTCGGGACGCAAGCCGAACGATTCGCGCTTTTCCATACGCTTCTTTTCGAACGCGCGCGCGCAATGCCACAACACCCGGATATCTTCCTTGTGAGGATATTCACCCTCGTTTTTGTCCAGACTTTCTTCCGTTACCAAGTTATCCAGATCGTTGTGACGCAAATTTTCCGAAACACTGATCATCTCGGTACGCGTCTCGGTCCGGATGACAGACCAGTCTTGCGGATCGACGATGGCATACAGACTTAACGCAGGTCTGTTTTCCCCGGCGCTAAGCGTAAAACGACTGACCAGCTCGTCAGGCAACATGGTGATCTTGTCACCCGGCATATATACCGTGGAAAGCCGCTTGCGCGCAATCTCATCAAGCGGATCACCAGGCCGGATACCCAACCCGGGCGCCGCGATATGCACTCCGATACGTATTCGTCCGTCCGGCATGCTCGTCACAGAAAAGGCGTCGTCGATTTCGGTCGTTGTAATATCGTCTATCGAAAAAGCGTTGACGTTCGCAACAGGCAACTCAAACGATGCCGCCGGCATATCGATTTTCGGAAACGCCACACCACGCGGAAAATGTTCGAACAGAAAGCGTGACAAATGCAAGGCTTTCGGCCCCTCGATCCCCCCCATATTCAGCATCAGGCGTTCCGGAGAAATGTGCATGTCATCACATGCCATTTCAAGCGCCTTGTATTCGATCCCGTTCTTGTCCGGCTTGCACAACAACTGCACGGCATTGGACTTCATGGATTCCGGCAGAATCCCCTGCTTTAATTGCTCGACATATTGCTGCTGGATAATGGCTTGCTGTTTTTTCCGCTCGATACTGGCAAGCGCCGCACGCAATGCCTTTTCTGGCGCCGCCTTGTATCGTCCCTTGCCTTTCCGGTAAAAATACATGGGAGCGGAATGCAGGCGCAACAGTAGTCCCGCCGCTTCGTCCGGTTCCAGTTCATGTCCGAAATACTCCTTGCCCAGCTCTGTATAATCGAACTCTGTTTCGCCAGCCACTTCCCAAAGGAAATCCAGATCAATATCGTCGGCGATCCGACCCGCTTCCGTCAGAAGTTGCACAGGTTCATGTGTACCGAACTGGAAAAACACATCCCTTGCCCGAACCTTGGCCCGTTTCCCGCCCGGCAATTCTACCTGATACGCTTCCCCGACCTGATTCAGAATACTGCCCGTCTTGAACTCACCGGACTCTTCAAAGAATAAATTCATTCAACGCTCTGTTACTCAATATAATGCGAACCGCACTCAAACCGTGGGTATTTGCACCTTGTCAGTCCGCAGGTCATTTTCCGATTCCGCAAAACGACAGAACCTTTTCGAGATAAAGTCCGAAATCGGTCAAACCATGATCTCCGCCCTCCAGCACGATCTGATGTGCACCCTGATAATGCGACCGCATCAGACGCCAGTCCAGCAGTTCATCACCTTTTGCCGCCAAAAGCAGATATCTTTCAGGATTTGTAATGTTTTTTACACAAATAGCTTTCAATTCACGTTCAAAGCCTTCTCGAAAATCCAGCCATTCGCGTACTCGCAAGTCACTCCTGTCCGGCAAATCGTCCAGTATCTTTATCTGCCACGGGTCGATGACAGGATTGAGCAACACGGCCTTGCAGGCATACTGTTCCGCCAGCCAGTTGGCATAATAACCGCCAAGGGAAGATCCTATAATCGTGACACGCTCCATCGGACAGTCACGGATGGCACTGGATATCATTTCCACCGATTTTTTCGGAGATAACGGAAGTTGGGGACAGATATAACGCCAATCGCCACCGTTTTCCTCAAGCGCTTGAGAAACAAGCTGTGCCTTGAATGAATGGGGCGATGACTTGAAACCATGCAAATATACAATTACGCCTGTCATTTTCGGGAAAGCCTGTCGAGAATTTTCTGGTGAATGCCGCCGAACCCGCCATTGCTCATGACAAGAATGTGGTCGCCCGCACGCGCCGATGCAGCCACCCTGTCGGCAAGTTTGTCGAGATCGTCAAATGCATGCGCTTTTTCACCCAGCGGCTTTAACGTTTCCTGCAAGTCCCATCCCAGAGCGTTTTTTCCAGAACGTTCGCCATAGCAAAATACCAGATCCGCATCCGCAAGACTGTCTGGCAGTTTCTGTTTCATAACACCCAGCTTCATGGTATTGGAGCGCGGTTCCAGCACGGCAAGAATACGGGTATCGACCGCCCTGCCGATTTTTTTTCTCAGTCCTGCTATGGTGGTCGCTATCGCGGTCGGATGATGGGCAAAATCGTCATATACAGCAACGCCACCGATGGTTCCGCGGCATTCCATGCGCCTTTTGACATTTCTGAAACGCGACAAGGCCTCTATCGCATGCTGCGGACGTATGCCGACATGCCTTGCTGCCGCAATCGCTGCCAGTGCATTGAGCCGGTTATGTTCACCGGTCAACTCCCACCGGACTGTACCATGGCGAACACCGTCAAGCCACACATCGAACCCGTCGTCTTCCGCATCCGAAAGCGTCCAGCCTTGAGTCCCGGTACCGCCGAACCACTCGAGTTCGCTCCAGCATCCGCGATCGATCACCCGTTTCAACGCTTGCTCGCGCGCATTGACGATCAGACGACCGTTGCCCGGTATGGTTCTGACCAGATGATGGAATTGCGTCTCGATTGCTGCAAGATCCGAAAAGATGTCGGCATGATCGAACTCGAGATTGTTCAGGATCGCCGTTTTCGGACGATAATGCACGAACTTGCTGCGTTTGTCGAAAAAAGCCGTATCGTATTCGTCAGCTTCTATCACGAAAAACGGGGAAGCATCCTTGCCATGCAAACGCGCCGAAATACCGAAATTCACCGGGACGCCGCCGACAAGAAAACCCGGTGAATAACCACAATCTTCCAGTATCCAGGCCAGCATGGATGTCGTCGTCGTTTTACCGTGAGTACCGGCCACGGCAAGCACCCAGCGATCACGCAATATGTGTTCGCCGATCCATTGCGGTCCGGACACATACGGAAGTCCGCGATCCAGAATGGCTTCCATCAACGGATTACCGCGCGAAACGACATTGCCGATGACGAACAAATCGGGATTCAGATCGATCTGCCGGGCATCGTAGCCTTCTGTTAACGCAATCCCCTGCTCCCTGAGCTGGGTACTCATCGGCGGATAGACATTCGCATCGCAACCGGTTACTGTATGTCCTGCCGCCTTGGCCAGTACGGCCACGCCCCCCATAAAGGTTCCGCAAATACCGAGGATATGAATGTGCATGATTCTGATTGACTCGCTGAAATGAAGATTTTACCCGACAATTCGTCTCTTTCGTTTGCACAGGAAACGCAAGCATGACCTACCGCTTTAACGATCTTGCCAATATCAGACAGGAAATCGCCATTGCCGCTGCACGCATGATAGCAGAGGAAGGAACAAGTTATGATGTCGCCAAACGAAAGGCGGCCCGACTCCTTCTCGGAAACTCACGCATAACGGGTGAAATTTTACCGGACAACCAGACTATCGAGAACGAGGTACGCATCTATAACGAACTGTTCCTGTCCGATACACAACCCGCCAGACTACGGCATTTGCGCCTGCTTGCCATACAACTGATGCAAAAACTCGAACGCTTCAACCCGTATATCACAGGCGCAGTCTTGAACGGCACCGGCGGCGAGCACAGCGATATTCATTTGCAGATCTTCGCGGACAACGTCAAGGACATTGAAATTTTTCTCCTGAACGACGGAATCGAGTTCAATGTCTCCGAATCGCCACAATCACGCGGAAAAAGTCATGTCATCGAAATCATTCACTTTCTCTGGTGCGATGAAATCGTTCACCTGACCGTCTATGACGCAGACGATATAAGAAGACCCGACAGGTTTTTCGGGCCGCATGCCGAACGTGCCGACCTGGATAAATTACGTCGCATCATCAACGACAAACCCCGGGAAAACATCGACAAATTCTAGAAATCCGTCGTTTTTTCTTGCCTCTTTCCGTTATTTGACGGCAAAATGCTGAAAATCCAATATAAAGCGATTGTGTTTCAGGAATCATGGCGAAAAACATTCTTCTTCTGAACGGCCCGAACCTGAATTTGCTGGGTACACGGGAACCCGATATTTACGGAAGAACGACTCTTGACGATATCGTCTCTGACATGCGCGCGCTTGTCGAGGCAGCAGGCGGAAAACTGTCCAGTTTCCAGAGCAATCATGAAGGAGCGCTGATCGACCGTATCCATCAGGCACAACGGGATCATGTCGATGCCATTGTCATCAACCCTGGCGGACTGACACACACCAGTGTTTCGTTGCGGGATGCTCTGGCAGGGGTCAACATCCCCTTTTTCGAGGTTCATATCTCGAATATCCATCAACGTGAGCCTTTCCGTCATCATTCCTACTTATCCGGTATTGCAAAAGGTGTAATATGCGGTTTTGGAACCGACGGTTACCGGATGGCCATCGAATTTGCACTCAGACACTAATTTCCAATCATTTAACTGTTATTTGCGGGTTTTTTATGGATTTACGTAAACTGAAAACGCTGATCGACCTTGTTGCCGACTCAGATATTGCCGAACTGGAAGTCACCGAAGGTGAAAGCAAGGTTCGCATCGCCAAAACGTCTTCCGTGCAGGGACAACCTGTCATGGTGCAACAACCGCAGGTCATCGCACAACCTGCCGCCATTCCGCAGGTCAACGTCGCCACCCAGGTCATTGCTGCCGATGCAGCAGCACCGGCCGAACCACAGGGTAATGTCGTCAAGTCTCCGATGGTCGGCACGTTCTACAGTGCACCTGCACCCGGCAATCCGCCTTATGTCGAAGTCGGCTCAACAGTCAAACAGGGTGATACGCTGTGTATCATCGAAGCCATGAAACTCCTGAACGAAATCGAGGCAGACACAGCCGGCGTCATCAAGCAGATTCTTGTCGAAAACGGCGAACCGGTCGAGTTCGGCCAACCCCTGTTTGTTATAGGTTAAAAAGAGCCATCCTGATCCGAACTGCTCTTTTTTACGCTTATTTTCGATTTGCTGAGCAATCTGCCACATTATGTTTGAAAAAGTTCTCATCGCCAATCGTGGCGAAATCGCGCTGCGCATCCAGCGCGCATGCCGTGAAATGGGCATCAAGACAGTCGTCGTTCATTCCGAAGCCGACAGGGATGCCAAGTATGTGAAGCTGGCGGATGAATCCGTCTGTATCGGTCCTGCATCCTCGGCATTAAGTTATCTGAACATGCCGGCCATCATCAGCGCCGCCGAAGTCACCGATGCCGAAGCCATCCATCCGGGTTATGGTTTTCTTTCCGAAAATGCCGATTTTGCCGAACGAGTTGAAAAATCCGGTTTTGTCTTCATCGGCCCACGCTCCGACTCCATCCGGATGATGGGTGACAAGGTCACGGCAAAACAGGCCATGATAAGGGCCGGTATCCCTTGCGTACCGGGATCCGATGGCGCCTTGCCCGAAGATCCACAGGAAATCATCTCCATTGCACGCAAGATAGGGTTTCCCGTGATCATCAAGGCAGCCGGAGGTGGTGGCGGTCGTGGCATGCGGGTGGTACATACGGAAGCATCGTTGCTCAATGCCGTCACGACAACCAAAGCAGAAGCTCAGGCAGCTTTCGGCAATCCGGAAGTGTACATGGAGAAATTCCTGGAAAATCCACGTCATATCGAAATCCAGGTATTGTCGGACGATTACAAGAACGCCATCTGGCTGGGTGAACGCGACTGTTCCATGCAGAGACGTCACCAGAAAGTCATCGAAGAAGCGCCGGCACCGGATATCCCCCGCCGTCTTGTCGATCGTATCGGCGATCGTTGTGCGGAAGCATGCCGCAAAATCGGTTATCGTGGCGCTGGCACCTTCGAATTTCTCTATGAAAACGGGGAATTCTATTTCATCGAAATGAACACCCGCATTCAGGTGGAACACCCCGTCACAGAACTGATCACCGGTCTGGATCTGGTACAGGAACAAATACGGATCGCAGCCGGCGAAAAACTCCGTTACCGGCAACGTGATATCCGTTTGATCGGTCATGCGATCGAATGTCGTATCAATGCGGAAGATCCGTTCACTTTCGTGCCCTCTCCTGGAAAAATCACTTCCTGGCATGCGCCGGGTGGCCCGGGTATGCGTGTGGATTCGCACGTCTATGCAGGTTACAAGGTTCCGCCGTTTTACGATTCGATGATCGGTAAAATCATTGCATACGGCTCCACTCGTGAACAGGCCATCCATCGCATGCAAGTCGCTTTGACGGAAATGGTGGTGGAAGGCATACAAACCAATCTGGACCTGCACCGAGAACTGATGCATGACCCCAGCTTCATCAAGGGCGGAACAAACATTCACTATCTGGAACAAAAACTTGCGGAAATGTTCCCGGAAAACGAACACTGACGGGCCATGAACGGCCGGAGGATGTCATGAACTGGATCGAAGTCGTACTGGAAGTGCCATTCGAAAAAACGAATGCTTTTTCGGATGCATTGATAGATGCTGGCGCACTTTCCGTCACGGTAGAAGATGCGGATGAGGGAACACCGCAGGAAAAACCGCTTTTCGACGAACCGGGAGCCGATTCAAACGATTACGCATGGGAAAGAAGCCGTGTCATCGCGCTGCTTCCTGCCGATACGCTGATCGAGGAATTGCTGAAGAAAGCGGCGAATGCATGCGAAATGACCGATATTCCGGGCTTTTCGCTGCGTGAAGTCCCCCAGGAAGACTGGGTGCGTCTGACACAGTCGCAATTCGACCCCATTCACATCGGCGAAAAGATATGGATCGTGCCAAGCTGGCACGAAGCACCCGATGAAAGCGGCATCATTCTGGAACTGGATCCCGGACTCGCCTTCGGAACCGGCAGCCATCCCACGACACGACTTTGTCTTGAATGGCTGGAAAAGCATCTGGTTTCCGGCAGCACCGTTCTCGATTATGGCTGCGGTTCCGGTATTTTGGCCATCGCCGCATCGAAACTGGGGGCAGGAGAAATCACCGGCGTGGATATTGACCCGCAATCCGTTCTGACATCCCGCGAAAACGCCGAACGGAATCATTGCGATATCACCTGCTATCTTCCTGACGCATTCGCCCTGGAGGCAAACCGCCAGTACAACGTCGTCATCGCCAACATTCTGGCAGGCCCGCTGAAAACACTGGCACCGACACTGGCCCGATATATCGCTCCGGGTGGATATATGGTATTGTCCGGTATTCTTGAAGGACAGGCCGACGACGTCATTGCCGCATATGCGCCTTTTATCAGCTTGTCTGTCTGGCGCAGCCTTGAAGGCTGGGTCGCACTGTCCGGTCGGCTTAACTCATGAGCGATTGCAAGCATGTCTCTGGCTACACGTTGCCCACACTGCAAAACCATATTCCATGTCAGCGAAGAACAGCTCAGAATGCGTGCGGGAGTCGTACGCTGTGGTGTGTGTCGCAAGCTGTTTAACGGAATCGACAATCTGGCAGGCCGTATTCCGACAGGAAGCAAGGCAGGCGACTCCGGGCCAACAGTCGATACGGAAAACCGTCTTCCGCTCCCAGGACAAACTGTTTCCCTGCCGTCGGCCGAAGCACTGAAGAAATCTTTCGACAGACAGCTGCAGTCCCTGAGTCTGGATCTGGAAATAGATAACGCGGCGGCAGAACAAATGCCCTCGCATGACACTGACAGTGTTCCCGAAACACATCTGCACAAGCCGTCCGACGATGAAGAGCAGCCATCATCACCATCGGATACCATCATGTCATCCGGGCTACCGCTTCCTGCCGCATCACCTCCGCAAGCCGCTTATCCGGCAAGCGATAGCGACATATCCTCCCACGACAAATCATCGGCCGACGATCTGTTCGACGCGATTCACCGCAAGAAACGCCGATCACGCATGGCAGGTATATTCTGGCTGGCCGGTACCATCGTACTGGCAATCGTTTTATGCGGCCAGATCGTTTACCATTACGGTTCACATATCGTGACGTGGTGGCCTCCCGCCAAAGGGCTGGTCGGCTCCGTATGCGAAATGCTGTCCTGCCCTTCCGGCAATACGACGGTTCCCGACAACCCATGGCACATCGAATACGGCGAACCGGTTCCGACTGAAAATACCCCCGACCGGTTCACGCAATCCGTCACCCTGTTCCATCTCCGCGAATCGCCACAGCCCTGGCCGGCACTTCTCGTGGAAATTACCGATTCGGAAAATCGTGTTCTCTCTCGGAAAATCATTGAGCCCGATGAATATCTTGCCGAATCATATCGCCATCTTGCCACATGGCCTGCCAGAGAAAAAAATCACATACTGCTGTTTATCGAACAGCCACAGGATACGGTGATTCACAGCCGTATCGTTCCTTTCAATCATTAAAACTTGACTGATATTTGAATATGACTTCCTTAATTTGCGGCTCTATGGCGTACGATACGCTCATGTCATTTCCTGACCGTTTCTCGGAATCCATCCTCGCCGATCAGTTGCACAACATCAATGTCTGCTTTCTGGTACCGGAAATGCGGCGTGAATTCGGCGGCTGCGCCGGAAATATCGCATACAACCTGAAACTGCTGGGCGGCAACCCGTTGATTATGGCGACCATCGGAATGGATGGTGGCCCTTATCTGGAAAGGCTTGCCGAACTGAACATTTCACACCGTCACATACGCACGATCAGCAATGCCTATACTGCACAGGCTTTCATCACGACTGACAGGAACAACAACCAGATCACCGCATTCCATCCGGGTGCCATGGCACTGGCACATGAAAACCATATCGAAAATCTGGCAGATGAAAACATCCGGCTTGCCATCGTGGCACCGGATGGCAAGGAAGGAATGATCCAGAACGCGAACGATTGTGCCAGACTCGGTATTCCGTTCATTTTCGATCCCGGACAACAACTGCCAACATTCAGCCGCAACGAACTGCGACACTTCATCGAACTGGCGTCATATGTCGCCGTCAACGAATATGAAGGTGAGATGCTTTCCCAGCAATGCGGCTGGTCAACCGCTGAAATCACCTCGCGCGTCGATGCCTTCATCGTGACGTGTGCGGAACGTGGCGCGATTATCCACCAGGGCAATGAACATCTGATCATCCCTGGCGTCAAGGCCGAACGCGAGGCGGATCCAACCGGATGCGGAGACGCTTTCCGTGCAGGCCTGATTTACGGATTGACCAATGACATGGATATGATGACAAGCGGACGTCTCGGCAGCCTGATGGGCGCCATCAAGATCGGATATGCCGGTCCGCAAAACCATAAATTGACCGCATCCGAAATTGCCGATCGTTTCGAAAAAGAATTCGGCTACCGTTACCGACAATAAACAAGTTCAGGCGCGCCTGTCGCCAGACGCGCCTGAACCTGAATACTACGTCAAAACCGGAGATATTTCTCAGGCTGCGACAGACATTGCCTTCAGGGCTGCCGCCAGACGGCTCTTGTGACGAGCCGCCTTGTTTTTGTGAATACGTTTCTTGTCTGCGATCCGGTCGATCGTCGAGACTGCCTTGACGAATACGGAAGCCGCGACTTCCTTGTCACCTGCAGCAATTGCCTTCTTGGCAGCCTTGATTGCCGTACGCAATGCAGAACGCTGACTGGAATTGTGCGCATTCTGCTTGACTGCCTGACGAGCGCGTTTACGCGCCTGAGCTGTATTAGCCATAAAATTCCCTAAAAACCTGTTAGTTGTTTGTTTACGCGCTGACTTCGCAATACAAAATTTGTTTAGCCTTTTATTTTATAGGATACAAGACCTTATGACAATGCCTGTGTTGCACTTATGTCCGATCAGACCGGAAAAAAGCCGGACGAGAAATAACGGTCTCCCCTGTCAGCGATCATGAACACGATTGTGGCATGCCTGACACTTTCCGACAGATTCAGCGCCACCTCACAAGCACATGCAGATGACAATCCACAAAAAATCCCCTCATCCGCAGCCAGTTTTCTTGCCCGGTATTCCGCACAAGCCTGTCCGACCGACTCGATCCTGTCGATCCGTTTTCTTTCATAGATTGCCGGGCGCTGGTTTTCCGGCCACCGGTTCATACCCGAAATTTGCGCATTGCCTTCCGGTTCCACCCCGATCACCCGTATTTTTTTGTCACGCTCCTTGAGATAACGCGAAACGCCCATGATGGTGCCTGATGTTCCGATACTGCAGATAAAATGCGTGACCTGCCCCTTTGTCGCCGCCCAGATCTCCGGGCCGGTCGTCCGGTAATGCGCCCCCGGATTGGCGGGGTTGCTGAACTGATCCAGCATCACTCCCTTTCCTTCCGAAGCCATTTGCAACGCAAGATCACGAGCATACTGCAAGCCGCCGCTTTGCGGCGTCAGAATGATTTCAGCACCGTACACCCCCATGCATTGCTGTTTGAAAACAGCGGTATTTTCCGGCATAATCAGGATACAACGATATCCTCTGGCAGCCGCCTGCATGGCCAGCGCAATTCCGGTATTGCCCTTGCTCGCCTCGATCAGGGTATCTCCGGGATGAATCGTGCCCCTGGCTTCCGCCTCATCGATCATCGACTTGACCACCCGATCCTTGATGGACGCTGACGGGTTGACACACTCCCATTTTCCGAAAATAAGATTGCCCCTGTCCCTGGCGGATTCAGACAACGATCGCCGCAATTCGATCAGCGGTGTTGCTCCGATTGTTTCTTCTATAGTCGGCATAGACCTCACGTCATTCGTCTGTCCAGAAAAGCGCGCGCAATGGTTCCGACATCCACATATTCCAGCTCAGCCCCCACGGGAACACCCCTGGCCAGGCGACTGACTCGCAAACCCCGTGCCTTGAGCATCTCGCCGATGTAATGTGCGGTCGCTTCACCTTCATTATTGAAACTGGTCGCCAGAATGACTTCCTTGACCACACCGTCAGTCGCACGTTCGATCAGTTTGTCGAAACGGATTTCTTTCGGGCCAATACCGTCAAGCGGAGAAAGATTGCCCATCAGAACGAAATAGTAACCGCGAAACGTCAACGTTTGCTCGATCATCATCTGATCTGCCGGTGTTTCCGTCACGCACAACAAAGACGCGTCACGCCCCGGGTCCTTGCACATATCGCATACGTCTTCCTCCGTAAAGGTATTGCAACGCACACAATGTCTGACACGACTGGCAGCATCTGACAGCGCTTCACTCAACTCAACGGCACCATCGCGGTCATGCTGCAAAAGATGATAAGCGATCCGTTGCGCTGATTTCGGGCCGATACCCGGCAAATGACGCAATGCTTGCACCAGACGCTGGAGAGACGAAAGCGGTTTCACGGCATCCCGTATCAGAATGGCATCTTGAATCCTGGCGGCATGGCCAGACCTGCCGAAAGACTGGCCATTTTTTCCTGTGTTGTCGCTTCCGCCTTGCGGACCGCATCGTTAAAAGCCGCCGTCACCAGATCTTCCAGCATTTCCTTGTCGTCATTCATCAACGCCGGATCGATGGACACACGCGATACATAGAACTTGCAGCTCATCAGAACGGATACCATACCCGCGCCGGATTGCCCTTCCACAATCGTCTTGCCGAGTTCTTCCTGCATTCTTTCCATATTTTGCTGCATTGCCTGTGCCTGTTTCATCAGGCCAGCGAGTTGATTTTTCATAGTCACTTTCCGTTAAAGAGGTTTAATCGATCCTTCGACAATATGTCCGCCGAATACATCCGTCAGATTCTGTATGTACGGATCGTTGTTCATCGCGTCTTCCGCCTGCTGTTGTCTTTCGGCACGTGCTCTGGCAGCATTCCGGCTGACCGTTGTTTCCACCTTGCCGGTTTCCGTCGTGATTCTGACAGGGCAACCGAAATGTTCACCGAGTACGGATGCCAGTTTGCCGACATAATTCGGCGCACATAAAGTCACGGCAGGCGATTTCAGATGTATGAGCACTCCGTCATCCGTTTCTTCCCATCGTACCAGTTCCGTCTGCTGCGCCAGCTGCTGCACCAAACCTCGAACCGGCAATGCTGCCGCCAGTTTCGGCCAGTCGCCGTCCCACCCGGGAAAACGTTTTTTTCCGGCATGCGGCACCGCAAGCGTCATACCCTGTTTTTTTTCACCGACTGCCGCATCCCCTGTTGAACTGACGGGAACCATAGCATGCCCGCCTGACGCGGCTGCCCGTTCCGGGGATACCGGAGTTACCGTATTTTTTCGCGGCATTCCGGCTTCCGTATGCATCGGCTGCCGTGATGCCGCATTCGCTTTTTCGGCCCGATTGGCCGAAAATTGCGATCTTCCTGCAACCGGAACGGCTGCTTTTTCAGCCACCGACCGGATACGCTCTGGAGTGCTATGCTTATGATGCTGTCCACGATCATCCGGCATAAATGCCAGCATACGCAACAATGTCATCGAAAAACCGGCATATTCATCGGGCGCCAATCCCAGCTCGTCACGTCCGTGAATCACAATCTGGTAATAAAGTTGTATTTCTTCGGGACGGAACGCACCGGCAAGCCGCGACAAATCGGCATAATCCGGCAATTCTTCCGACAAATAATCAGGAACGCGCTGAATAACCGCAATCCGGTGCAGCAAGGCCCCCAGGTCCTGCAATGCGGTATTGTAGGAAAGACTGCGCGCAGCCATCTCGTCGGCAATCGCCAGCAATCCCGCACCATCACGTACCGCCAGACAATCCAGCAGCCGTATTAGATAGGTCTGGTCCAAAGCTCCCAGCATATCCCGAACCGCCTGTTCCGTTACGTTACCGGCCGTATAGGCTATCGCCTGATCCGTCAGCGACAAGGCATCCCGCATCGAACCATGCGCACCTTTGGCCAACAGCTGCAGCGCCGCTTTTTCGCAGGCAATGCCTTCTTTTGCCAGAATATCGTCCAGATGTGTGACGATTTGCGGAACCGGCATTTGTTTGAGATTGAATTGCAAACAACGCGAAAGAACTGTTACCGGGATTTTTTGCGGGTCAGTCGTCGCCAGAATGAATTTGACATATTCCGGCGGCTCTTCCAGGGTTTTCAGCATGGCATTGAACGCATGCGGCGTCAGCATGTGCACTTCGTCGATCATATA